>NZ_JBHIRS010000017.1:0-22506 GCF_042197365.1 Bartonella sp. AA168HLJHH | reverse complement strand
ATTTTTTTTTAAATAAAATAACCCAAACTTTACCAATAAAATATTGAACAAAAAATCCTATTTCAAAACATTATTGGCAAAATTAAGAAGCGTATAAAAGTTTCTTGCTGGATAGCAGCGGCTTTCAGATTATAATACCCCTCCCCTCACAACGGTTGCAACTTGTCTTACATATCGCAATGATGTCATGTAAAAGGCTAAAAATAGAGTACATATTCTATAATCACCATTGCATAAATATCTTACACGCTTTATGCTTTTCCATGGGAGCAAAAGGAAGATGTCAATGTCATCTAAACTGACGCGTAACCAAACATTGGTTTTAAATACTTTAAAAAATGCAAAAGGGCCTTTAAGTGCTTATGCGATTCTCAATCACTTACGCGAAGAAGGTTTTCGCGCACCTCTCCAAGTTTATCGTGCGTTAGAAAAACTCGTACAGTTAAAGTGTATTCATCGTCTTGAAAGTGCAAATGCCTTTATGGTCTGTTTACACCCTGAAAACTGTCAACATGAACTTACAACGTTTATAATTTGCGAAAACTGTGGCACAGTCAACGAAATACAAAATCAAACGATTGTATCGAGTTTAAAACAGATGGTTCAAGCTGTTGACTTCCAAGCACATAAAAGCACCTTAGAAGTACGAGGGCTTTGTAAAAAATGCGCAATAAAATAAGACCGCTAACTTGAAAACAAGATCTCTAACTTGCAAGTTTATATATTTAGCATTATGTACCAAGGATCGCCTTATTGTTTGAAAAGCTCTTATCGTCCGTGCATGTATCACCCTACCCTAGAGTGAGAGGCTTATTATACTCGTTAGAACATAAATATTGAAAGTATAAAATCATGTCCGTATCTGAGACAATTTTTTCAACAAAAAATCTCGATAAAATGAAACGAAAAAAAGTAATCAAGGCTCTTCTTATCGTCTTTGCGCTTTTTGTACTTTGGTTTAGCTATAAGTGGACGACGCAATGGTGTTATATGCTGTCCACTGAAGATGCCTAAACTGTGGCACAGTCAACAAAATACAAAATCAAACGATTGTATCAAGTTTAAAACAGATGGTTCAAGCTGTTGACTTCCAAGCACATAAAAGCACCTTAGAAGTACGAGGGCTTTGTAAAAAATGCGCAATAAAATAAGACCGCTAACTTGAAAACAAGATCTCTAACTTGCAAGTTTATATATTTAGCATTATGTACCAAGGATCGCCTTATTGTTTGAAAAGCTCTTATCGTCCGTGCATGTATCACCCTACCCTAGAGTGAGAGGCTTATTATACTCGTTAGAACATAAATATTGAAAGTATAAAATCATGTCCGTATCTGAGACAATTTTTTCAACCAACAATTTCAATAAAACGAAACGAAAAAAAGTAATCAAGGCTCTTCTTATTGTCTTTGCACTTTTTGTGCTTTGGTTTAGCTACAAATGGATAACGCAATGGCGTTATATGCTATCCACTGAAGATGCCTATGTGCAAGGAGATATAGCCGCTATTGCGACTAAATTAAATGGATATATTGAAAAAATTGCCATTAAAGCCAACCAAGTTGTAAAAAAGGACGATGTTTTATTTTACTTAGACAATGGTGATTATCAAATAGCCTTGGATCAAACAGAAGCGCATCTTGACACACAGAAAAAAACACTTCTACGCATTGATGCACAAATCACAGCCGCTCATAGTGCTTTAGATGATGCAAAAGCGCAAAAAGCAGCCGCTTCAGCCATAGCAACCAATGCACAACTCACCTTAAAACGTGTAACAGAACTGAAAGCCAATCGTTATGCCCCTCAATCTGATGTTGATGATGCCAAATCAGCTTATGAACAAGCTATCGCAAATGTTAACCGTGCAGATGCACAAATCGCTGCAGCACGCGCCAATATTCGAGTGCTAGAAGCACAACGAAGTGAAACAGAAAGCCAAACAAAGAGTTTAGAACTTTCGCGTGAAAAAGCACAACGTGACCTTGATTCAACCATTATACGCGCGCCATTTGATGGAATCATAGGAAATTTAACAGCAAAAACGGGAGATTTTGTTGTAAATGGCCAACGTCTTGCAGCATTAGTCCCCATCCATGCACTTTATATTGAAGCAAACTATAAAGAAACACAGTTGCAAAATATTCATGCGGGACAAAAGGCTTATATTTCTGTTGATGCCTTCAAAAAGGAGGGCTTTACAGGAACAGTGCTTTCTATTTCACCGGCAACAGGTGCTGTTTTTTCTCTTCTTCCTCCACAAAACGCTACCGGTAACTTTACAAAGATTGTCCAACGCATTCCTGTACGTATTTCTATTCCAGAAGAAGTCTTAAAGACCGGACATATCCGAGCAGGAATGAGTGTTTCAGTAGAAGTTGATACACGTACAAAACCACAAGATAAAAGTCTCTTATAATAACAAGCAAATGACCTCATTATTATGACATCTTCAATACCAAAGCCCATACAGTCTCAAGAGCGCATAGAAATCCGTAGCATTGTGATTTTCATAGTTATGGCCTTTGGCATGTTCATGGCCATTTTGGATATACAAATCGTTGCCTCCTCTTTAGCCGAAGTTCAAGCTGGTCTTTCTGCGAGCTCTGAAGAAATTTCATGGGTTCAAACCTCCTATCTCATCGCTGAAGTCATCATGTTGCCCCTTTCTGGATTCTTAGGAAGATTGCTTTCAACACGTGTTTTCTTCACCATATCAGCGATCGGGTTTACGATTACTTCTGTTCTTTGTGCAACAGCAACATCTATTGGAGAGATGATTATCTACCGTGCATTGCAAGGTTTTATTGGTGGAGGAATTATCCCAAGCGTTTTTGTCGCCTCTTATGTTCTTTTTCCTCCTTCCAAACGCCCAATTGTTACCCCTATTGTTGGACTAGTCGCAACATTAGCCCCCACTATTGGTCCAACGGTCGGAGGTTATCTTTGTCATATCTTATCATGGCACTGGCTTTTTCTCATTAATGTGCCTTTTGGGATTATTATTTCAATTCTCGCTTGGAAGTTGATTGATTTTGATAAAGCAAATCCATCTCTCATGGCTAAATTTGACTGGTTGGGGCTCATTTCTATGGCTGTTTTTCTAGGAACTTTAGAGTATGTACTAGAAGAAGGCGCACGTCATGATTGGCTGAATGATAGGCTGGTTCGGAATTTATTTATTATCATGATTCTTGCTGCCGCCTTGTTCTTCTGGCGTGCTTTTACAGCAAAAGAACCCATTGTAGATCTCTCTACTTTTTCTAATTTTAATTTTTCAGCTGCATCCATTTTTTCCTTTTCACTGGGTATAGGTCTTTATGGACTCACGTACCTTTATCCTGTCTATTTGAGCCAAATCCGCCATTACGATGCCCTTATGATTGGAGAAACATTGTTTCTTTCAGGATTCGTCATGTTATTAACGGCTCCCCTTGCAGGATTCCTTTCAGCACGAATGGATGCACGTGTAATGATGGCAATAGGACTTTTTGGTTTTGCAATAGGCACTTGGATGGCAAGCACTATCACAGATAAGTGGGATTTTTGGCAGCTTTTTTGGCCGCAAGTTTTCCGTGGTGCTTCTGTAATGTTATGTATGGTTCCTATTAATAATATTGCATTGGGAACACTCCCACCAGAACGAATGCAAAATGCTTCTGGACTCTTTAATCTCACACGGAATCTAGGTGGTGCTGTGGGACTTGCCATTATCAGCACGCTCATGACAAAACGCACGGACTTCCATTATGAACGAATAGCCGAAACCCTTAACCACGCAAACAGACAAGCAACTGAAATGCTTTCAAAGCTTATTTTATTATTCAAAACAGAAACCTTTGATTCCTATACCCTGGCTCTTTCTCAATTGTTTAATATGGTACGCATACAAGCAATGATTATGGCTTTTAGTGATATTTTCTTTATCATAACCATCATCTTTGGTGTTTTGACATTTATGACCATGTTTCTCAAAAAAATACCACCTCTCATGGATTCACCACCAAATCACTAAGCTTAATTACAATTGAGAAATATTTTTTATCCTTATCACTTTCCTCGCTTCCTATGCACTTTATCTTTTCTCAAGAGACAGTATAAATAAATACGTGATTCTAAATGATTCTTCTGATAAAAATTCTTTTCAATGCGGGCTCTTTACGCACTTTTAAAATAACCTCTCGCATACAAAAATTGTTTTAGATGATAGGTAAACAACGATCTTACCTAACGCGCTCCACACTATAAAGATAAAGCAGCTATTTCTATAAGATTTTTGATTTATCACCATAGGGCACAAACGATTAAAAGATTCTTTGCCCTTTACTCTTTTGAGTCTTACAAGAATATTCATAAAAGATTTATGATTCTTGTGATTTTTATTCACACACCTATTTCCCTTATAATGTGTAGAGCAACGTTTTTTGATTCTGAATGCAAAATTTTACATGAAAAAATCATTTTGTATTTGATCCTCTCATGCCAATTGCAAAACGATTTACCTTTATAGCAAAAAAGTAATGATATATTTTTTTTCAACAAAGCTGCTCATGTAATTTTATTTTTTTTACACTCTTTTAAAAAAGCTAGTATTTATAATTTTGATTCTACTGCTGCATATTTTTCTTTTTCAACAAGCGCTAAAATTGTATAAAATTTCTCAAAATATCTCTCTATTGAATCAATCAAAACCATTCCCTTGCACATAAAAAGCAAAGAAAAAAACTGTTTAAGAAAAAAGTAAAATATCCAACCGTTTCGATGCAAGATCTACCAACAATATTGGAAACTGGAAAACTGTATGATGATACTGGCTTTGAAAGAATACAAAACCACTCAAAAATCCGGTTCCTTTAATATTATAAAATAGGACGCTATTTCAAAAAATGAGCTTAAAATATATTCTTACTCACTTAACTGAAATTATCAAAAATAAGAAACCAGCCATATAATAAAATCGCGATACAACTCCCCAAAACTTTGTACCGCTAAATACCTTGGCACTGTCAAAACGGTATGCTCTTCTCAATGGCAGCTGCTGAAAAACGAAATAACACTATCTTCAAGCGACTTTATGATGCTGAAAACGATTTGAAACTTCTCGTTCTCCACTAGGAACCAAAGTGCCATAACACCCAGAAAGATAATGTGGTATCAGTTCCAACGCTTGAAAGCGATGCTTTTCGTAAGGACCAGGCATTGCCAAATTTTCTGTTAAACTATTTGAAAAGCCAAAACGTTGATAAAATTCAAAATCCCCTACCAGCAAAATGGCGCCATATCCCAATTTTTTTGCTGTTTCAATTGCATGGCGGACTAAAATTGATCCTATTCCCATACCAGCACATTCAGATGCAACAGCCAAGGGGCCTAAAAGTAAAGCATGTTGTGTTTTATTTTTTCTTTTAGAAAAAGAAACATGCCAAAGACGGACACTTCCCACAAGCTCTCCAAGCACATTTTTAACCACAAAAGAGAGCCCTTGAGCAGCTAACCGTCCACGACGTAAAGCCTCTGATGATTTACGTTTACGTCCATACCCCATCGTTGAATCAAGCAAAATTTCTCGATAAGGCTTATCGGCTTCTTGCTCCAATAAAAGTGTAAAACATGCCCCATCTTTTGTTTGAAAGTTCATCATGTTCATCTCTATAACCGCCCTCTTATAGCGCCATGACGAGCATAGCAAAAAGTCTAAAAAAACTATAGTTAAAAGGAAACCTCAGATTACATATGATCGTAAAGGCTCAAAACCATTAAAAGCAACCGATGCGTAAGTTGTCGTGTAAGCACCCGTTCCATGAATCAATATTTCATCTCCTATCGTTAGGGATAGAGGAAGCGGATAAGGTGTTTTTTCATAGAGAACATCTGCCGAATCGCATGTTGGTCCAGCCAAAATACAAGGCTCCATTACCTTATCATCATGAGGTGTCTCAATAGGATAACGAATGGCTTCATCCATAGTCTCAGCAAGACCATTAAATTTTCCAATATCAAGATAAACCCATCGTACATTATCATTATCAGCTTTTTTAGATATTAGAACAACTTCTGTACGAATAACACCAGCATTGCCAACCATCGCACGTCCTGGCTCAATAATCGTCTCAGGGATACGATTACCAAAATGCTTTTTCAATGAATCAAAAACTGCTGTACCATAAGCTTGTTCTGTAGGGACATCTTTCAAATAACGGGTTGGAAAACCGCCGCCCATATTCACCAATTTCAGTGAAATGCCTTCTTGTTCCAAGCGCTTAAAAACTGTAGAAGCATCCGATAAAGCACGATCCCACGCACTCAAATCAACCTGCTGAGATCCAACATGAAAAGAAACACCATAGGCTTGCAAACCCAATTGGTGTGCGCGTCTTAGAACATCAACCGCCATTTCTGGAACGCAACCGAATTTGCGTGACAATGGCCACTCTGCACCTTTTCCATCGGTAAGAACACGGCAAAAAACACGCACTCCTGGAGCAACACGCGCAATTTTTTCCACTTCTTCCACACAATCAACGGCATAAAGTGAAACTCCCAATGCATATGCTCGTGCAATATCACGCTCTTTTTTAATCGTATTTCCAAAAGAAATACGCTCTGGCGTTGCACCTGCTTTTAAAGCCATTTCAATTTCTGCAACAGAAGCCGCATCAAAAGAAGATCCTAAAGAACTTAGCAAACGCAAGATTTCAGGAGCTGGATTTGCCTTTATTGCGTAAAAAATACGAGACTGCGGCAGAGCTTTTTCAAAATTTAAATAGTTGTCACGAACAACATCAAGGTCAACAATTAAGCATGGACCTTCAGAACGATGTGTTGCAAGAAAATCGCGAATACGTTGCGTTGCCATCTGCAATTCTCCTTGAGGGAAAGCTCCCCCACTCTATGCTTGGACAGCCAAAGCTGCCAAAAGCTAAAGGACAAAAAACACACAACAACTATCCCCATTCTGATTACAAAAAATCAGAAATTAGCATTGCATGCAGCGAAAGAACAGCGCGAAGCCGCGTTATTCTATTTTATCTGCCTTTTTGATTGGAGTTGAGAAAACCACTTCCGCACTGAAGGCAATGAGGTGTGCCTCTATAGTTATCCCAGCATTTAAAAACTGGAAGACACCAGAAAGGCCCGCACCGTCGTTGCTTCAAGATGTCCTCATTCTTGCAATTGGCTGTAAGAATGACTGGAGCGGTTAGTTCCAGGTACCGTACCGGTTAATCTCACCATTTGAGAACCAGCGGACACCCACAGGCACGTGCGACTTTGGGCAAGGCATCCTATAAAACGAATTCTTTCTCATTTCAATCATTTTTTTAATTTTAAACATTTTTTAATTCTTAAAGATAAAATGATGCGAAAAAACAACACTCTCCCCAGACAAAGCCATCCATCCGCTTTCATGAGATCACACCCCTTACATTATCCGTGCAACATAAATCACTGTCTTGCGTTTAAAGCCCCTTGTTTCTTGACCCTATTCTATCTCCTAATATCCGCAGCAGAAAATAACGCAAAATAAATTACTCAAGACATTAATTTATAATGATAATTTATTATTGTACCCTTAAACAAAAATTCCATTATAAAATCCTCTTATTTCAACCCTCTTACAATGAATCAATTAAAATCATTCTTTTGCGCATCAGAAATAAAAAACAATTGAAAAAAGGAGTACCTCTTATATATCCTCTCAAATGCAAAGATGACCAACATTGAAGACTGAGGATAGTAACGACTGAAGCACCATAGTCTTTAAAGATAACGTGTCCTTCCCCCAACAAAACACCATTATCTTTCTCATTTACATCCTAAAAACATCCCTGCTTCCACATTCATTTCACAGCATCGCTTAAGCAAAATATCATGAAGAAATCCCCGTATAATATAGCTTGTATGATATAGATCAACTACATCTCACCCTCTTTATACTTATGAAATTAAAAACAAACACTCCCATTCTATCTGCCAACTTCCAATATTGCAGAAACTCGTACATTGAAATGTTTCATAACACCTTATCTAAAATGATTTTTGTCCACACGTTACTCCCATTTGCAACGTACAAGTGAATGAATTTTACGCGATTCGTTCTCATCTAATCTGAAAGCAACAAAGTTCACAATATTGAACTCTTTTATTCAAATGAATAATAAATTATCATTATAAATTAATGTATTATATTAAATTCTGAAATCATAAACTCCTATTATCATTTTATTTTTCCACCTAGCATCTGCTTTTTCATCTCCTCTTATTAATCACATCTTATTTATACGCTTTTCTCTTAAACTATAATCTCCCTCCTCTGCGCTGTTGGTGAACGGCTTTTCTATTTTAAAATGAAAAGTATCTGAAAACTCAATCCTATAAAGTCAAGGAGAGCGAACAATCTATAATGATTATTTATAAGTCAAATAATTTAACATAAACAAAAAGACCGAATAATATCCGGTCTTATAAAATATTTTTCTACCAATATTAAAAAACTCTTCTCTCTTAAATTTAAGAGAAAAACGCTACAACTTAAAACTCTACACTACGATATCCTTATGTCCCTTGATGAGAATCAATTGCACGCAATTTCAACAATTGAAATTGCCTATGGCGCTCACGAAAGCGCTCTCTATCGGCTTCACTACGCGTGTTATAACAAGCATCACAGGAAACACCTTCCTCATAATGAGGCGATAATTTGCTTTCAGCATTAAGAGGAGAACGACACGCGCGACATAATTCGCGTCCACATTCTTCAAGACCATGTTGAACAGAAACACGCTCATCAAAAACAAAACACTCACCCCACCATAAACTTTTCTCTTTTGGAATTTTTTCTAAATATTTTAGAATACCTCCTTTTAGATGGTAGACTTGCTCATAACCAAGATCACGAACAAAAGCTGTTGATTTTTCACACCGAATACCACCTGTACAAAACATGGCAATTTTCTTTTTTTTCTTTAACTCAGCCTCATGTTTACGCACCCATTCAGGAAATTCGCGAAATGTTTTAATCTGCGGATCAATCGCTCCTTGAAAACTCCCTATCGCATATTCATAGTCATTCCGTGTATCGATTAAAATTGTCTCTTCATCTTGAATAAGAGCATTCCAATCTTCAGGATCGACATAAGTACCAACAACTTTTAGCGGATCAACCCCTTCAACCCCCATTGTCACAATCTCTTTTTTCAACCGCACTTTCATGCGATGAAAAGGCATTTTTGATGCCCATGAATATTTAATCTCCGGCGTTTGAAACGCTGGCTCAGCCGTAATAAAATCCACCAATGCCTCAATCGCATCACAAGAACCAGCAACTGTTCCATTAATGCCCTCTTGTGCTAAAAGCAGAGTGCCTTTGATATCCTTTGCTTGACATAAATCCTGCAAAGGTTTTTGTAATTGATGATAATGCTTCAAATCTGCAAAGCAATAAAGTGCAGCAACTTTAAAATTCTTTTCCATGTGTTTTGCCATAACGCGCGTTTCATTCAATTTCAAGATTTATTCATGTACTCTTTAACATATTGTGCTTAATCAAACGATACAAATAATATCATCTCCAAGAAGAAAAAATATCATGTGCCAAAAAAGAGAAAAGCTTTTATTATATCTCCAAGGACAAACTGTTATACCTGTTTTACTCATTGACAATCTACAAAGTGCTGTACCTTTAACACGCGCTCTTGTCAAAGGTGGATTAAAAACAATTGAGATCACCTTGCGAACACCAAATGCCCTCAAAGCAATTCAGAAAATCACACAAGAAGTCCCTGAAGCAATTGTTGGAGCCGGCACAATTCTCAACACAACACATTACGAAAAAGCCGAACAAGCTGGAGCCAAGTTTATTGTAAGCCCCGGATTATCCAATGAACTAATCAATTGTGCAAAAAATAGTGAAATTCCCCTTCTTCCCGGTGCAATGACCCCAAGTGAACTCATGCAAGCATTAAACAAAGGCTATTCATATCTTAAATTTTTCCCTGCTGAAGCTGCTGGGGGTATTTCCTTCATCGAAGCTTTAGCATCTCCCTTTTCTGATATCCGGTTTTGCCCAACAGGCGGTATTACACAAAAAAGTGCAACACAATGGCTCCAACTGCCCAATGTCTTCTGCGTTGGAGGTTCTTGGATAGCGCCCCAAAAACTCATTGCAATAAGTGATTGGGATTCGATTACTGCATTAGCATATACCGCATCACAACTTCCCTCTCCCTCGAAAAAAGCTCTTTCTACAATATAATGTAATGTGCAAGAATATCAGTCCCTTCAACAAGACCAAAGCTTTCACACATCCTTGCGCAATCTTTTAACATCGTCATAAAACCATAAATCATCACCCGATCTTCATCAGGATGAATTTTGCGAGTTCTATTGTTTCAAAGCCGCTTGTTTCAAAAAAATCTCCACTTTCCATAACAGTCGTAATACGCCCCATATGCTCAGAAGGTTCACGAGTCGTCATAGGATAAAATCTCAACTGTTGTGCATACTCTCCAATGAGTGGATCTTATTGCAAAGAGGAAACAAGATCTTTTGCACAAATTAACCCATTCTTTTCGCACGTTATTTAAATAAGAACAACTTCTGAAAATTTTTCATAAATATCAGGCTCACGAATAAAGCTTGCAAAAGGAAAAACCCCATACCGGTTTGAAAGAAGATAAAGCATCAACTTTCCCACTCATTACTCCACAAAAGCGCGCTCTACAACATAAGTAGCAGGAGCATTATTGGCCCCTTCAACAAGACCAAAGCTTTCACACATCCTTGCACAATCTTTTAACATAGCCATGGAACCACAAATCATCACCCGATCTTCATCAGGATGAATTTTAGGAAGGCCTGTTGTTTCAAAAAAGTCCCCACTTTCCATCACAGTTGTAATACGGCCCATATGCTTAGAAGCTTCACGAGTAGTCATAGGATAAAATCTCAACTGTTGTGCATACTCTCCAATGAGTGGATCTTGTTGCAAAGAGGAAACAAGATCTTTTGCATAAATTAACTCATTTTTTTCGCGCGTTGTTTGAATAAGGACAACTTCTGAAAATTTTTCATAAGTTTCAGGATCACGAATAAGGCTTGCAAAAGGAGCAATCCCCGTCCCAGTTGAAAGAAGATAAAGACGTTTTCCAGGAATAAGAGCATCAAGAACCAGCGTTCCTGTAGATTTTTTACGCATGAGAACTGTATCACCAATTTTAATTTTTTGGAGATGCTCGGTTAAAGGTCCCCCTGGAACTTTTATCGAAAAAAACTCAAGCTGTTCATCCCAAAAGGGACTTGCAATCGAATAAGCGCGATAAATCGGCTTTTCTGCATTTGGCAAACCGATCATAACAAACTCACCCGAACGAAAACGAAAACTTTCCGGACGATTCAGACGGAATTTAAATAACCGATCTGTATAGTGACAAACCTCTTGGACAGTAAGGGCGAACACATTCTCAGGAATCGGAAAATTTGCAACGCTGCTGATGCTTGACGGAACATTGGTAGCAGACGTATTCATACTCTTCCCCATATTTATTGAACGTTAAATTTCGAATCCTTGACGTGATATAGTACTTGCACAACCATCTGCCAACAATTTTCTCAACACAAAAGCCTCAAGGTTAACACTTTTATGTCAAAATTAAATAAATGAGTCTAGTGTACTCTATAAGCGATAAAATTGATTTCACTTAAAACCAATCAAAGACTAGAAAGTAAATACTGGATACCCAATCCATCTTGAAAACAAATAATATCCAAATCAACGAGTTTTCTAAATCAACAGTTTTAATGTATCAAAAAGTGTTTACACACTGTTTTCCATTCAATAAAAATAATTTTAAGTGCATGAGACGACATCCAAAATTGCACAGATGAGTGATCTTCCCCCTCATGTTAGAAAACTTGTAATGCATTGACTTAACGTGGTTAATTTAATCATTTTACCTTCTCTACACAAGCAGCCAATGCAATATTTAATCACAACAATCACACCAGCAACAATAGTCTAACATTGCACTCTTCAAAATGATACAATACAATAAACTATGCTTTCTTTTTTATATGCCTAAACGAGGGGAAATAAGTAAAAAAGTCTATGTTTTACAAATCATTAGAAGATACCATGTTGATAACAACACAAATAAAACTAAACTATCTCTTATATCCGGAGTACCATTTTACATAAAAAACGACTTTAATGGCAGCATAGGCTTCTTATGATTTTGACCGTAGCAAACAGTATCTTTCATCTCTCATAAGCAACCTCTATAAAATAACCAAAGAAAACTGCGTATTTCACGAACACAGATAAGCTTTTAAAATGAACAAATCCGTTAATGATGAAATAAATACATCACTCTATACAGCTGTAGCAACCATCGATGTCAGTGCCATTGTTGCCAATTATATTACTTTAGCCAAACGTGTAGCTCCAACACAATGTTCAGCAGTTGTAAAAGCAAATGCCTATGGATTAGGAGCTCACAAAATTGCTCCTGCCCTTTACCAAGCTGGTTGTCGCACTTTTTTTGTTGCCCAAATCAGAGAAGCACTCCAATTAAAAAGCATTTTACCATCAAATGTCACAATTGCCATTCTGAATGGACTTCCACACTTAGCAGAAGAGTTTGTCGCACAATCTGGTATTGTTCCTGTTCTAAACTCTTGGAATGCCATTGAAAATTGGCAAAAAATTTGTCAAAAAAAAGATAAAAAATTTCCAGCAATGGTTCAAATCGATACCCATATGAACCGATTAGGACTAGATCAAAAAGAATTACAAAAACTCATCAAACACCCTACAATTTTCGAAAAAGCAGAAATAAAATATATTCTTAGTCATCTTTCTAACGGAGAAGATGATACCCACCCATCAAATTATGCCCAATTGACTTCTTTCAAAACGATCCTTGCGCAATTGCCTGCTTGCAAAGTTTCCTTTGCCAATTCTGGAGGTATCTTTCTAGGATCAGATTTTTATTTTGATCTTGTTCGTCCAGGCATTGCACTTTACGGAGTTGATCCGCGGGGAAAACACCCGTCACCTTTGAAACCTGTTTTAAAACTTGAAGCCCAAGTCATTCAAAGCCGCGTTGTTGATATAGGAGCACCTGTTGGTTATGCAGAAAGCTTTATAACCAACAGACCAAGCACTCTTGCAACCATTTCTATAGGCTACGCAGACGGCTGGCTCCGTACTCTTTCGAATAAAGGAACTATTTATTTCAACGGGCACAAACTTCCCATGGTTGGGCGAGTTTCTATGGATTCCATTATTGTAGATACGAGCGATCTTGAACAAAAACCTCAAACTGGTGACTGGGTAGAACTCATTGGTCCCCATCAAACACTTGAAAAAGTATCTATAGATGCCGATACCCTTCCCAATGAAATTCTAACATCTCTTGGCTCCCGCTATAAATACATTTACACATAAAAACTCTTTAAAAAAATAAATTGATAAAAATCATCATTTTAGAAAATTGAGGGGCTTTTACAAAAGATTTTACAACAATCAACCACATAGAATGGTCATAGATACCGTACATTCACAGAAATCTCAAAACAGACAAGTTGATGGACTGTTTTATGGAAGTAGCTTTCATCTAAAATACAAAAACTTAGCCTTTCCCCATAAATTGACAAAAAAGAATCTACTACAAAGTTTTTAAAATTAATTTCCCAATTAAAATCATTCGCTTGCATACCACAAGCTGGACTATGTGTAGATAAAAATGATTTAAGAAAAGAATAATTCCTCTTATGAACCATAGTGCCAAGAGCTATAACATTAGGCGCTGGCAAAGTGTATAATAGTGCCGGCTTACTCCGTTATGAAGCGTAAAGATTGGGGGATCAATGGATTTACCCTTACACCATTCACAAGCGCCGTCACGAAATGGGATAGGAGCGAAATATCTCTTTAAAACAAACATGTGAATTAACAACCCAAGTATATTCTTTTTGGAGCGTTCTGTTTTACATGAGGATCATTCCCCCACTAAAGAACACAATAAATAAAAGTATGGAGCAATATGTAATCCCCATTATTAAAAAAATATTGCTTTAAATGCTTTTGAAAGCCGCAAAGCTGAATGAAGAGGAGATGACAAACTGAGGATTGATTTTCACCTTTACAGCTTTACATTTTCCAAAATGAGATTGTCTTCCAGTTTCAAAGGTTACGTCAACAGAAATACGCAATCCCCCGCCCTCATCAGACAGACAGCAGGAACTACTCATAAAGCTCTTTTTTTCTCAATCTCTGACTCAAAACATGTCGCTGCGTTAAGTTTGGATGTTGATTTACAGGTAACAGCGAAAGAACACGGGCTCTTAGGAAAACAGCGCCGTAAAGTCACAAACTGACTTGCAATGAAGTGGAAAGATGTGCCGGCTTTTTATAAGATACCTTGTAAAAAACAACCATAATACATTTGGCTTTGCGTTTGCTCATTCTGACAGGTGTTCTTACATATTTTTGCGTCATATTTACAAAAAGCAGATTAAAGAGAAATATTTAGACAATTCTTGACTCGAAAAGATGCAACAACAGAGTTTCGCGTGTCTTTATCATCAAAAACACTAAAATTGATTTTATTCTTTCTACAACCGGTCGTCGTCACCCTAGTGAGAAGGAGTATATCACAACACATGCAACAGACGTGACTTATCCCCCGTAGGTTTCGCTCTCGTTTACATGAATTAGCTGGCTAGACCAATGCCGCCTAGTCACTAAAACCATGTCATACGGTAGAAAGCAAAGGAGAGCATGCCTATTGCCGACAAAATACAGCTTTTTGTCGACTTTTTCGATTTTGCTCATGTTATAAAAAACAATGCAAAATTCTAGAAAATAGACAAATAATTCCATAGTAACATGATCAACAAGTACAAACCCACACAAAATGTGTGGGCTTTTTTGTTTATGCAAATAAACAAATTAAATACATATTTGTTATTTAATAGGTATTTCCCAATGGCGGACACGAACAAATGAGCATTCTGTCTCCCGCAACATTATCAATACGCGATACAGGAGGCCAATATTTATTGGCTGGATCAAGAGAACTGTTGGGAAAAGCAGCTTCTTGTCGCGAATAGGGTCGTGCCCAAGCATCATCTAAAGTATCTGCCACTGTATGAGGGGCATTCACCAATGGATTATTGTCTTTTGGCCAAACCCCGCTACCAACTTTTTTCGCTTCTTCAGCAATAGAGAGTAAAGCATCACAAAAACGATCAATCTCTGCTTTTGGTTCAGATTCCGTTGGCTCAATCATTAAAGTTCCCGGAACAGGGAACGACATCGTGGGCGCATGGAATCCATAATCAATGAGACGTTTTGCAATATCATCAACACTCACCCCATACTGCTCTTTCAACACGCGTGTATCCACAATACATTCGTGCGCAACACGTCCATGCTTGCCCCGATAAAGAATGGAATAAGCGGCTGAAAGACGTGCAGCAATATAATTGGCATTTAAAATGGCTATTTGTGTTGCATATTTTAAGCCATCAGCCCCCATCATTCGAATATACATCCATGTAATTGCAAGAATAGACGCACTTCCATAAGGAGCAGCCGAAACCGCATGCGTTGTCCCATCCTGTTCATGACCTGGTAAGAATGGTTTGAGATGCGCAGCAACTCCAATTGGTCCCATACCAGGACCACCACCACCATGAGGAATAGCAAATGTTTTATGAAGATTCATATGACAAACATCAGCGCCAATATCCGCAGGACGAGCAAGCCCCACAAGGGCATTGAGATTAGCACCATCAAAATAAACTTGTCCGCCATTTTCATGAATAATAGAACAAATTTCCTTAATGCTTTCCTCGTAAACACCATGGGTTGAAGGATAAGTAATCATGAGAGCGGCCAATTTATCTTTATGCAATTGCGCTTTCATCTTGAGATCGTCTACATCAACATCACCATCGCTTAAACATTTTACCACAACGACTTCCATCCCTGCCATATGGGCCGAGGCTGGATTTGTACCATGCGCAGATGCAGGAATAAGACAAACTGTACGTTGATGTTTTCCCCGTGATTGGTAATATCGTCGGATAGCCAAAAGCCCAGCATATTCACCTTGAGCACCAGAATTTGGCTGAAAAGAAACTTGCGCAAATCCTGTAATTTCACACAACCACGCATTTAACTGGTTGATCATCTCCAAATAACCCGCTGCATCCTCTAGTGAAACAAAGGGATGTATATTGGCCATGCTAGCCCAACTTACAGGCATCAATTCAGCAGCTGCATTAAGCTTCATTGTACAAGAACCAAGAGGGATCATAGCGCGATCCAGCGCCAAATCCTTATCCGCTAAACGACGCAAAAAGCGCATCATATCTGTCTCTGAATGAACCGCATGAAAAAAAGGCTGAGAAAGAAAAGCAGCATCCCGTTTTTTTCCAAAGAGTCGTGGAGAAACCTTATCAACGAGTTGTGCCCCCAAAAGCTGCGCTAAAGCACCAGCATCTTCTTCTGTTGATAATTCATCAAAATTGATTGCAATAGTGTCATCATCGAGAACACGAATAAGGCGCCCACCTATTTTGGCTTGATGCGCAATTTCTCGTGCTTTTCCCTTAACAGAAATACTCACACAATCAAAAAAGCTTTTCCCTTCAACATGAACCCCTGCGGCTTCTAAACCAGCAACAAAACGACATGTTAAATGATGAATTCGCTGCGCAATTTCTTGTAAGCCTTTTGGCCCATGCCAAACAGCATAAGCGGTTGCCATATTAGCCAACAAAGCCTGCGCTGTACAAATATTTGACGTCGCTTTATCGCGCCGAATATGTTGTTCACGTGTTTGCAAAGCTAAACGAAAACCAACGCGTCCTTTGGTATCCACGGATTGACCAACAATACGCCCTGGAATAAGACGCGTTAACGCATCACTCACGGCAAGGTAACCAGCATGTGGACCACCAAATCCCATCGGAACGCCATAACGCTGCATAGTGCCAACAACGATATCTGCCCCCCATTGAGCAGGTGGCTCCTGAAGAGTAAGCGCTAAAGGATCAGCTACAACGATAACTAAAGCTCCCTTTTCCTTTGCCTCTTTTATGATCTCACTGTAATCATGAAAAGAGCCTTTTGTATCTGGCCAAGACAAAACAATTGCCGCTGTATCAGGATCAATTTCGCCATTTTGGCTAATCTGAATCCCTTGTGTTTCAGCACGCGTTTGCGCAACACTCAAAGTCTGAGGATGTAAAAGACTCTGAAGAGAAATTTTTGTTTTTTTCTCACGGAAAAAGCGAACAGCAAGGGCATTGGCTTCAGCTAAAGCAGTTGCTTCATCAAGAAGGGAAGCAGCAGAAACAGGCAAACCTGTTAGTTCACTAACCAATGTCTGAAAATAAAATAAAAGCTCTAAACGACCTTGGCTAATTTCTGCTTGATAAGGCGTATAAGCAGTATACCAAGCAGGATTTTCAAACAGATTTCGTAAAATAACCGGAGGCACATAAGTTCCATGATATCCTTGCCCAATAAAACTTTTGTGCACATGGTTACGCTCCATCATCTTGGAGAGTTCTTCCAAGGCTTGTCCTTCACTAGCAGCCTCTGGAAGATTCAGTGAACGTCCCAAATGGATAGAGTGTGGAACAGCTTGAGAAATAAGTGTCTCAACACAATCAAGCTCTAAAACATCAAGCATTTTTTGTGTTTCATCAGGACGCAGCCCAATATGTCGAGAAGAAAAAGAACGCTCGATCATGGTACTCATCCAATCAAAGCCTTATAAGCATCTTTATCTAACAACCCCTCCAGTTGTGTCTCATCCTGCAATGTCATTTTCCATAACCAGCCTTCTGTTTCGGGTTTCTGGTTTACCAGTTCAGGATTATCAGCCAAGGCTTCATTTATTTCGACCACTTCACCATCAAGAGGAGCATAAACATCTGAAGCCGCCTTCACTGATTCCACAACAGCCGCCGCCTCTCCTTTGGAAAGTTTTGTTCCACTTTGTGGTAAATCAACAAAAACCAAATCCCCTAATTGCTCTTGCGCATAATGCGTAACCCCAACAGTCACCACCTGCCCTTCAACGCTAAGCCATTCATGGTCATGTGTAAAATAAGTTTTAGACATAAAAAATCATCCTTTAAAATAACGTTGTTCAACAAAGGGAAGAGAATGAACTGATAATACAATCTTTTTGCCTCGCAGTTCTGTAAAGACTTGTGTCCCTTCAACTTTAAAATCAACAGGAACGTAACCCATCGCGACAGGACCATCAAAAGAAGGACCAAAACCACCTGATGTTACAATGCCAATCTCATTACCTTGATCATCAAGAAGCACCGCACCGGCACGAATAGGTTGACGCGTTTGCGGTTTTAATCCAACACGACAACGAGCCGGTCCTTTTTGCAGTGCTTCAAGAAAAGCCTTCGCACCATAAAATTGTGCTTTTTCTCGAACACTTTTAGGAACAGCCCATATTAGAGCCGCATCAATAGGTGTCGTATCAGGGGTAATATCATTTCCATGCAAACACAGCCCCGCTTCCAACCGCAAGCTATCGCGTGCGGCAAGTCCAATCCACTCAACACGAGAATCACTCAGCAATTTTTCAGCCAACATATGCGCATGCCCTATAGGCAAAGCAATTTCAAAACCATCCTCTCCCGTATAACCAGAACGCGTTATAAACCAATCCTGTTGTGGTTCGAATCCTTGCATAAAGAACAATTCATTCCCTGGTAAATCGGCATCAGCAAGAACAGCTGCCGCTTCAGGACCTTGAAGCGCAAGCAATACCCTTTCAAGTGCAATCACTTGACATTCAAAATCAACCGCACGCTTTTCCAATTCTACAAAATCAGCCTGTGCATTCCCAGCATTGGCGACCAACATAAAACGACCCTCTTCCAAACGGGTAATGATAAGATCATCAAGAATACCAGCCTGCTCATTAAGCAAATAATTATACCGTGAATGCCCAATCTTTAAAGCTGCTGCATCAATGGGAAAAGCATAGGACAAAAATTCCACAGCTTGTGCCCCTTCAACCGCAATCAATTTCATATGAGAAATATCAAAAAGTCCTGCATGTGCACGCGTATGAAGATGCTCTTTTAAAACGCCAAGAGGATAAGTTAAAGGCATGTTCCAACCCGCAAAAGCACCAAATTTTGCTCCTGCTTTTTCATGCAAATCATATAAAGGAAGTGTTTTTAAAAAAGATGTTTCTTGTGCTGTGCCCATAATAACTCCAAAGCTGCGCTAACGCCCATAGAATATGGTCGTCTCTGCCCCCTCTGTCATCAACCTGAGAGACTCGCGAAAAAATTTTTCGCTTACACCTTCGGCGCGGGTTCTCCCGACTTTCCAGATCTGCCTTCTTCCTTTTACGGTCCTTAAAGCCTGAGAGATTATGGGCTATTTCCCCTTCGGCGGCAATGCGAAAATTTGCAATCTGCACTCTCCCGCAAAAGAATGAAAGAAACGATAACGCTCTTTCCAGCATATTTAAACCTATAGCCTATCTTCATCACACTGTCATTAGTAAAGTGATGAAAATGTTCTCATTTTAAAACTTGCATAAGCTGCTTCAAAAGATTTATAATATTATCCTTTTTTGAACCTTACAAAAATTGCAAGGAACACATTTTAGGAAATTTAAGACAAAAATCAAAAGCTATAAACAAAAATACCTCTTGAAAATCATGCAAAACGTCACACACTAAAAAGATCGCAAAGCAATATTCTTTCGCGCGCAGTTCAACCTTAAAGATAGGGTTTCATATTCTTTTTGAGAATAAGGACTTCAAATATTTTATAAGTATGATTTTAATGCACAAGAAGTAGGTTTTCTGCTTTCTCAATAGTATCATAAATAGCGACTATTTACAGACTAAAACTACCGAACAAAGGTGACAAAATACTCATGAAAGCTGGTAATATCTCTTACAATTGCGAAAATGATCTTCCAAAACAAATTGCTCTTTTTCCTTTAGAAGGTGCACTCTTACTACCCGGTGGTTTTTTATCACTCAATATTTTTGAACCAGAATCACTTGAAATGATTGAAAATGTTATGGTAACTGATCGTCTATTGGGCATTATTCAACCACTTTCATCGGATACAGATCGCTTCTCTACACAACTTTATAAAACAGGCTGTATAGGGCGCATTACAAACTACAGTGAAACAGGAAACGGACAACTGTTCATTATCTTACAAGGTATTTGCCGCTTCACTTTAGAACAAGAATTGAAAAACACAAAATCCTATCGAACAGCTCTCATCCAATCAAACATAAAAGACTTGCAAGAATTTGATATTGAAGAAAGCATTAACCGAGAGAACTTACTCGACGTTGTAGAAAAATATCTAACCATACATGAAATGGAATATAATTGGAGCAGCATCATAGAAGCCCCTACACCTATATTGGTTAATGCTTTTTCAGCTCTTATCCCCTTTACACCAGCAGAAAAACAAGCTCTCCTTGAAGCTCCAGATATCGAAAGCCGTGCCCAAACTCTTCTTGCATTAACAGAACGCTCGCTCATGAAACAAACAGGAACAGATTACCGCTTAAACTAATGAATGTCCAAACATGAAAAAAATGACCACAGATCCAAAAATGCTCGAATTGCTCGTCTGCCCAATGACGAAAGGTACTCTCTCTTTCAACCGAAAAACACAAGAGCTCATTTCTCTCAAAGCCAAACTTGCCTACCCTATTCGTGATGGCGTTCCCATTATGCTTGCCTCAGAAGCGCGCCCTTTGCAAAACAATGAAGAAATAACGCATAAAAAATAAAAAATCCTCATGCAATTTCCCTCTACAAGCCCACTGTTATCAAGTCTCTATCAATATGATATCTCAATATTTACGATTTCTGAAAAAAGAGTTTTACAATGAAGATATCTATATCGCTTTACACCTTGTAACAAAAGCCAAAAATATCATCAGATTCTCTCATTCCAGCCTGTTCATACTGAAGCAATCAAAACCATTCGCTTGCACCACACAAGCATCTGAATAAAAATGGCTCTTATGAACTTCTTAAAAGCAAGAATTATAATAACATTTTGAACCAACTCAGGTAAATGAAATTTATTATATTAAACATAAAGATTGTTATATTTCATGGACTTTAATTTATACTATTTACGAACAACATATTTGAGATACCTCGATTTAAGATGAATAAAAACGACAAGTTATATCATCTTATGTATACCATATCGGGACAAGAATATTTATCTGTTTGCGTAATCTTTGAAACGAAGAAGCAACCTAATTTTTGGGGAAAAAAACATAAAATCGTAAAGGAGAAAATCACCCCATTACCTTACCATCACCCTTTAATTTCGCTTTACAATTTTTAAAAGTATCTAAAGTATCTCAAGCAATATTTTTTATGTATAATATACGCATTAATTACATGAAAACTTGAAAAAACAAACAAGAAACACTGTTGTAATTTCATATGTCCAAGTGCTTTCAGCACTAAAAGCAAGGGGCTGACTCGGTTTCAGCACTTCCAGACCCCGGAAACGCTTATTCCATAAAAATATAATAAATTCAGTGTGTTATATGCAATTATTTTATATGAATCCACTTAAGAATCCACACTTTTATGCATGATCCATTTGACCCTTTTTTATATAAGATTGCCATGTATGAATAGACCATAAAAAGCAAGTCATGATACAAATATTATAACGCATGTGTGCATTCAAATGAAATGAAAAGCAGATATCATTTATAACAGTTTATAAATTTTATGACACGTTTTTATCACAGCACAAATCACATTGTTTAAAAATTTAGTCGTTTGGAATTATCGATTATACGTTTAAAGAATGGTATGAGTTTTGCTCTTTTTTGAGCGAAACCTTCAATCGAATAATCGTTTGAAACTGTCATAAGCTTATAGGTTTAATTTATAAAGATTGCATAAAAGGATTTAAATACAAGATCACTTTTAAAGCGCTTTCTAAAAGTTTAGAAAATGATAGGTAATCAGCATAAATATAATATCATGACTCTAGAATGAAAATCACAATGTTATGTTTTATGAAAGAGAAAGCTTTTTAATGATATAACGCAAGCAAGAAAACTTCAAAACCATTGTAATCTCACATGGATTTTTACTCAATTTTGAGTCAAAAGCTGTAATGTTTAAAGAATGCTTTATTCTAAGATAATGTCTCCAAAAATGGACCGGCTAATATTTAAAGAAATTAGGTTTTATGAAAAGTACAAATACGCTTATGAAAACCTCTTTAAATGCACGTTTAAACGTTTGAAACATAAAATGAGATCTTCATAAGAAACGTTAAAACTTTTTTATTACAGTTATAACTTAGTTATCATTTGCTCTTAAGAACGTTTCATTTATGAAAAACGAAGATCTAGATTTCACAGCAGAGCAAAATCTTAAAAACCTTACACTTTATAAAAGCGTTTGTTTATTTATCTTATGAAAAGCTGCTT
>NZ_JBHIRS010000016.1:0-28193 GCF_042197365.1 Bartonella sp. AA168HLJHH | reverse complement strand
CTTAAAAACTCTTTGAGAAAAAATAAATTGGTACAAAACCTAGTGGCAAAATATACAAAACCCGCTGGCAAGCTACACCCGCTGGCAAGCTACAGGCAAGCTACATACAAACTGGCTGGGGAACTTGGATTCGAACCAAGATTGACGGAGTCAGAGTCCGCTGTTCTACCATTAAACTATTCCCCAATAAGCCAATTTTACCATTTCTAGCAGATTCTATAGTGTAGGCAAGTGCAAAAAATCTTTAGATTATCGATAATAAAGAGCGATAGGGATATCATTATAATCCCAGTAGGGGCGTCCTCGATATTTTAGCATATAGCAATAAGCGAGTAAAAACATACAAATAGAACACACCGCGAACGGAGGCATCATAAACTCTTTTTGGAATATTCCCTAATATAGGTGTATCATGTCAGGCAGTTACTACTAAATCATGGAGAATTTATGAGTAATATCCCTACTTATCCTGTTACCCCAAACCTACAGTTGGTATACGTCTCAAACATAGAGTATTCTACGGCTTTTTACAAATTCATCTTCAAGAAAGAACCTGTGTTTACCTCGCCACGCTATGTTGCATTTGCTTCTTCGGGGGATGCTCTCTTTGCTCTCTGGTCTGGGGGCGATACGCCTGAGGCAAATGCACTTCGTTTTTCAGAAATCGGCATTATGTTGCCTACTGGAGAGGACGTAGATAAGCTCTATGCGGAATGGAAAGAGCAAACCACTGTTGAGATAAATGTTTTGAAGGAACCGTATACTGATGTATTTGGACGTACCTTCCTAATCAAAGATCCAGACGGACATATTATTCGTGTTTGTCCACTGGATTAAAAAGCTTGAGATCTGATCTTTAATTGTCTGAATTATAATACCTGAATTATAATAATTGTCTGTTTCCAAAACCTATAAGCTATGCAAGCTAAGAGGCTTACTTACGACGCGTGGCTTATCCGTTCGGTGCTGTTCCACTATATTCAGCCCCACAACCTGCCTGTTTCCACAGGCGGTCTAATTGGCTTGGACATCAGTCGGCGTTATTGCATGGCCAGCGATCAGTACTTGTAAAATCATAGAAGCTATCCCTCATCGCACTTATATTGAGTCTTTTATTGGAATGGGAGGAATATTCTTTACAAGGAAATTGATATCTTTATGAAGTTAAAAAGGCATTGTACATAAAAACTAATAAAATCAATATATTAAGTACAATTATTTTATATGAATCCACTTAAGAAGCCCTACTTTTATGCATGTTTGAATTGATCATTTTTTATATAAGATTGCCATGGATGTATAGACTATAAAAAGCAAATCATGATGCAAATACTATAACGCATAGGTGCATTCAAATGAAATGAAAAGCGGTTATCATTCATAACAGTTCATAAATTTTATGATACGTTTTTATTATAGCACAAATCACATTGTTTTAAATTTCAGTCGTTTGGAATTATCGATAACATAAATTGTATACGTTTAAGAATGGATGTGTTTTGCTCTTTATTTGAGTGTAACCTTAAAAGGAATAATCGTTTGAAACTATCATAAGCTTATAGGTTTAATTTATAAAGATTGCATAAAAGGATTTAAAGACAAGATCATTTTTAAAAACACTTACTAAAAAGTTAGTAAATGATAGGCAGGCATTATATAGATACTATCATCACAATATAGAATGAAAATCACAATGTTATGTCTTATGAAATTGAAAGCCTTTTAATGATATAACGCAAGCAAGTGAGAAAAAACATTTAAAAGTTACAGTTTAAAAATATGAAACCAAATGAGTGCTCCCCAAATTTTGGAGGCACCTATTGAAAAAAATGAGGCAGCAAAATTCAAAACCATTGTAACATCTAAGGTATGGGATTTTATTCAATTTTGAGTCAAAAGCTATAATGTTTAAAGATGGCTATTCTAAAGATAACGCCTCCAAAATTGGATTGGTTGATTTTGCCAACTCAAATTTGAGCTGGTTAATTTGCAAAGAAGTTACATTTGAGTGCAAAATGAAAAGATACTTATGAAAGCCTTATTGAGAAGACATTCATTTAAGATGCATTTTCTTTTGATTGGATTGATAAAGTTACCAAGCGTTTATAGATTCTATAATGCTAATGAATGATATCAAAATCATAGCGATTATTTACGTTTCTTTTGATAAGTTTTCATATTTCTAAATAGAGCACTTGCAATATGATACGTTTTGTATATATGAATTTATTACTCCATTGTGGATGATTCATTTGAATCTTATAATCAATATCTGAAAGCCGCGTCATATCATTTGGCTCGGCTTTCTTTTTTGAATTCTCTCTTTAGATAGGTTTATAGCTATTAGATAAGGCTTTCCCATAAACAGAGCCAGATATACGTGTATTACTATGGAAAGGATTTATTTGCGAGAGGATTACCAGACAATGTTTGTTTTGCTTGCGCAAGAGAAAAATTCTTCTCTCTCAATGATGTGTCTCAGATCTGAAAAATCTTTAGCCAATTTAAGATAAAAGAGGTTGGCACATCTTATACATGTGGTTCAAAGAATCCGCACCGGCTCAAGAGCTTATCATCTCAAATTGCAATTTTTAGAGGAAGAGAAAATATGCATTAAAGGGATTTTAAATAACCCTTGAAAGTTTTTGAAGATCCTTTGAAAAAAATAAATTGATGCAAAACCTGCTTTCAAATTATACAAAAGCCGATGACAAGCTACAATCATTAAATACGGGCTGGGGAACTTGGATTCGAACCAAGATTGACGAAGTCAAAGTCCGCTGTTCTACCATTAAACTATTCCCCAATAAGCCAATTTTACTATCCCTAGTAGATTCTATAGTGCATGCAAGCGCAAAAAATCTTTATGATTATCGATAATAAAGAGCGATAGGGATGTCATTAATTGTTTTGATTTGAATATCGACATCATAAATGTCTTTAAGAATTTCTGGTTGCATAATTTCTTTTGGAGTCCCACAATAGGCCGCTTTCCCATTTTTCAATGCAACAATCATATCTGAGTAAGATGAGGCAAAATTAATATCGTGCATAACAATAAGAATGGTTTTTTTCAATTCATCAGCTGTGCGGCGTAATTGCTTCATCATAGAAACCGCATGTTTCATATCCAGATTATTTAATGGTTCATCTAAAAGAAGATAATCAGTGTCTTGGCAGATAACCATGGCTATAAAAGCGCGTTGACGCTGACCGCCAGAAAGTTCATCTAAAAAACGGTCTTTTAAATCTTGTAAGCCGAGATAGCGTAGCGCACTGTCGATAAATTGTTTATCTTCATGTGTATACCAGCCTTTTGAATAAGGATAGCGTCCGAAACTTACTAAATCGTACACGGTTAAGCGAAAAGACAAAGGATTTTCTTGACGCAGAATTGAGAGTTTTTGAGCCAAAATATCGTGGGGCATTTTATCAATATCAAAGCCGTCGATATGAATTGTACCATTATGGTGTGGCAAAAGACGTCTTATCAGCATTAAAAGAGTTGACTTTCCCGAACCATTGGGCCCAATAAGAGAAATAATCCCCCCTTTTGGAAGATAAAGGCATAAATTATCGATAATCAATCGTGTTCCGTAAGCCTTGGAAAGATGATTGATCTCAATCATTTTAGTTTTCCCTTCATCAGTAACATTAAAAAAACAATTCCCCCACAAAACTCAATGATAAAACTTAAACGCCCTGCCATATGAAAAATTTGTTCTAAAATAAATTGTCCCCCCACCAGACAAATAATAGCCAATAATATTGCAATTGGAACAACAATACTGTGTTTTGCTTGAGGAGAAAGTTCATAGGAAAGGTTGGCAACTAACAGTCCAAAAAAGGTGACGGGGCCTACTAATGCGGTGGAAATGGATACGAGAATGGAAACAAAAATAAGGACAGCTGTCGCACTTTTGTGGTAATTAACGCCAAGATTAAGAGCATTTTCACGTCCCAAAGCCAAAATATCAAGAAGATGACGGGAATGCCATCCAATCAGACTCACAATGAAGACAATGATTGTGGCAAAGCTTATTAATGGTGTATTGAATTTATTAAAATTTGCAAACATAATATCCGTTAAATTCATCATTTGGTCTGGATTTAGTTGCAATTGCATAAACATCCGTAAACTGAAAAAAAATCCGCCTAAAACAACACCGATTAAAAGCGTCAAATGAAGTCCTTTTAGGCTTCCTGAAAAGAGCCAGCGAAAAAGGCTTATTGAAAAAAGGATAAGAATGAGGGCTTCAAGAACAAGCTGTCCTTCTTCATTCAAAAAGGGCAAAGAAAGAGAGCCTACAAAATACATTAGGGCAGTCTTTATTAAAATATAAAGCTGATCAAATCCCATAATTGAAGGAGTAAGAAGACGGTTATTAACGATTGTTTGAAATAAAACCGTGGAAACGCTTATTGCATAGGCAATAAGAAGTAGAGAGGAAAGTTTTGTAAGACGAAATTTCCATGTATAAACATTGATATTCCACGTCATGTAAAGACTAATGACAGTGCATGCTATGATGATAAGTGTTGTTAGTACACATATTGTTTTTCTTCTTCTATCCAAGACGCTTTCTCCAGCGTAAAAGCAGTATCATAAAAATAAAACTACCGATTACACCCATTATGGTGCTGATGGGAATTTCAAGAGAGGGATGAATGATTCGTCCTAAAAGATCACAAATCAAGACCAATCCTGCACCGCTGATGGCCACCCAAGGAGCGGTATAGCGCATATTATCTCCCATGAAACTTGAAACAATATTTGGAATAATCAACCCAACAAAAGGAATACGGCCAATGGTACACACAACAACAGCAGTGATTGAGGCGACAATAAAAAGACCAAAAAACATGACAACACGATAATTCAATCCAAGGTTATTGGTTAAATCTTCTCCCAAACTTGCAACCGTAAAGCGATCAGCAGTACAATAGGCCAGAATACAAAGGGGAAGAGATAGCCATAAGAGTTCATATTTTCCTTCAAGAACCATCGAAAAACTGCCAAATAAGTAAGCTTGAAGAGAAGGAAGTAACATTTCATAATCTGCAATGGCATTGGTTAAAGAGCCAATAATATAGCTTAGCATAATCCCTGTAAGGGGTACAATGAGAGCAGATTTTAGAGGAATGCGTCGCAATAAAAACATAAAAAGTAAAGTGCCTACCATGGCAAAAATTGTCGCAACGACCATTTTTCCTAAAACAGGAATATCGGGCCAAAAAATCATAATAAAAAGAATGCCAAGGGAAGCAGATTCAATGGTTCCAGTGGTTGATGGTTCGACAAAGCGATTGCGTGTTAATAGTTGCATAATCATGCCTGAAAGTGCAAGTGCTGCGCCTACTAAAAGGATTGCAATGGTACGAGGAAGACGTGTTTGCCAAAAAATAAGCCACGCATGGGGATCGGCTGCAAAAAGGTTAGAAGGTGTGACATCAGAATAACCAACAAAAATGCTGAGGATAGACAGGAAAATTAGAAGTGTTATGGTTATCCAGTAATTCTTCACGTTAAATCATTTTCTAACAAAATATACAAAAAGCAAAGACTGCTTAATAAACAACCTCTGCTTTTAAATTTTATTTATATAGCAAGCAAGCTCTTTCGTGCGCTTATTTGCTCTTTGTAAAGGCTTCATTGATCTGCTGTGCGGTTTCAATGAGTGCTGTTAAACCACCATTTGCACGATACCAACTCCAAGAGTCCAAATAAATAATTTGGTTTTGTTTGCTTGCTGTTGTGCGGTGAACAAGCTCATTGTTGAGCAATTGTGCTGCGGATTGTCCTTCCCGTCCAATGGCTGCATCGCGATCAATCACTAACAACCAATCAGGATTGGTTTCAAGAATGAATTCAGGAGAAATGAGTTGTCCATGTTTTTGCACGGTAAGTTTATCGGTTGCAGGGGCAATTCCAAAAGCGGAGTGAAAAATATCGAAACGTGATTTGGGTCCGAAAGCACTGATTTTTCCACCAGAGGTCATGAGTATGAGCCCGGTGCCTTTTCCTTGGGTATTTTTACGGACTTCAGCAAAAGCTTCATTGATTTTTGCAATTTCCTTTTCTGCTTCTTGTGTTTTACCAAAAATTTTTCCAAGGATAGACACATTTCGTTTTATATCTTCAAGAGAATTTTCGTTTTCTACGGTTAGATCAATTGTTGGGGCTATTTTGGATAAGTCTTTATATTTTGCTTGAGTTCTGGAGGAAATAATAATCAAATCGGGTTGAAGAGTGGCAATTTTTTCATAATCTGGCTCAAAAACGGTTCCAATTCTTTCATATTTTGCATCGTCAAATTGTTGCAGATAGGAAGGTTTTTTTCCTTCAGGAAGGCCGATAACTGCTTGGATACCAAGGCGATTCATATTATCTAGCGAGGCAAGATCAAACACAACAACCTTTTGCGGAGAAGTGGGAACAGAAGTCGTGCCTGAAACATGATCAATTGTTATATTTGTCTGGGTACTCGTATTTGCAATACTCGTATGCGTCCACAAAATCGTTGCAAAACTAATTGCAACCAGTAAAACAGAAGTCATCCATTTCATATATTTTATCATCGTGATTTTATCCTTTTATCTAATATTACAAGGGTTTGTGCACTTAAAAACTTAACTTTGGTATTTTTATGCACAAAATGACGCACTGATAAATAACACTATGTTGTAAAGTTGACTAACATATGTTACAAACCGTTCACTTACCTCATTTTCACTTAATTCTAGTGTTTTTGCAACATTATTTAGAAAGTTTGACATATGATCAATGTATTTAAAAAGCGTACACGTTTGTATGCACTGACAACAAGTGCTTTCTTCTTTTTGCAAGGTGTAGATGTTTCTATGGGGAGTGGTTGGTTCTCATTCTCTTCGCCTGTATTATCTCCATTTGCGTCATTTGTTCCTAATTCAATTACATCATCTGTCTCTAATGCAATCGCTGAAAAGGTAGTTTCACTTGCATTGGATACAGTTAAAACATCTGTCGCTGACTCAATCTCTTCTATCTCTTCTATAGTTCCAACGCCTGAATCTCTAGTTACAGGACTATCTTCAGCATTTCAATATTTAGAAGTACTCATTGAACCTAGATCAGAAGCAAAGGGTTCATTGCCTAGAGCGTACGTTTCTATAAGACAACTTCCTGGTTCACGAATACCTCTTTTTGCGCTTTTTCCTAAAAACGATATAGATATGTGTGAAGATAGTTCTGGTGAGTCAGAGCGTGGATCCATTATATGTGTAGACGGTGGAGAACATACAATAAAAGGAGGTAAGATTCGTGTAAAAAAATACGGTGATAATGCTGTGTTTGCAGTGGGTCGTCTTGTTATAGATAATGCGAATGGTTCGCGTTCTAGCGTTGTAACGGGAGGTGCAGGTTCCAGAACTGCCAGAACTGCCAGAACTGTTAATAGTCTTGTAGGAGGGAATACCTCCGGACGTGTAAGTGTTGTTGACTCTTCGCGTTCTGGCGTTGTAAGGGGACCTTTATCCAAAACTGTAAATATTGCTAAGGCGACAAGTGTAAAGGTAGAAGGTGTATCTATCGTTGGTGTAGATCCTAAAAGCTTTAATGCTCAAACTGCTGTTATGGGGTTTGGGAGTGCTGTATTGTCGTTAGCAGGTGCAAAGGTTGAATTGCTGAAGTCAAATATCGAGAACTTTGTTACTGGTCTTGAGGCTGGGTACAAAGGAAATATTCATATGAAGGGGGGAAGCATCAAAAAAACTTTTTTGGGTGCTACAGCTAGTTTTGAATCGTCTATTTTTTTAGAGGGAACAGATATTAATGTGGAAGTCGTTAATGATAAAGTACCTCTGAATGTAGTTGGTTTACATAGTTCTGGTAGATCTCAAATAACGATGAAATCTGGATCAATTACTTTTGCAAAAGGTGGTGTGGGGATTTTGGCGGAAGACGAAGGATTTGTTACACTAGAAGATGTTAGAATTCATATTGCTGAAAAAGAGAGAAACAATGAGGAATCTCCAGAAGGAACTTTAGGTGGAGAGGCTGCTTCTAGTGTACTGGATCCGAGTGTTGTTTTTTTATTGGAAGATGGTTTTGTTTCTTCTAATCGTGTAATCTTTAACGGTTCTAATGCTATTGTTCTATGGATAAATAGTAATTACGGTATTGAAAATGGTCTCTTTGGTGTCATTAATTTAAGGTCTGGTCCTGGAAAGGTCGATAGTTTTACTGAATTTGTTGAGAATACTTTTGCTGATGACTATGCTAGCATTAGGTCTGCTATCAATTATTCGGTTATTACAGTAAAAGATAGAGGCTCGTATGGTATATATTTTGGTGAAAGTGAACCAGAATTCGAAAAAAGAAGTTTAGAAACGAATAATCAAAGTGAAGAAGGAGAAGAATCAAGTGCTAGAGTTAGAAGAAGTAGTGATGTTGCAGGAGCAACTATAGCTACAGTAACTACTGGAGGTGTTGTAGAAAGCCAAGCATCTTTCTCGGAAGAACCAGAAGTAGATGGGAGGCATATGGTTCTTTTAAGACGTTCTGTTCTCAAGGTTCCAGATGGTGTGGCCATTTATGGTAACGATTCGAGCGGTTCTGTTGCTTTAGGACAAGACACATTAGTTTCTGGTGATCTATTATTGCGTGCTACAGGTTCTTCTAGTTTGAAGGTTTTTGCTCATGATTCTAGTATTGTAGGTTCTGCACGCATTGATAGAACCGCGAGTGCAAACCTTTTTTTATCTCATTATTCAGAATGGCATTTAGCAAAAAGTAAGTATAGTAATGAAGCTTCGGATACAGATTGTATAGATTCTTGTGTTTCGTCTATAGATCTCAAAGATAGTGTTATTGCGTTTTTACGATCTGAAAATAGAGATGGAGGTTATCAAACACTTCGCGTTGGGGATGGGAACGGCACGGTTTACGCTGCTTCTGGAGATTCTTATATTTACTTTAATGCGCGTTTAGTTCCTAATACTTCGGATAGTGATCAAATGTCTGACAGGCTTTTGATTCATGGTGATGTTGCTGGAAAAACGATAGTGCGTGTAAAAGATACTTCAGAAGGAACACAACAAGATGATAAGCAATCTCATAGTATTTCAATTATTCAGGTCTTTGGACAAGCAGAGGCGGATTCTTTTAGGCTAGACGGTGATTATATTACACGAGAAGGGTTGCCTTATAAGTATGTTCTTCGTGCTTATGGTCCAACCATTTCTTCTTCGGAAATACAACCTTTTGATGAGAAATTAATTGCGAGTAGTGGAAATGCGAATAGTAGAAGTGTTTGGGATTTTCGCTTAGAAAATCAATATGTTGTTCCTCGTGTTTCTAATACTGTCACTGACGCTCGTGGAAGAGGAGATAGTGGTGGTTTGGCGGAACCTTCTGTGTCTGGAGAATCTGGAGCTATAATTTCTCCTTCAAGTGTTTCACTTTTGAGATCTGATACAGGTGGTGTACATCAGGAATTTGCATCTATAGGATCGGCGGCTGCATCTGGCGTAAAACCTAGTGGACCTGTTGGGCGTGTTCTTGTATTGGGTCGTTCTGGTGATGGTGATGTTTCTTCTCAGTGTAATGATATACAGAACAATAGCGAAGAGAGTAATGCTGTGGAGAAAGCTCTTTATGCATGCGGTGATGGTAAGACACATACAATAAAAAATCTTATACTGAAAGGGAATGATAAAGTTCAGCATTCTATGCATGCACAGAATGAGAATACAGTTATTAAGTTGGAGAATGCTACAATTATGGGGGGGGGTGATAATGAAAGCAATGTTGATCTTACTGAATTAAAGGCTATGAGTGCTGTTCTTGCAGAAGATAGCGCAGAGGTCGTTTTGGAAAAAAATTCAACAATTCAATCTTCTCTAATTGGTCTTGAAGCGCAAAGGGGCGGAAAGATTACGATGAACGCTGGAACAGTCAATGCGCGTTATGTGGGCGCTTTGGCAGGTTCTGGATCATCTGTTAATTTAAAGGATACGAAAATTAACGTAATGGGGAATTTGGCTGTGACTGGTCTGGCGAGTCAGGTTGGTGAGATAACTATGAATTCTGGAACTATTACTCTGGAAAAGGGAGTAGCAGTAAGGTCAGAATCTGGGGGCAGCGTTAAATTAGACAAAGTGAGAATTATTGCGAAAAAAGGACAGGATAAGTTAGATTCTGTAGATAACTTTGGGCGTGCAGCTTTTCTGTTGATTGATAATGGTTCTGTTGATTTTAAAAATGGGAGTGTTGTGACTGATGCTCATGCTTTGTGGATTGTGAATGGTAGTGGGAATGAGACGACTTCTCCTAGAAAAAAGAGATCATCTGACGTTCGTCCTACTATGAATCACGTAAATATCGAGTCTTCTACTGTTAAAGTGGAAGGTGAAGGAACCTATGGTATATATTTTGATGGTCTAACGCTGAAAGAAGGGAGTGAGAAAACTCGAAGTCAGAATCTAGAAACTGCGCAAACAGGCGTTGCTAAGCGGAGCGCTGTATCCAAACAGGAGAATACACCTATAGGCGTAACAGGGACAGTTTCGTTGAAAAAAACTGATTTTGAAGTTGCAAATGGTATAGCTATCTATGGTAATAATTCTGGTGGTCGTGTTTCATTAGAAAATAAAACAACTCTTGCTGGTGACTTGTTATTAAAAGCCGAGAATGATTCGAACATATTGGTTTCAGTTGATAATTCTATTGTTACAGGCGGTGTTCGCGTTGATAAAAATTCTTATGCAAAATTAGACTTGGCTAATAATTCACAGTGGATTCTAAAAAGAAGTGCACAGAGGAATTTGGGGGCTCTAGATTCAGGATGTGTGGATTCATGCATTTCTTCTGTAAGTCTTGTAAATAGTGCTATTGATTTTGCACCTTCGGAATCTGAAGGAAAATATCAGACTCTCCATATTGGAAATGGGAAAGGAACTGTTTATGCGGCACAGGGTAATGCTGTAATTCATCTCAATGCACGTTTAAATCCTCGTGATCGGAGTGATCAGCAAGTCACTGATCGGCTTGTCATTCATGGTGATGTTTCTGGAAAAACAAAAATACATGTACGAGGTGATGCGGGCAATGTAGGAGATGGTAAAGCGAATGCCAAGATTGCTCATACTGTTTCAATTATTCAGGTCTATGGTCAAGCGAAGAAAGACTCTTTCCAACTCGATGGCAATTATGTTGCACTGAGAAACTCACCTTACAAATACACCCTTCGTGCTTATGCTCCAGAAGCGACTTCGAAACAGGAGCATGTTCAGCAGAAATTTGTTAAGGATGGTGGAGAATTTTGGAATTTCCGTTTAGAAAATCAGTATGTTAAGTCTGTTGGATCTGCTGCCCTTCCTGAACAATTTGTAAGGTCTGTTGTTCCACAGGTTCCAACTTATCTCAGCTTGCCTAATAGTGTATTCCACGCTGGTTTGATGGATATTAGCAATCAAAATAAGCAATTGGAGACGTTGCGGATGACTTCTACAGGAATGGTAGAGGTTCGTGAAAATCCCGCTTTATACTTGCGCGGCTATGGTGGAAGTTACCGTTATGCTTCAGATCTGTCCGCACTTGAATATGGTTACGGAAGTGATCTTAGTTATAATGGTGTAGAGGCAGGTGTTTTGCTGCAAACTATTGAAAATGCTGATAGTGCTATATCCTTTGGCGTTATGGGAACTTATGGAAAACTTTCTCTGCAGCCTGTGAATGTTGAGCAAAGCCAGAAGAGTGCATTTGATAAATGGACTGTTACGGTATATGGTAGCATGCAGCATAATGTTGGCTTCTATGTCGACGGTCTTTTATCCTATGGTCTGTTCAAAGGTGATGTTCTCACCCTTGCACGGGGTAAAACAGCAACATTAAAAGGTAATCCTTTGAGTGTTTCTTTAGCTGGTGGTCAGACAATTATGACAGGATATAAGGGCTTTGTCTTTGATCCGCAGGTTCAGGTTGTGTATCAACATCTCCAGTTTAATAAGGCCCGTGATATCGACAATTTTAATATTGAAATGGGTAACCTTAATCAGTGGGTAGCACGTGTTGGTGGACGCTTAACCAAGATTCCTACAGGTTCTGAAGGCGTGAATGCTATTGCTTTCTATGGTAAGCTTTATCTTGCTCATGGTTTTGAAGGAAAACAGTCTGTGCATTTCAATGATGCTTTCAAGTTAGGAGCTTTTGGTTCTTCTCTAGAGGCTGGATTAGGTTTTAATGCCAAATTGTTGCCACAGTTCTCTCTGCATGCTGATATTCTCTATCAACATAAGCTTAATAAGGCTGGTTTTTCGGGAACAAGTTTTTCTGGAGGAGTACGTTATCAGTTTTAATATAAGGTACACTATGTACCTTTTTAGAAAAGGCAGCACATTGTGCTGCCTTTTTTATTTGTAACAACTTGTGTTGTCTTTAAAAGATTTTCGTCTTCTTGATTGAGCAAAAAAACATAGTTTTTTTGTGTATGAGAGCACTTTTCTCCGTTAAAGCGAATTTTCTTAAAATTTATGCTGCTACTGATGCGGTAGAGTGCTTCGCTTTTATCGGCTTTTTAAGCGTTCAGCAGACCGGTATGCGTTACGTGATCCTTTTTGATACTGTATTGATATTATCTAATATAATATTTGATGTTTTCTAAAGCTCGTTTTTGAGAGTTTGTTTTTTACGGATTTAAATCATTGTTTCATTCATCTCTTTGTGGATTAATTTTTAAAGTTCACAAGGCTAGATTGTGTTTTTAATTAATTGCACGCACTGGTTTCATTTTTTCTTTACACGAAATACAGAATGCATTATACACTTATAAATTGTGTTTTGTTGTTATTCTCTTATAGATGGTTTTTAGCGTAGAGCTTTTGCCAAATTTATTGGGATAATTCATTGCACAGTTCAAATAAGCATGAGGCATGTTCTTTTGTTACACTTTTCGTATTTTTGAGGTGTGCAAGGGGGTGTTTTGTAAGTGCTTTTGTTTTTAATGAGAGGGGAAGGAAAGTTTCGAGGGAACTATGATTAAAGTTTTTAGAAATCATGTATGTTTATGTGCTTGTACAACAGCTATCCTCTCTTTGCTTCAAAATGGAAGAGAAGTGTATGCGGCTGCAGAGGGGAAGGATAGTAAACCTTATGTTATAACGGTTACTCCGATCAACGGTATCGGTATTACTTCTGGTCCTTATCTTAGTGGGAGTAACATACACAAGCCTCCCCTTGGTGGAGAGAGTGGGCAGAATAATCATTATACTTCTCATCAGACCCCTGTTGGCAATAACGATGATGGTATTCGTGGGGGGAATGATTATCGTAAGCTTAGTGGAGTGGATGGATGGAATGGACATCAGAAAAATGTAGATAACTCTGTTAAAGATGCAGACTCTGATGGAAGAGGAGTAAATCCTGGGTTTTATTACTATAGTGGATTATATTATATATGCGATAATTGCGGGGAATCTAAAATTGATAATAAATCTTATACAATTACGAACGAAAATGTTTCCAACTATCCTGATGATCCTACTGCTATAACGGTGAAGCGGATAGGGTCCAGAGTTGATGGAGAAAATGTAACTGTTAGCAGTGAAATTTCTGATAAATCTTTTTTGCGTGGTGTGGCTGTATCAGATGACGGAAAGATTGTTTTGAAAAAACCGACGCTTCAAAATACAAAGTTAGCTCTTTTCGCTCATAATGGAATCATTGAGGTAAAGCAGGGGATTATAGAGGACAGTGATAGGGCTGTTGAAGCTGTGGGGAATTCATTGGTTATTTTAGAGGGTGCAAAAGTTAATACGCGTGATGGGAAGGCAAGTCTTTCCAGTTATAGCGGGGCAGATATTTGGGTGGAAGGTGGGGAGGTTAACTTTACCAACAGTCATGGGATTTCTGCGATGTTGGGAGGGAAGGTGATTCTCGATGGTGTCACTCTTACTGGAAAGGGCCACAAAGATAAAAATGATGCGGCTTTTTTAATGGATGAAGGGGGGCGTGTTGAGTTTACAGGGGGGACTATTAAGGTTGAGGGTGCACATGGTATATTATTAGAAAATCCCGTCAAGCCTTTTAGTGTTGTACCAGAACGCTCTGAAACAGAAGCTGAAACTGAAGATGAAGCTGAAGATTTATCGAATAACTTTTATGTGACCGAGGCTAACTTTAAGTCTTCTTCTATTACAGTAAAGGGTGAGGGATCTTATGGTATCTATTTTCAGGGAGAGAAGCCATGGAGCGAAGGTGGAGGTAAAAAAGAAGAGACTTCATTAGAGGAAGAAAAAGCTCCACCACGATTGGAAGTTGTTAATTTGGATACAACAGAGTTTTCTGTTGAAGACGATACCGCTCTTTATGGCAGCAATGTTATTTCTGGTGCGGTGAGTTTGATGAAAAGCACTCTTCGTTCAGGGAATTTTTTATTAAAAGCTGAGAAAGGGGCATCTGTGATCGTTTTGGCTGATGCTTCTACGCTTGAAGGTCGCACACACGTTGATAAAGACTCTAATGCCGAACTTTATTTAGGAGGTCGTTCTACATGGATTTTACAACAACCGCTGCAAAAAGATCAACATGGGGCTGCACATGATTCTTCTATTTCACTCGTTAGTCTTATGGGTGATAGCTCTATTAATTTTAAAAGACACGAATCTTCTTCTGTTGATAATTATCAAACCCTTCGTATTGGAAAGGGAAAGGGTGAGGTTTATAGAGCACAGGGCGGTGCCTCTATTTCTCTTAATACATACCTGAATAGTGGTGGTGCTCTTGATCATCAAAAGACGGATCGTGTTTTAATTCATGGGAATGTTTCGGGAAAAACAAAGCTCCAAGTGCATGGAGTTGCAGGAAGTCCAGGAGGATATACGGGAAAGGGGGGGAATGCTGAAGGTATTTCAATCATTCAGGTTTCTGGACAAGCAAAGCAAGATTCTTTTCAGTTGGAAGGTGGTTATGTAGCCTTAAACGAATTACCTTATCAGTATAAGCTTTATAGTTATGGTCCAGAATCTGAGTTTGGAAAAGCAAGTATGGATCAGAGATTAGTTGAAGGTAACGGGGAATTTTGGGATTTTCGCCTTGAAAGTAGGTCTATAGATTCTGATGTTCAACCTAAACCAGATCCTGCTCCTAAGCCAATTCCGGGACCAGAACCTTCTCCAGAACCAGCTCCGGAGCCTCATCCTCGTCCTAAGCCGGGCGTTAAGGCTGTTGTTCCGCAGGTTCCGACTTATCTCCTTTTGCCTAATGCCTTACGTCATATTGGTTTGATGAATGTTAACAATCAAAATAAGCGGTTAGAAGCTTTGCGAATTACTTCTGGGGGCTTATTAGAAAGTCGTGAAAACCCTCTCTTTTTTGTGAGCGGTTATGGCGGCAATCATCGTTATACTTCAAATCTTTCCACGCTTGAATATGGTTATGGCGGCGAGTTTGATTATAATGCACTAGAGGCAGGTGTTTTGCTGAAAGCAATCGAAAATATGTATGGTTCCACTTCTTTTGGAGTTATCGGGGCTTACGAGAGATTTTCTTTGCAACCTTTGAATGTTGAGCAGAGTCAAAAAAGTACATTTGATAAATGGTCAGTTACGGCATATGGTGGTATGCAGCATGATGCAGGTTTTTACGTTGATGGTCTTGTGTCTTACGGCTTGTTTAAAGGTGATGTTCTAACAACTGCACGTGGCAAGACGGCAACATTAAAGGGTTTCCCTTTAAGTGCTTCATTGACTGCTGGTAAAACGTTTATGGTGGGGGAAGACGGTTTTGTTTTTGATCCGCAAGTTCAGGTTGTTTATCAATATCTTCAATTTAATAAGGTGCGTGATGTGGATGGCTTTGATATTGATTTAGGAAAGCTTCATCAGTGGGTAGGGCGTGTTGGAGGGCGTTTAACAAAGAGGCTGGTCGTTACTGATGAGGCTCAGGTTGTTTCTTTCTATGGCAAGCTTCATCTTGCTCATGGTTTTGAAGGAAAACAATTTGTGCATTTTAAAGATGCTTTCCAGCTAGGTGCTTTTGGTTCTTCATTAGAAACAGGATTAGGTTTTAATGCCCAATTGTCTCAAAAATTTGCGCTTTACGGCGATTTGGTTTATCAGCACAAACTAACGAAAGCTGGTTTTTCTGGAACGAGTTTTTCAGGTGGATTGCGTTATCATTTCTAGTGTTGTTCCTGTTTTTGATTAATCTTTCAAAAAAGCTACAAGTTATACTTGTGGCTTTTTTTTCATTATCTATTCATTTTGTGTTATAGCATTTTTATGAGAGTGTGACTTTGCTTATCTTTAATATGCTTTTAGGTTGGACTTCTTTCGTTTTTTTGAAAAGTCTGAAGAGTTTGTACGTTATTGTTTCAAAATGCGTATTTCAGAGTGATTATTATACTATTTATAATATTTTGATTTATAAAGATATTTTTTAATTTAGGGCGCTGAAATATTTTCAATGCTCTTATGATGAATCCATAAAAAGCATTCCTTTGTCTATTATATGTAAGATTAGCAAGTGGATAATCGTTTAAGAAAGGAGTCAATATAATTTGGGGGATTATGTTAAGAGGAGAGGATTTACAATATTAGAAATTGACAAAGACAAAGATGCTACTCAGGCGCAATGAGGGCTGTATCCGATAAACTTTATATTATATCTGCTGCCGTTATGAAATGGAGATGGAAATATGAAATATATCTGAGAAAATTGGTGGATTAGAAACATAAATAACGTATTATTTTTTGAAAATGCGTTTTCTTTAAAGAATGTGATAAATAAAAAGATAAAATTATATGTCATTTTCACCTTTTAGATACGGCTCTGAATATTTTAAAATGTTGAAAAGAGATGGTAAAAATCGGAACAGATTTTAATTTTTACACTTTCCTCCTCTTTCTAAATTAGTTCGTATTTCCATAAATACTGCCTAAAACAGCTGTATGTGATAGCTTTGCTTCCCAATTTTGGCATATATTCAGTTTTGTCTGCTTACGAGTGCCCATTGTTTCAATATAATATTTATCTCGAATATTAATTATACACGCTTTGGGTATTGATTAAACAACAGTTAAAATAGGCATTCTTAATGTACAAAAATCCCTTAAAGCTGCTTTTAAATAACAACTTTAAAGATGATTTTTCTCTAATTTTCAGTTATATTTTTGCAAATCCCTTATAAAAAAATAGATTTAGACTGTATTTTTAGTAACTTTTAAATTCCATATTTACATAAAACACAAAAAGCATTAATAAGATCTGCGCAGTTAATCCAAAACGTATTAATTTTTTCTCTTTGTTAAGTTTTTTGATACATTACGTATTACTTTTATGGGCAAAATTATGGTGTAATTATGGTCAATCTATTTAAAAATCGTTTTTCCTTATGTACTTTTACAACAGCATTTCTTTTTTGTGCACACAATGTTCATGCTACGGTTCAAGGTGGTGCTGTTGTTAATACTGGGGTACAAGATCGTTCTGGCGTTAATGGTAAGACACAAAATAATCAGGATCAATTTTCATGTAGTATGAATAGTGAATTTTATCGGTGTAATGATGGTAAAAAACACTACTTTTACAATAAAAATTATCAAAAAACTGATGAAAATACGAATGAAACTGTTGCTATACAAGCATCTGGAAGAAAAACGCTTCTCTTAGGGAAAAATATAACTGTTAAGGATGCTTCAAGTGCTGTTATTTCAAAAGAAAGTTTTTGGAAGTATGGGGTCGTGGCGAGTGAATATGGACAAGTGATTATAGAAAGAGGAGAGATTAACTTTACAAAGGGTATCGGAGTTAAAATAAAAAATTGGGGACAGGTCGATTTAAGGAGTAGTTCTATTACCGAACAAGGTAGTCAGGGGATGGGTATAGATGACCATAATGAAAATTCAGCTTTTCATGCGTCTAATGGGTTTATCCATTTTGAGAAAGGTAAAGTTAATCTAGCCAATGCTCATGGTTTTTCAATGCATGGGAATAATATCGATGGGAAGGGTGTCTTTATAACTATCGTGGATTCTACGGTTTTGGTAGAAAGTAATACGTCTTATGGGTTGCGTTTTTGGGAGGGACTAGGAGACAGAAATGAGGAAATGAAAGATCACGAGTATCCCTATTCTTTTTATATTTTTGCGGGTGAGGAAGAGATGTTCGGAAGTCTTCCAAAAACGAACTTACCCGTACGAGGGATTGTTGACTTGACAAGAACCTCTTTTACAGTTCCAAAGAGTGCAGCTATTTATAGCAGAGGATCTGGTGGTGTTGTTAGGCTGTTGGATAATTCCAAACTTTCTGGAGATTTATTACTGAAGGTTGAGGATGGCTCTTTTGTGAAGGTTTCAGTGGATGCTTCTACACTTGTAGGGGGGACACATGTTGATGAAAGTTCTTCTGCTGAATTTCGGTTGAGAGGTGATTCAAAATGGATTTTATCACGACCGAAAAATAAAAATTTGCAAGTTCCTAGTTCTATAGGTGTTTCATCAATTTCATTAATACATCTTATTGATAGTTCTATTATTTTTGAACAACCAGAAACTAACATAGTTGATGGCTATCAAACCCTTCGTGTTGGGAGAGGAACAGGTGAAGTTTATAAAGCACAGGGTAATGCACATCTTTATCTCAACACTTATTTGAATAAGGGGGGGGCTCTTCAGAATCAAAAAACGGATCGTTTTTTGATCCATGGTGATATTGAAGGAAAAACGATAGTACATGTGCATGGTGTTTCAGGAAGTCCAGGAGGTGGTACGGAGCGTTATGGAAATGACAAAGGTATCTCGATTATTCAGGTTTCTGGAATAGCGGAGAAAGATTCTTTCTTGTTGGATGGTGATTATATTGCATTGGACGGTCTACCTTACCAATATAGGCTTCATGCTTATGGCCCAAACTCTGAATTAGGAAGAGCGAGTGCGTCTCAAAGATTAGTCGAAGGTGAAGGAGATTTTTGGGATTTCCGCCTCGAAAATGGATTTATTGATTCTGATACTACATTTAGATTAACTCAGAGTTCTAAACTTAGTTTAGGTGGTGAGCATCATTCTAGGCAAGGCGTTAAGGTTGTTGTTCCTCAGGTTCCAACTTATCTGCTTTTGCCAAATAGTTTATTCCATGCTGGTTTAATGGATATAAGCAATCAAAACAAGCAGTTAGAGACAGTACGGACTAATCCTAGTGGAATGTTGGAAATTCGTGAAAATCCTGCTTCATTTTTGCGTGGCTATGGTGGAAGTTATCGTTATGCCTCAGATTTATCTGCGCTTGAATATGGTTATGGGGGAGATCTAGGGTACTATGCACTAGAGACAGGTGTTTTGCTACAAACTGTTGAAAATGTTGACAGTGTTATATCCTTTGGGGTGATGGGGTCTTATGGAAAGCTTTCTCTACAACCTCGAGATGTTGCACAAAGCCAAAAAAGTACATTTGATAAATGGACTGCTACAGTTTATGGCAGTATGCAGCATGATGTAGGATTCTATGTTGATGGTTTGTTATCTTATGGTCTGTTTAAGGGAGATGTTCTGACAACTGCGCGGGGTAAAACGGCAACATTGAAGGGTAACCCTTTAAGTGTTTCCTTGATGAGTGGTCAGAAAATTGCCACAGGATATGAAGGTGTTGTTTTTGATCCACAGGTTCAGGTTGTTTATCAGCATCTTCAATTTAATGAGGTCCGCGATATTGATAATTTTAATATTGAGATCGATAAACTTGATCAATTGATGGTGCGTATGGGTGGTCGCTTGATAAAGACTCTTACTGCGTTTGAAAAAGATCGTGATGTTTCTTTTTATGGAAAGATTCATTTTGCCCATGATTTTGGAAAAGAAAGGTCTGTGCGCTTTAAAGATTCTTTCCAGTTAGGGGCTTTTGGTTCTTCTCTAGAGGCTGGATTAGGTCTTAATGCTCGCTTGTCTCAAAAATTTGCGCTTCATGGTGATTTGGTTTATCAGCATAAGTTGAGTAAAGGTGGTTTTTCTGGAATCAGTTTTTCTGGTGGATTGCGCTATCGTTTTTAGGATGATCATCTTGAGGTAAGTTGTTTAAAAAACCACAAGCTATGCTTGTGGTTTTTTATTATTTGTTTGCAACTTTTTAAATAAGTTTTTTAAAAAAATGTTTTTTTGCATGAGCTAGTTTGTTTCTTTTTAGAAACGAGATAAGACTTTCTGGTTTGCAGTTTTTGCTTCTTATGCTGTTTTTCTTCTTTGAGTTTATTTTTATTAAATTCTCTTGAAATCACTGCTTTGGGGTGGAATTTTTATTTCTATCTATATTTTTACGCGTTTTTATAAATAATACAATTTTAAATTGTGATATTTTGGGATTCTGGCTTTACATAAAACATAGGGTGGATATATAAAATACAAAACGTATTTTAAATTATCACGCGTAACCAAAGTTATTAAACAGAACGCGTGTTTTTTGTTTTTAGAGAAGGGGAAGAAAGTTTGTAGAAAATTATGTTTAAAAATCATCTCTCTTTATATCATTTTACAACGGTTATTTTTTTCTTTGTATACAATACTGATGCAGGTGAGATTTCTTCTGAGAAGAAGCCATATTCATGTAACGAAAGTGCCTCATTTTATCGCTGTAATGATGGTAAAACGCATGAAATTACCAAGAAAACTTATCAACTTACGGGTGAAAGTTCTGATGCTGCCATAGAGGCATCAGGGAAAAATACAGTCATTGAGGGAGAGGCTATAATCATTAACGGTGTTTCGAATGCACATGGACATTCAGAAACAAACGCTTGGACAACAGCTGTAAAGTCCTCAAATGGGGGAGGCGTTGCTCTATTTGATTCCATGTTAAATAACGTGTCGATAGGGGCCGATATTAATGATGAGGGAGCTTTTGAAATGCAGGATGGGGTGATTAAAGCAACCAGAATGGGGATCAGTGTTGGGGGTAAAGGGTCGTTTGTTTCTTTGACCAAGACAGAGATTAAGACATCTTCTGATGCGATAGGTCTTTTGAGTCATAATGGTGCAAAAATTTATATGAAAGGAGGAAAAATTGATTTTGCTGATGGTATTGGTGTTCAAACAGGAGGAGATGGAGAAATTAATTTAGAGGGCGTTTCTATTACTGGGAGGGGGAAACAGGGAACAAATACAGATAATCATCGTGAAGGTTCTGCTTTTAGTATGCTTCAGGGGAAAGGCTCTCTTAATTTCCAGAAGGGAAACGTTAATGTCGACAATGTTCATGGCATTGTAGTGCAGGGGAATAACCATAATGCTGCTCATATAAAATATTCCAATGTTTTTGTGAGAGGGAATGGATTTAATGGTATGCACTTTTTTTGGGAAGCTGTCTTAAATGATAAAAAAACAATTATACCTGGAAAAGGGACTGTCCATGTGACAAAGACAACTTTTATGGCTCCAGAAAGTACGGCTATTTATAGTCGCGAATTCGAAAGTTCTGTTAAACTCTCACAACATTCAAAAATTTCTGGAGATTCACTCCTGAAAGCTGTTGAGCGTTCTAATGTAAAGATTGAGGCTGATGCTTCTACCCTTGTAGGAGGCGCACATGTTGATGAAAGTTCTACAGCTAAGATAGATTTAAAAAATGGTTCAAAGTGGATTTTATCGCGACCAAAATATGACAAATTGCAAAATTCTGATGCTTCTGGTTCTAGGTTAAAAGATTATTCTTCTATTTCATCGGTTAATCTTACGGATAGTTCTCTTGTTTTTGAAGAATTAAAATCTAAAAAAACAAATGGTTATCAGACACTTCTCATTGGAAAAGGATTTGGGACTGTCTATAAAGCGCACGGTGATGTGAATCTTTATCTTAATGCATATTTGGATAAAGGCGGAGCTCTGCAAGAGCAAAAAACTGACCGGCTTTTAATCAATGGTGATCTTGAAGGAAAAACAACAGTTCATGTTTATAAGATTCCTGGAAGTCCAGGGGCATTGACGGGAGATGGTGGTAATAATCAGGGGATTTCCATTATTCAGGTTTATGGAAAAGCCATGGAAGATTCTTTTCAGTTAAAGGGGGGGTATGTCACACTTGAAGCCTCCCCCTATCAGTATCATCTTAAGAGTTATGGTCCAGGCTCTGCTTTAGGGGCGGCAGATTCCAATCAAAGAGTGCTTAAAAACTCTGGAACATTTTGGGATTTCCGACTTGAAAGTCAATTTGTTGATTCCACTAAAGTTTTTCCTGTTCTTGATTTGGTTGTCCCCCCTTCTTCTGATGATATTCCTTCTTTTTCTAAAATTCATCCTAATATTACTGGAGGTGAGGATGGTTCTATTGATTCTAACTCTCAGCAAAAGTCTCAGGAGCCAAGTCTTTCTTCTCCTGTAGATTCTCCTGATAGGGATTCCCATCTTACGACCACACCTAATGTATCTGATGTTTTTGTACTTGAGATCCCCAATCCTCTTTCCTCTCTTGCACCTGTTGTTCCCGCTATTGCTGAATCTAATCCAGTTTCTCCACCTGCATCTGGTTCACCTGTTCCGCCCCATGTTTCACCCACTCCTTCTGTTGTTTCCCCAGTTGCATCTGGTTCTTCTGTTCCGTCATCTGTTTCATCCATTCCTTCTGTTGTTTCCCCAGTTGCATCTGGTTCACTTGTTCCGCCGCATGTTTCACCCACTCCTTCTGTTGTTTCCCCAGTTGCATCTGGTTCTTCTGTTCCGTCATCTGTTTCATCCATTCCTTCTGTTGTTTCCCCAGTTGCATCTGGTTCACTTGTTCCGCCGCATGTTTCACCCACTCCTTCTGTTGTTTCCCCAGTTGCATCTGGTTCTTCTGTTCCGCCATCTGTTTCACCCACTCCTTTTGTTGTTACTCCACCTGCGTCTGGTTCTTCTGTTCCGGCATCTGTTTTTGAGCCTTCTTCTCATTTTGAGCCAAATGTGAGAGTCGTTGTTCCACAGGTTTTGACTTATATTCTTGTGCCAAATACCTTATTTTATGCTGGATTGATGGATATCAGTAATCAAAGCAAGCAGTTGCAAGCGCTGCGAACTGTTCCTGGTCGGTTGTTGAAAAATGATGAAAATCCCGCTTTGTTTTTGCGCGGTTACGGTGGACATCATCATTATACTTCAAATTTGTCTGCATTTAAATATGGTGATTATGGCGGTGAGCTTGATTATAATGCACTAGAGGCAGGTATTTTACTCAAGAAAATCGAAAGTGCATACAGTACGACATCTTTTGGGATTATGGGAAATTATGGCAAGCTTTCTTTGCAGCCTCGAAAGGTTAAAAAAAGTCAAGAAAGTATATTTGATAAATGGACAATCACAGCATATGGAAGCATGCAGCATGATACGGGTCTCTATATGGATGGTCTCTTCTCTTATGGTTTGTTTAATGGAAATGTTCTCACACTTGAGCGAGGTAAAACGGCTGCATTGAGAGGGAAGCCCCTAAGTGTTTCTTTAATTGCTGGTAAAACGTTTATGATAGGCAGCCGATATTTTATTTTTGAACCACAGGTTCAGTTTGTTTATCAAAATCTCCAGTTTCATAAGACTCGTGATATTGATAATTTTAATATTGATATGCGAAGTCCAGATCATTGGGGGATGCGTATTGGTGGGTATTTAACGAAGACACTTACATTTACTAAAGATAAAGATGCACATGTTCTCTCATTCTATGGTAAGCTTCATTTCATTCGTAGTTTTGATGATAAACAATTTGTATATTTTAAAGATGCCTTCCAGCTTGGTTCCTTTGGGACTTCTTTAGAAGCTGGATTTGGTGTTTTTTCGCAATTATCTCCCAAAATTATTTTTCATAGCGATCTGATTTATCAGCATAAATTTACGAGTGACGGCTTTTCCGGAACGCATTTTTCTGGTGGATTAAGTTATCATTTTTAATTGTATTTTTCTTTAATACATCCTTTGTGAAAGACATAAGCACAAAACATGGTTTTGTTGTGTCGTTTTTCTGATTTTTGACTTTACATATAATACAAAACAAATTATATGTAACGGTACATAATAAGTAGATGAACTAGGTGTGTCTTTTCAGTTTTTTATGAATAAAATAAAGGAAGTTTAGACTAAATTATGATTAAAGTACTAAAACGCTATGTGTGTGTTCTCTTACGACCTCTATTTCTTTCTTCGTGCACAATATAGATGTGAGTGCAGAAGATTATAACCCCTCGTGTAATTCTCTTTTTAAGTCGTATTCGTGTGATACAGTTGATGCTTCTCGTACTTTTGGAAGTCGTAATAAGTTATATATGAGTGGATTGGATAGGAGGACTACAGGTGTTATTTTTACAATACGAACTCATAACATAGTTATTAAGCCGCAAAAAAGTAAAGGGGAAAAAGGCTTTCAGGAACTGATGGAATTTTAGAATTAAAGAGATCTGGGAAGATTACATCAGCAGTGGTTGTGTCAAAAGATAATAAAACTTCTTTTAAAAAGAGTTCTATTACAGGAAATGGCGAAAAGAAAAGTGGTAGAAATGCTACGTTATCTCAATCTGTGTTTGGTGTGAAGCAGGGTGGTTCTTTCCTTTGATGAAGGTAAGATTCAGGTTTCTGATGTTCATGGTATAGAGGCAAGTGTCTTGCTCAATGCGATTGAGGATACACATCACACTTTGAGCTTTGGAATAATGGAGAATAATGGAAAAAAAACTCTCTACAACCTCAAGATGTTAAAGAAAGCAAAAAAGTACATTTGATAAATGGTCTATTACAGTATATGGCAGCATGCAGCATGATACAGGCTTTTATATAGATGTCCTTTTTTCCTATGGTTTATTTAAAGGGGATGTTCTCACGCAAGCAAGAGGCAAGACAGCAACATTGAAGGAAACACCTTTGAGTGCTTCATTGATTGCGGGCAAGTCATTTACGACAGGGCATAAAGGGGTTATTTTTGATCCGCAGGTTTAGGTTATTTATCAAAATGTGCGGTTTGATAAGGCGTCTGATATTGATGGTTTTGATATTGAGATGGGAAAACTTGATTTATGGGTGATGCGTGTTGGTGGTCTTTAAGAAAGATGCTTGCTGCTTCTAAAGAGGCTCTTGTTGTTTCTTTCAATTGCAAGCTTCAGCTTGCCATTAGTTTTAGAGGAAAACAACGTGTGCGGTTTGGAGATGAATTCCAATAAGGGCTTTTGGCTCTTCTCTAGAAACTGGAATGGGATTGAAGGCTCAGTTGTCTTCAAACTCTGCTTTGCATGGAGATGTAACTTATCAGCATTGCCTTAGAAAAGGTGGTTTTTCAGGGATTATTTTTTCAGGCGGTTTATACTATCGTTTTTAGGTGCCTATGAAATATAGAGTAATTTTTATATAAGTTATAGAGTGTTTTATGAAGTATAAAGTGATTATTTAAGTTTTATACTTGCTATAGTGTGTTTAACTTAATGTTATGGGGAATGTTTTTTATTTTTAACTAACAGGGGAGAAAGGCAAATTGGGAATAAAGTTATGGTTAATGTATTAAGCGGGTATAGATTTTTATTTATTACAACGGCTATTGTTTCTTTTTTGTCAATCGTGAGTGTTAATGCGAATCCTAATAATTTAGGAACTTCCTGTAATGTATCAGGGAGTTTTTTTACATATAGCGATAGTAAAAAACATACGATAAGTAATAAAAATTATACTCCTTCTGTCTCTTCTCTAGATGATTTTATTGCTGTCTTCTCTATAGAAAAAGAGGGAACTGTTTTAAATTTATTAGAGACAAATATTATCTCGCATAGGCCAAAGCAGTCATTTTTATATAGTGCATCTGTAAAAGATGATGGCAAGCTTGTTCTAACCAATTCAAATATTAAGGATATGTCCGGTTTTCGTGTTCAGAACGGGCAAGTTGTGATGAATAGAGGGAAGATTGAAGGTAGTTTGCAAGCTGTATGTGCAGAAGGAAAAAAAACCGATATTGCTTTAGTGAGCGTAAATATTGATATTGTATCAGATAATTTGAATGCAAAAGGGATTGGATTTGTGAGTAGTTCTGATGCATTCGTTAGGATGTCAGGCAGTACTATTACTTTTCATGAGATTGGTGCGTTTTCAACACAATTTGGGGGAAAATATCTTATTGATACAACCAATATTCAGGGAAAAGGTAAGAAACATACGATTGTAGTTGATAATGAAACTATTGATGAATTTCCAAGAGCTTTTGACATATCACAGGGTGGTGATGTTCATTTGCGTGGTGATTCTATTCAGCTCACTGATATGCATGGCTTCTTGATTACGAATTTTGCAGGTTATGCAGATGCTGAAGGTAAATTGGTTCAAGAATACGCTTCATCAAATGAGTTTAAAAAGACAAGTATTAAGATAGAAAAAAACAATATTTCTGTTCAGGGTGAGGGAGTATACGGTCTGTATTTTTATGGATTAGGTCCAGATGTATGGGGTGATATGTTTAAGGTAGGGAGTGAAAAACTTTCAAAAGTAGAAAAAATTGTTTGGGGTGAAGCATCTTTGCATTTGTCACAGACAGCTTTTTCAGTTCCTGATGGTATTGCCATTTATAGTACGGGGGATGATATTTATGGAGCTGAAGCTACTATTGAATTAACAGAAAGGACAAAGATCTCTGGTGATTTATTGTTAAAGGCTCAAAATAATTCTTCTCTATTGGTGAAAGCAAAGGATTCTACCCTTACAGGGGGTATTCGTGTTGAGGATGCATCAACTGTTCACTTAGAATTAACAAATGGCTCTGCATGGTATCTCACCAAAAGGAAACATACAGATTTGCAGGAATCTCTTCCTGTAGATTCATTACTTTCGTCTATAAGCATTTCTGATAGCACAATTTTTTTTGATAAATTTATATCTCAAGATTATCAAACGCTATATATTGGAAAAGTATATATTGAGAAAGGAAGTAATCTAAATGACATAAATCCAATAGAGGGGATACAGTATGATAAAGAAGCCTATAATGCAAAGGGAAATGTGCAGATTAAGATGAGTGCGTTTGTGAATAATGACGGCTCGTTTAATCCTCAAAAAACTGATCGTATTTTGATCTACGGGAATGTTTTGGGAAGTACACTGCTCATGATGGAGAAATTTTCCAAAACCTTAGAAGGAGAAGCTGGCAATAAAGGAAGTCAAAGTATTTCACTTGTTCAAGTTGCTGGGACAGCAGAGGAAAGTTCTTTTAAGTTAGCCAATAGTTATACTACGGTGAATGGATTTCCTTATCAATATAAACTTCGTGTCTATGGTCCAAGTTCTTCTTCTGGAAATGCAGATCCAAAGAATAGATTGGTTGTTGGAGAAGGGGATTTTTGGGATTTTCGTCTCGAAAGTGTTTACATTGGTCCTGAATTAGATTCTTCTGAAACTGCTTCTAAGCCAACGTCTACAGTTTTACCTCCTCAATCTGAAGAAGAGACGGTTCCTTCTAAACGACCAACAGAGACTATTTCACCTGAACAACCCCCTTCTGTTGAGCCTCCACTTATACCATCTACACCTTCTTTGCCTGAGGGATCTGAATCGTCTGAAACATTTATCCCTACGGATTCGACGCTGACTCCTTCTGCACCAGTTCCGTCTCCCTCAGTACCAACAGTTCCAGAAAATCCTTCTGCTGTGCCTATGCCTGCACCATTTGTTCCAGTTGAGACTTCTACGGATGAGGTTATGCCATCTAAGCCCTCTGTTCCGGAGGACACTTCATCTCTGGATACTGTTTCTCCTCCTTCTGTCCCTGTTGAACCAAAGCCTTCTCAGTCCTCTGAACCTTTAGATCCTTCATCTAATCTCTCTATACCGCTTGATGTTCAGTCTAATCTCCAAATTAGAGCTGTTGTTCCACAGGTTCCAACTTATCTTCTTTTGCCAAATGCCTTATTTCATGCTGGTTTAGTGGATATGATCACGCAAAATAAGACGTTGGAGACAATGCGGAATGCTTTTCATTCTTCTTGGAAAGAGAATGAAAAGACAGCCTTTTTTCTGCGTGCTTATGGGGGGAGCCATCATTATGCTTCCAATTTATCTGCTTTTGAATATGGCTATGGTGCTGAGCTCGATTATAATGCACTTGAAGCAGGTGTTTTGTTAAACGAGATTGAGAGTTTATATGGTCGTACATTCTTTGGAGTTTTGGGGAACTATGGAAATCTTTCTCTACACCCTCAGGATGTTGAACAAAGCAAAAAAAGCGCATTTAATAAATGGTCTGTTGC
>NZ_JBHIRS010000015.1:0-28464 GCF_042197365.1 Bartonella sp. AA168HLJHH | reverse complement strand
GAACCGTTCGAATTCTAACAGCGCCTCATCATGGGTTAGCCTTTATCGATTGCGTATTGCAAATTAGGTTCAAAATCCTCAGGTAAGCGAAAATCATCTTTTGATTTAGTCCGCTTTGCTTTTTGGGGAACGTTCTTTTGCTTGTGATTGGGAGGTTGGTTTTCTACATCCGTTGTGATTTGCTCTGGTTAGCTTCCGCAAGCATGAATCTCTATTGACTCATGAACCTGTTCGTTTGTTTCTAAATTTTCAGAACAAATTTCTTTTTTGCTAATACGATAGTATTAGTTTTTTATTATAACTGTTATTGTTTATGTTATATATGGGCATCATTAAGCATTACTTTAGCATCGTTAAGCATATCACAAGCATCATTTGTATGTTTATCCCATCTTGCCTACGCTGCTTTCTTTGCTCTCTCTGATAACGTCTTTGACCGTGACGTCTTCGATACCTTCTCTAAACTCTCATTAGAGTTATTGAGTTCTTCTTCAACTTTTAAACTCCATAAACACCCATCGTCTAAACGTTCGATATGACCTGTGCTTATTAAAACTTCTAACGCTTTCATGAACATTTTTACTGAACAGCCAGTGTAATCAGCCCGGACCTTCATATTATTTAAAAGTGGTTTTCCAGTATAAAGCATTTGCAAGCGTAACTTTATGTAAACTTTGCACTCAAAGGGAAATAAACAAGCAAGATCAAGAATCCATTTATCTGCAAATAGCCTCCGTCCACGGTAATTTATTGGACATGTATACCCTCTTCTTGCATTAAATATAAAATTGCTAAAGCATCTGCTTCTTTGTCGTCTTTAGGCGTATGTCCTTTTGTACACACCGCCTAAATCATTTCTTCTTTTGAGGCATTTCCTTTTCCTGTTGTTGCCTTCTTAATTGTGCCAACAGGAATGCCTTCATATAGTATCTGATGATGTTCACACCACGCTGTTAAGGTTGCTAGAAAGCCTCCGTAAATATGAGAAGCGTTTGTACCCACATGCCGGCGCACCTCTTCAAAATACACCGCGTCAATTTCATCAACGGACCTCTTTAGTTCAGTGAGCCACCGTTTAAAGCGTAAATAACGCATACCACCGCCTTCAAAACGGCGTGATTGAAAATCTTCTGTATCGCTTGTTATGTGACCATCTGCACCACGATCGCTCAGCCTGTCTTGGTCCCTAGATCAAGACATAAAATAGTTTGTGCGGTAGTGATCATAATCCCCCTTAAGGCTCTACGTATTTATGCGTGCGCATGGTGACGCGTAATCTATTAATTTGATCTCTTTATTTAATGCTTTTTTAAGAGTGTGAATGATGCTGTTGATGTTCATTACTATCTGTAGAAGCAGCAATAAAAGCAGATTGTGAAGATAATTTAGAATCACATGATTGCGTCCTATAAAAAAACGAGAAAAAGTCTTCTGCCTTAATCGGTGCTCCAATTCTTTTGGCTTCATTCAAAAGAATTGGGATATGTTTTGTTGGAATTCTCCCACCAGTTCCACCTTTTGATATAGGACGGAGCCAGGCATACACGCGTGTTCTATGAACCCCAAGCAGCTGAGATACTACCCTACGAACCCCACCTACCAGATTTATTATTTCCGAAAATTGTTTCACAGCACGTTATGTAGCGATTATAAAAACAATATCAAGAAGGAAAATTTATAATGAAACTACATGTTGCTAAATTAGAAAATGACGATTGTATACAACGTACCTACAATAAAGATATGACAATAAGTATCTCGCAATGGTTACAAAATGCCTTATCTGAAGCTGGATTAAGCCAATTAGGGCTTTCAAGACAGCTAACCGCTTCTTTAGGTCGCTCAATAGATCGTGCTGCCGTCAATAAAATGCTAAAAGGAACAAGAGATATTTCTGCTCGAGAATTATTAGAAATATCAAAGCTTACAGGTGCTTCTATTCCCACTAATCACTTAGTTCCTTTGATCGGATCTGTAGGAGCCGGAGGAGAAATAATCGCAATAGATTCTGGTTGTCTAGAAGAAGTAGAAGCCCCGCCATCTGCTCCTAAAGGAACTGTTGCTGTTCGCGTGGTAGGTGATTCTATGTTTCCAGCCATTGAAGAAGGAAGTCTTCTTTTTTATTCCTATCATTTGCTATCAGAAGATCTTATTAACAACCGCGCTATCATAAAAACTAAATGTGGAAAAGTTTACATCAAAGTATTACGTTTCGGAAAAGAAAAAGGGAAATGGGTTTTATCCAGTATAAATGGAAAATATGTCGATATCGTAGATGTAGAATTAGAATGGTGTGCACCTATCGACTGGATTAAGCCAGCCAAAATATGAATTAATATTTTTATACTTCTCTTCAAGCAAGCCTTTAGTTTATTACTTTAAAAAAATTTTTCAAAATCGCTACATTGGTATCCATAAACCACGCACAAACAATTGCCAAGAGGCGTTAGAGAGGAGAAATTATGGAAAATCCAATTCTTATAAATTCTGATGAAATTTTATTAGTTGTATACGATGATGATCAAAACATTGGTCGGTCAGGACCTCTGGATGAAAGCCAAGTTCTAAAAATTATTGACGAGGCAAATAATGAAATCCAAATCTTTCGCATCAATCCTTCTTAAAAGAGCTGCGAAGATATATCTGAAGATATCGCAGAATTTTATCTTAGAGAACATGAAGAACAGTGTTTTAACGGAAACATACCTCATGACGTTATTTTACACATTACAGCATACGTTTTTTTAGACGATATAAAACAGCATGAATATAACGATGCAATGTATGATTCTTACGAACAACAACACCGTTTGCATCCTTGTGATGTGCTTTAAATTCTGAAGGGCGCATTTAAAAGCGCCGCCCCCTTTCATTCATCAATCCCATCAACATGAGGTTCGTAATGGAAAAGCCTATTGCTATCCAGCACAATACAATCAAACACGAAACCGTTCAAACGGTCAACGCACGTGAGTTACATGAATTTTTGGAAATAGGGAAAGATTTCTCTACTTGAATTAAGGATCGTATTCATCAATATGAATTTGAAGAGGAAAGTGATTTTATAAAAACACAAGATTTGCGGTCCACAAAATTGGGGAGCGCAAAATCTAGAGCTGTTACAGCCATAGACTATCACCCCACATTAGACATGGCAAAAGAGCTCGCCATGGTAGAGCGTAATGAAAAAGGTAAACAAGCCCGTCAATATTTTATTGAATGTGAACGGCGTGCAAAGAAACCTTTAGACCTTGCAAACGCTTTAGAAGACTCTCTCTTTGTGAAAAAACTGCTTTTAGAAAGTGTCACACAATTAGAGACTTTAAAAAGTGAAGTGGGTATCCTTAAACCCAAAGCAGCTGCTCTTGAAAGTTTGCAACGTCACAACGGATTCTTCGGTCTTACAGAAGCCGCTAAAATACTCGAGATACAACCAAAACAATTCATTCTCTTCTTACAGCAAAAAGGGTGGTTTTACAGACGAGCAGCAGGTGGAAATTTGCTACCGTATCAAGACAAAATCCAAAAGCAACTTATGGATTGTCCGACCATCCACTTCAAACCGCAAATGGAATAGAAAAAGTTGTACCAGCAGCAGAAGGCATTGGTTTACAGTTTCAAGAGCTTATAAAGATAAAGCATGCATTAAGAGCAACAATCATGGAAAAGAAATACGAAATGACTGATGAAACAATAGAGTTTGCTGGAAAAACTCTTCACTGAATTAAAGCCTTAAGAGATTTTGATGCTATTAAAGCAGGCGACCTAGGCGGCTTTATACAAAAAGAAGACAACCTCAGTCATGATGGTAATTGCTGGGTAGGTGATGATGCAAAAGTCTATGGTTATGCCAAGGTTTTTGGTGATGTTTATATTGATAACATTTCTGGTATTTATGAAAATGCATGTGTTTTTGGTAGTGAATCTGTTACCAGAGGAACTAATATTTTTGGCAATGCGCAGATTTTTGGACATATTCGTGTTTTTGCCAATGCACAAATTTACGAAAATGCACAGGTTTCTGGTGTTGCATTTATTAGTGGAAAAGCTAAAATTTATGACAGTCCATTGATTTCCATCAGAGCAAAAATTGGAGGAAATGCCAAAATCCATGGTTATGCCTTTATTCAGGGAAACGCAGAGATCATCAATGATGAAATCATCACAAAGGGCGAGAGGCAATAAACCATGGAAAAAAATACGAATTTACTGATGAAATAGACATTCTCTATCGTCGCCCAGTTCGTCGCATGCGTGCACTGAGAGACTTTGGAAACGTTTGTGTTGAATCCAATGCACATATTTTCGATAATACGCAAGTTTACGGAATAGCCGAAATTCACGGCAATGCAATATTTGTGAAAAAGCTCATATTGGTGGTGATGCTGTTGTATGTGGTAACACATGTATTTCAAGCAACACACATATTAGTTATAATAGAAAAGCCCGAACATATCCCTAGGAAAAGACAGAGCGTATAAGCCCTTTCTAACAGCCAAACCAGCCTTTTAAAACATGCGTGATTCACGCCACACGTGAATTGCGCGTAATGGAGGAAATCAAAATGAGTGAACAAAACACTAACCTAATAGAAATTGAAGAAACACATCATTTAGCCGTCGAACAAACTGCTATGGAATGTATTTTAAATAAAGCCTTAGAAAGTGACGTCAGTATTGACCGCTTAAAGCGTCTTCTTGATTTAAGAGAAAAAGAAATAGAACGACAAGAGCGCCAAAACTTTGTCCGTGATCTTTCGGCTATGCAAACAAAATATCAAAATATTGAAAAAACTCTACAATCACCCATACAAACAGCAAATACGCTATGCTTGATCAGTACATTGATGCTGTAAAGGACGGGCTTGCAAAATACAAATATATTAAACATTAAACAGAAAAAAAACGTTACCATAGAAATAATTCTGTCTCATCCTTCAGGAAATCAAATCTCAACAGAAGGAACATTTCCAATTGACAGTACAGGCTCTAAAAATAGCATACGATCAGTTGGTTTTACACTTACCTACGGGAGATACCTGTTAGGCATGCTTCTTAATGTAGCAAGTAAAGAAGACGATACAGATGGTCAACCGCGAACCAAAGAAGGCGATACAAATAATCAAAAAGTTTCCTCTAAACAGATAAAGCAAATCGAATAATTAATTAAAGAAACAGGGACAAATGAAATTAGTCTTCTCTATTTTGCAGAAGCAGGAAAACTAACAGATATGTCTTGTGAAAAAGCAGAATTGGTTTTGGGGCATTTGGAAAGAAGAAAAAATATTCAAAAAGAAAAAGCTCTACAATCGCTCCCATCACAAGAGCAACAAACGGCGGTGTGAGATGGAGCAACGAACAGCAGAATGATTTTCAAGCAAGTCTAGGGAAAGTCATCGCATCAAACATTTACAACATACTCAATAAAAATACAAAAGGATTGCCTACGAGCAAATATGAAGACTACAAAATCAAACTCATAACAGAGCGTTTAACAGGCGAAACAAGCCCCTATTATGAAACTGAAGATATGAGATGAGGTATCGAACATGAAGAAGATGCCTTGAGAGAATATGGTTTCATTTATGATGTCAATATAACAAAGTGCGGCTTTATCCAACACTCCACAATAGAAATGGCGGGGGCTAGCCCTGATGGTCTCATTGGAGAAGACGGTTTAATCGAAGTCAAATGCCCGAGATCAGTAACACATATGCGCTTTTGTATAGGTGACGAAATCAAACCAGAATATCACGCACAAATGCAATTCCAAATGGCTTGTACAGGACGAAAATGGTGTGATTTCGTAAGCTATGACCCACGTTTTACGGGGGAATTCTTTCACTTACGCATGAAAGTCAAGCGTGTTCTCCGTGATGATCAACAAATTGAACAGATCAATCAAGCTGTTGAAACCTTTTTAGCAGAGATAGAACGAGAGATAAAACAACTCTCAACAAAAGCTGCTTAACCTTATGGGGGTGTTTTGTTCCCCGCATATCTACGAGCACCCCCACCCTTTCACATAAGGAAATTAAACGTGTGTAACATCGAACATATTATCATACAGCCTGCTAAAGATGAGGAATTTTGTTTTTTTACCATTGGCTATGAAGGTAGGTCCCTTGAGAATTATCTTAGTTGTCTCATAGAAAACAATATCAAAACTTTATGTGATGTTCGTAAAAATCCAATAAGTAGAAAACACGGATTTTCAAAAAGACAATTAGAGCAAGCTGTAAGCAACATTGATATTGAATATATGCATATGCCTGAACTTGGAATTGCCTCTGAAAAACGAAGAAATTTGAAAACACAAAAAGATTATGACCGCCTTTTTAAAAATTATCGAAATACAACTCTCAAGAATAATTCTTGTGCAATAAACAAATTATATCAAATTTTTTTAAACAAAAAGCGCGTTGCAATCACCTGTTTTGAAGCCAATGTATGCATGTGTCATAGAGGACAACTCGCATTAGCTCTTACTCAATTGCCTGATTGGAAATATGAAATTAAGCACATCTAAAAAATAAACTTGCAAATTTTTAAAAGTTGGAGTGCTTCACATGCCTTCCAGCACTCCCACCCATTTAATTAATATAAAAAAGAGAAAGGTAATGAGATGATATTTGATGATGGAGATAGATATGTAACGACACGTGAGTGTGCACAGCTTTTTAGTGTATCCACAACAACGATTCGCAATTGGGTGCTTCAGGGGTTGTTTCCGGAGCCATATAAGCTAGGGAGAGCAGTGAGGTGGAGAAAAAAAGAGATCTTAGCCTTCATTCCAAAGAAAAATAAGGAACAAATAGGAGTAAATTAGATAAAGTTGTATAAACCGTAAAGGGTGGTCTAAAAACAGCTCTTTAAAGAAAAAAATATATATATATTTCAATACATTAAAGATAAAATTTGGTGCCCAAAAGAGGACTCGAACCTCCACGCCTTACGGCACGGGTACCTGAAACCTGCGCGTCTACCAATTCCGCCATTTGGGCTTATAAAATTCATCTAAGCGCATGAAGCAACTCTGTCAATAAAATTATAGAATTTATTTTTTCAGCTTAAAACGATAGCATTGAACTTTTGAGGGAGATCATGATTTTAGAAGTTTAAGGTGTGAGGACTGTCTTTGATAAAATTGTTGAATCCGGATTAAATGTGTAAATAATAGGAATGCCGGTCGCTAATTCTTGAGATATAATTTCCTCACCGGAGAGACCTTCAAGCGCCATAATAAGAGCACGAAGAGAATTTCCATGTGCTGCGATCAAAACAGTTTGGGAGCGCAAAATATAAGGCTGGATATGGTAAAGATAATAAGGCCAGATGCGTGCACCGGTATCGCGTAGGCTTTCCCCATTCGGCGGCGCAATCGTATAGGAGCGGCGCCACATTTGCACTTTCTCCTGCCCCCATTGTTGGCGTACTTCATCTTTATTTAAACCAGAAAGATCACCATAATTACGTTCATTTAATGCGGGATTTTTTATCACTTCTAAATCTGATTGTCCCATTTGCTCTAAAATGTGCTGAGCGGTTTTTTGAGCTCGCTGTAAGGCAGATGTATAAGCGATATCAAACCTCAAACCATATTCTTTCAGTTTTTTTCCTGCTGCTATCGCTTCTGCATGACCTTTTTCTGTTAAATCGGGATCTTTCCAACCGGTAAAAAGGTTTTTGAGATTCCATTCACTTTGTCCATGACGAATTAGTGTAAGTATGCGTCCCATTATAAATTGCCTCTATTCTATTGATTGTTTAAAATTCATCGTTCAATCCCAAAACATCGAACATTGAATAAAGACCGCTTTCATGATTTTGTGCCCATAAAGCTGCTTTTAATGCGCCATTGGCAAAGATAGAGCGTTCTTGCGCTGTATGTGAAAGAACAATGCGCTCATTGGAACCAGCAAAAATGACACTGTGTTCTCCAACAACTGTCCCACCACGTGAACAGGAAAAGCCAATGGCGCCTTTTTTGCGTTTACCTATATGACCATTGCGTTCATTGACACACACATTTTTAAGCATAACATTGCGGCCTTCAGCTGCTGCTTGGCCAAGAAGAAGGGCTGTTCCAGAAGGAGCATCAACTTTGTTAGCGTGATGCATTTCATAAACTTCGATATCAAAATCATCGGCTTCTAATGCTTTAGCGGCTTTCTTTACAAGGTTGGCTAAAAGATTTATTCCAAGGCTCATATTTCCGGATTTGACAATAGTTGTATATTTCGCAAAATCTGCAATTTTTTCTTCTTCTGTTTTGCTAAATCCTGTGGTGCCAATAATATGGACAAGGCTTTTTTGAGCAGCGTAGTTAGCATAAAGAATACTGGCTTCTGGTTGTGAAAAATCTAAAATACCTTCTGTATTAGAAAAGGCATTTTCGGGATTGTCAGTGATACTAATCCCAAGAGAATCTGAACCAATTAAGGCACTGGCATCTTTTCCTACAAACGGTGAGCCTTTACGTACAAGAACAGCACAAAGCTCTACATCTTTCCTCTGCTGGATTGCTGTAATGAGTTCACGTCCCATTCTTCCATTTGCACCAACAACTGTAAGGCGCATTTTTATCTCCTTATGATACTTTACTGTGCAGTATAGGCAAATTCTTGCCTTCTTTCCAATGGTTCTTTTTCTTTATAGAAATTTTTTCCTTCTTTAATTTATCTTGTTGTGCTGTAAAACACTGTTGTTTAGAGCAAGTGATATAAGATCTACAAATTTAAATAGAGATGTTTTTCGTTAGAGTGTGAGATGAATATTCTTAAGTAAGGTTTGCTTATGAAACCTTATGAAGATTGTGTATTACTTTACGCTTTTTTTTCGTTCTTTAAAGGGGAGCGTTCTTCATGCAAAATAAGATCTCCCAAACAAAATAGACCTATGTTGTCAATTCATGCGCTTTTCTTAAAGAAATATTTATCAATTCTTCTAAACTTATTTTATGATAGTGCTCGTGAGTGGTATCACGAGAGAATATCCATGAATAATATAAAATCTATTCTGCGCCACTATCTTTATGCTTCATAAATAGAGCAAATCAACATTATCATACGTTTTGTTAGCCTTTAATGTTTTAACTTAGTCATTTTCACTCATCAATTCCATTTGTGACGCATAAGAAAACGATTATTTATCATTGTATATCAATACGTTATCCATAAATAAAATCACGTAAAAAGGGGTAAAAACAAGGGGCTAACAAGAAGTTGGATTATTTACACACGAGAGTTGGGCGGATTCTTCATCTTTTAGGAAAGTCAGTTGAAAAAATTGTTATGTTGTAAAAACGCATGATGAGGCTTTGTTTATTATAAAGAAAATAGGATATATATTATGCAATGCGTTTTTTCATATATTGGGGAGAATGGAGTATAACATGCGTTAAGTATTGTTATTTTATTTGCCTAGCTTCTAATGATGCTACAGCTCTTGTATTTAAAGAGAGTCTTTAAAATCCTTTCTTAAGTATTTCTTATCCCTGTGCTGATCTTTTTTGTGACACGATAAGAAAGTGATTTTTGTGATTCAATTATAATGGGTTTTATTCTCTGTTTAATACGATCATAAATCAATGTATTATTATATTGTTTATACGCATGCATAAAAATTCATAAACCTATAAATATCCTTTAGATAAAATATCACTTTTATTTTTGTTTGTGAGAGAAGGCTAGAAATCAAGATCTGCATAGTGAGCACTTGCAACAATTCCGCGGACGCGATCTGTTAAAAGAGAACGAAAAGAAGGGCGTGATTTAATTCTCATATACCAGTCTTTGGCAGCAGGAGATTGTTCCCAGTCAATTTCCCCTAGAAAGTCAAGTACAGAAATAGAGGCTGCTGCTGCTAGATCTGCATAGGACAAGGCAGAACCGACTAAGCTATCGCGAGAGGCACAGAGCCAATTGAGATAGTTCATATGTGGTAAAATATTGGCACGTGCATTGCGTAAAATTTGTGAATTAGGAGCACCACCGCCAATGGCAAGTGGCATTTCACGTTTATGGATTCGTTCTCGTACGATATGGCGCGTTGCTTCATTTTCGAATTTATTTAAGAACCAGTCATTGAGACGGCGTACTTCCGCACGATCTAAAGGATTTTCTGGAAAGAGCTTATTTTCTTGTCGTAAACTTCCATGTGTTTCGTCTAAATATTCGCAGATAACAAGAGGACCTGATAATGGAACCTCGTGTTCATCGAGAAAAACAGGAACATGACCAGCGGGATTGAGGGCTAGAAATTCGTGTCTTCTTGCCCATTCATATTCTTCAATCAGTTGAGTGGTTACACCATATTCCCCAAGAATGAGGCGTATGAAGCGCGAGGCAGAGGATAGGGGAGAGTGAAAAAGTGTCAGCATAATTTACACTATCAAATAGAGTTGAAGAGAATTCTTTCAAGTAATCATTTTTATAAAGATGCTTGACTAGAAGTACAAGATCATTAGTAGTTGCTAGTAATTATAATTAATAAATTGTTAATGACTAGGAATTGTTCTCTTATGCGATGGTTTGCAAAATGGCAGCACGTAATTCTTCTAAACCGATAGCTTTTTCTGAAGAGGTTACAAGAAGCTCAGGATAAGCTGCTGGGCGTTTAAGAAGCTTTGTTTGTGTGCTCATAATTAATTTTTCCAAAGCATTTGATTTGATTTTATCGCTTTTTGTCAAAACAATGTGATAAGAAACAGCTGCTTTATCAAGGAGAGCAAGAACACCTTCATCATTATTTTTGATTCCGTGCCGTGAATCAATCAAGATATATACACGTTTTAACGTTGTGCGCCCCCGTAAATAGCTAAAAATCAAATTTGTCCACGCATCAACAAGATTTTTAGGAGCAGCAGCAAAACCATAACCAGGCATATCTACTAATGCTAGAGGGGGAAGGTCTCCTAGTTGCCCACTGAATCCATCGGGGACAAAATAATTAAGCTCTTGAGTCCGTCCTGGTGTATTTGAGGTACGTGCTAAGCTTTTTTGTTGGACGAGTGCGTTGATTAAAGATGATTTTCCAACATTGGAACGACCTGCAAATGCAATTTCTGGTGGTCCTTCAGGGGGGAGAAAGCGTATTTCTGGTACACCACGAATAAAAATCCAATTGCGAGAAAAAATTCCAGAAAGGGAAGAATCTCTTGTCATTCATGCACTTCTTTTTTGGGTGATCTTCTCCAGATGGCTTTCAGATTATCAAAAAGCTCAATTTTAACTCCTTGGCGCTTCATCATGATACCTTGCTGAATGATTGATAATATATTGTTCCATGCCCAATAGATGACGAGACCAACAGGGAAAGAGGCGAGCATAAAAGTAAAGACAACAGGCATCCATGTGAATATCATCGCTTGGGTTTGGTCTTGAGGAGCAGGATTCATACGCATTTGTAAAAACATCGTTATTCCCATAATCAAAGGCCATGCACCAATCATAAGAAATGTTGGCGTTGTATATGGCAAGAGACCAAACAAGTTAAAAAGAGAAGTTGGATCGGGTGCCGCTAAATCTTTAATCCAGCCAAAGAAAGGGGCATGGCGCATTTCAATAGTGATATAGAGAACTTTATAAAGAGCAAAGAATATTGGGAATTGAACCAACATTGGCCAACAGCCTGCAAGGGGATTTATTTTTTCGGTTTTATATAGATCTATTATTGCCTTTTGTTGTTTGGTTTGGTCATCGGGATACTTTTCTTTTATTTCTAGCAACCGCGGTTGTAAAAGCTTCATGCGTGCCATAGATTTATAAGATTTATTGGCTAGAGGGAAAAGAAGAGTTTTTAAGAGAACTGTGACAAGAAGGATGGCGATACCAAAATTCCCTGTTTGTTTATAAAGAATATCAATGAGGGAAAACATTGGTTTGGTGATGAAATCAAACCAGCCCCAATCAATTAAAAGAGCAAACTTTTTTATTTTTAGGTCATTTTGATAATTATTAATAATTTCAACTTGTTTTGCACCAGCAAAAAGACGATTTGTAACAGTTTTTGTTTCATTTGGGGCAATCGTTAAAAGCGACCCTAGCAAGTCAGACTGATAATGCGTTTGCAAACGATCAAAATAAATAAAACGGCTTGTATATTCTTTATTTTGCGGGGGAATAACTGCTACAGCCCAATATTTATCGGTAATACCAATCCAACCTCCTGTTACTTTGGAAAAAGTCATGCTTTTTTGCCCATTATCAGGATTTGGGTCAAGCTCTGCTAAGGTTTTATATTTTTCAGTTTTGAGCGAATCTCCTGCAATACCTATCATACCTTCATGAAGTAAATAGGTTGCATTTGTATGTTCTGGTGGTGCAGCACGTGCAACGCGGGCATAGGACGAGAGATGTATTGGTTGATCACTTTCATTGCTGATAGAATCCTCAATGGTAAACATGAAATGATTATCAACAGAAAGGGTCCGCCGGAAGATTTGTCCCTGTCCATTATTATAAATTAAAGTGATGGGTGTTGAAGGAGTCAGGATTGTATTGTTTCCCTCTATTTGCCATTTTGTATCCGATTGTGGCAAGGCTTTTGCTGGCAAAGACGCACTTGCAAAACCAAATTCAGCAAGGTAGGTTGTTTTGAAACCTTTAGGATTTAGCAAATCGATTTCCGGTGATTTTTTATCGACTGTTAAACGATATTTTTTGAGGTGAAGATCATCAAATTGTGCACCAACAAGATTAATAGAGCCTTCCAGTTCATTGGTTTTGATCGCAATACGCTCTGTTTTGTCCAATACAGCTTTCCGGATTTCAGGTGTCATGGGCTGTTCGATGATAGATGTAGCTTGATACGTTGAGGTATCATCAGAAAAATCTGTCGTGGTAGTAGAAAGGGCTGATTGTTGTTTTGACAATTGCTGTGCGATGACTTGTTGTTTTTGTAACTTTGCTTGTTTGGGAGCAACATGAAGAAATTGCCATGCGATGAGCACTACGAAAGATAAGCCAATAGCGATAAAGAAATTGCGATTATATTCCATCCGTACACCCTTGTTGTTGTTGCTGATGTTTAATTTTTGGTTTTATTCGCCGATTTAATTCACTAATCAAGGATGTAAAAGGTGCATGTAACACATCACGGTACGCTACAATGACATAGTCTGTTCCTGCTTCCATGTGGTTTGTTACACCAACTCTCACGGCCTCACGCAAGCGCCTTTTGATACGATTACGTTTCACAGCGTTACCGTTTTTACGGGTAACAGTGAAGCCTACACGTGCAAAAAGAGAATCTTTTCTTTCTGTTGTTTGTTCACGAGATTTAACTTCGAGCAAAAATAAAGGACCACGTCGTTTTTCTCCTGTACGGACAGCCAAAAAGTCTGCTCTTTTGCGAATACGGCAGGGATGTTTTTTCTTCATAAAAGAATATTTCGCAATTTCATTAAATGCCTGCAAGCAGACATTGTAGGTTCATAATAAAAGTTTCACAACGAAGAAACGATGAGCAATCCTCAACGGTTGTGAAAATTTAAATGGTTAAGCAGAAAGCCGCTTACGTCCACGAGCACGTCTTGCAGCAATAACTTTACGTCCTCCAGCTGTGGCCATGCGTGCACGAAACCCATGGCGGCGTTTACGGACAAGTTTAGAGGGTTGGTAAGTACGTTTCATTTATTTAAATACCGCGGAGTGCGGCCCTTCTTAATCTTCGTTTTATGAGTAGTTATGCGCGAGATAAACAATTTTATCCTATCATATGGCTGTTAACCCATAAGGAAAAATATAAAAAAAGTCAATCTTAGATTGTTTTTCTCTCTCTTGAAAGAATACAAAACACCTTATAACTATCTGTAACGCTTTTTACAATACTGTAGGAGTGTTAGAAAATAACGATTGAATCTACAGAACATAAATGGCTAGGGCCTTAAATAATTAAAGAAGGTGTGACTAATTACTGCTATGCTCAATTTAAAATATCCTTTAAGATTAAGAGTTTTTTTCAGTTTTTGTTTTTACAAAATTTTTATCAGAATATTCATTAAAGTTGTTGTAACACAAACGTGATTGATAGGATTTTATAGCAGATTTTATGTTTGAGCTTCTTTATTTTAAGGATGGTTTCATATTTTTAAAGAGATAAGAGATGTATACTTTATAATGCTGAGTAAAGTAGAAAATTATCAAGTGATGAACAAAATTATCAGGTGATGAACCTTGTAAGTATTTTTCGTTCTTATGCTTATATTTGCTAGTATTTTTATAGAGAGGAAAGAACATGGATCTTATCACAAGTGAGGCTGTCCGCAACGTATTACGTACAATCAAAGGACCAGATCTTGAAAGCGATATTGTGTCGTTGGGTCTTCTTTCAGAAATATTGATTGCTGATGGTAAGGTTTTCTTTTCCATTACAGTTCCTGATGGAGGTGTGCAAAAATGGGAATCATTGCGTCGTTCTGCTGAAAAGGTGGTATGTGCTTTGGAGGGAGTGAAATCTGCTGTTGTTACACTTACAGCAGAAAAAATAACAAAGACAGCACCTAGTCGGAGAGCCAATCTCTTACCGATCAAAATGCCCATAGAAGGTGTGAGGCATGTGATTGCTGTTGCTTCTGGAAAAGGAGGGGTCGGGAAATCTACGATGGCAATAAATATCGCCTTAGCTTTACAAGATTCTGGTTTCAAGACGGGGGTGATGGATGCTGATATTTATGGTCCTTCGTTGCCACGTTTGACAGGACTTGTTAATCAAAAATCACAGCTTATTGGAGAAAAAAAGCTTCAACCTCTTGAAAAATTTGGACTGAAATTGATGTCGATGGGATTTTTGGTGGAGGAAGAAAAGCCGGTGGTCTGGCGCGGTCCTATGGTTATGGCAGCTGTAACGCAATTGTTACGAGATGTTGTATGGGGCCCTTTGGACGTTTTAGTCGTTGATATGCCGCCCGGTACAGGGGATGCACAATTAACGCTTGCCCAACAGGTACAATTAACAGGTGCGTTGGTTGTTTCTACGCCCCAAGATCTTGCTTTAGTGGATGCGCGTAAAGCAATAGAAATGTTCATGAAAGTTAATGTTCCTATTCTAGGACTCATTGAGAATATGAGTTATTTTATCGCTCCTGATACGGGAAAACGCTATGATATTTTTGGCTATGGTGGTGCACGGGCAGAAGCAGAACGTCGAGAAGTCCCTTTCTTAGCGGAAATACCGCTTGATGCAGCTTTAAGATTTTCTTCAGATGAGGGAATCCCTATTTTTGTTGCTAAGCCTAGTGAAGAGCATGCTAAACTATATCGTAAAATTGTTGATCAAATAAAAAATCAACTCTTTTGAATGGGGGGGTGTTTAAGAGAGTTTATTAAAACACAATCATGAAAGACATAAAAATAGTCGCTTCTTTGTAAGAGGAAGTTTTAATGTGTGAATGGAATATATAGGTTAAATAAACAAAAAATTATTCATGCGTTTGGATAACCTGAAGGGGAACAAAATTGAAGAGCTAGAGCCGTGAGGTAGAAAAAATATTGGACTTGAGGCAAAAAGAAGAAGACCGAAAATAAAAATAATTTAGAAAAATTGTAAAAGGTTGTAAAAAATATTTTAAAAATCATTTTTTGATACGAGTTTTCTTGATATAAATCTTAAAATTTCTTTTTAGAAGCATTCATTTTTTGCAAAGTAGCTTCAAGAGCCATTGTTAAAGCATTCCTTCCCCCTTGTTGAGAAAAGTAATTTGACAAAAATTCATTTGTTCCACCCTTTGTTGAAAACTCTTTTTCAAGCAGTGAAAAATCGAGAGATACAGAACGATCCGTTGCTATAGTTTTACGCATTTCATCTGTAAGATTTCCAAACATCATGGTAAGGAATTCTGCTGATTGTTGTTTTTTTAACCCTTGTGTTATAAACCATTGATGGGCAGTTTCTATAAAATTAAAATATACTCCCATAAGTGAACCAGCTGTCATAAAAAGATTAAACTGCTCTTCCTTATCCAGCACCAATGTGCCCCCCAATGCATCAAATAAAGTGCGTAAAAAGGGATGATTGGGATAGATTGGTGTCAAATTTTTGCATTCTGCAACAAAAGGTAATGGAACAGCACGATAAACTTTATGATTAATCCACTCTTCTATTTCTGCTGCTTTTACCATAGCAAGTACGGAAATAACCAGCTGTTCTGGACGAAAACGAAGAGAGCACAAAACGTCTTCTGCAATTTGGTTGGGCAAGCAAAGAAAAACACAATCACTAACATCCAGCAACGCTTGGTTATTTTCAGCAATCATAACTTTATCATAAGTACGTGAAAGGCGCTTTGCTGTTTGTGCATTGCGAGGCGAAACAACAATGGAAGAAACATCAAAGTTGCTTGTCATTAAGCCATTTACCATTGAAGCACTGATTGTACCCGTTCCCAAAAAGCCAAGTCTCATTATCTATTTCTCAGTTTCATATTTTAAAAGGAATTTCAATCAACATCTCAGGTGTTTTAACTAACATAAACGCTAATTGAAGAAGCAACACATAACATAGCAAGAATAATCAAAACCAAATAGATTTTGGGCTTGTCAAAGAGAACGGCAAAAGCAGAAAACCAACCAACAACAGCTGCGGCTAATGCAAATAAAAAACCTGGTTTATTCATAAGCACAATATGCATTGCCATTAACCCACCAATAATTAGCGCTCCAAAAATGATGAGCAAACCTGTTGCAAACTTTTCATAATCATCCATATTTCGCTCCTTATAGCGCTCAATTATTACACACTTTTTAACGCATATGCACATAAAAACGAAATGTTTTTTATTGAATATGGTTAAAACGGGGAGGACTTTTATTGATCAGATGTAAAAAATGCAGGGATATGCTGTGGCCAACGCCAAGGTAAAATTGCAATTAAATCAAAGCGTACAGACAAAAGGGCATAATCTTTTTGCCGTGCGAGCCAAATATCGGCAGCTGCCTCAATTCGCTTTTCATTCATTCGGGAAACCGCTTCCATTGCTTCAGCCAACGTTGAACGTGCTTTAACTTCAACGATTAACACAAGATTTCCGCGTCGTGCAATTAAATCAATTTCTCCACATTTTGTTTTAAAACGCCTTTCGGCAATGTGAAACCCTTTGCAACGTAGCCACCAAGCTGCCAATTTTTCTGCACGAATCCCTCGATAAAAAGACTTTTGTCTGCGTTTTTTTTGTATTATTTTACGCATTTTTTAAAAAGATTAATCGCTGAAAAAGTTCTTGCTTTTTTAAACCGGTTTTTTTTGCAACAAAAGCTGCCGCTTGAGCAGCAGAATGTATCCGTGCGCGTTCTAATAGCATTTCATCAATTTCTTGATCACTTATCACATTTAAAGAAGAAGATGATTCTCCAACAAGTACAACAATTTCCCCACGAATATGTGCTTGTTTTCTGTAATTTTCTAACAAATTTCCCAAATTGGAAACATCTACTGTTTCAAACTTTTTTGTTAATTCACGACAAATGGCAGCAGGTCGATTAGCCGAAAAAAGTGTGACCATATCCTGTAAAGTTTCAACAAGACGATGCGGTGATTCATAAAAAATCAAAGTTGCTGGAATCTCTTTTAATTGTTCCAACCGTTTTCGGCGCTGTAGCTTTCGTGCACTCAAAAAACCTGCAAAAAAAAAGCTATCCGTAGGAAGCCCTGTCGGTATAAGAGCGGCTAAAAGAGCGGATGCTCCAGGAATAGGAATAATTTTATGACCAGCTTTACGGGCCTCTTCTACCAATCGAAATCCAGGATCAGAAATAAGTGGTGTTCCGGCATCTGAAACAAGTGCTACTGTTTTGTTTTCTGCTAAAGCCGCTAAGAGCTTCGGACCCGCTTTTTGCGCATTATATTCATGATAGAGAAAAGTTTTTTTTTGAATGCCGTAACGTTCCAACAAAACACGTGTTACTCGCGTATCCTCACACGCTAAAATATCAATTCCTGCAAGCACTTGCAAAGCACGAAGCGTAATATCTGCAAGATTTCCGATAGGTGTTGCCACAAGATAAAGCCCTGATTCTATAACGGGTGCAGAATAAGCATGCGCACCTATAAAATATGCTTTTTCACACATGCTCTTTTCTTTTCATTAAATTCTCCTCACCACAAGATTTTTATCCATACTCATAAGCCATTTTGGCTCATTTTTTACCAGCACATTTTTTATCATTACAAAGGCTTACCTTACTCGAATAATCGATTACACTACAATAAGATAATTTCATATTTAACGTCTTAATTTAACATTATTATCTATTTTGATCCGCGTTATTTTTTCCAGTAAAACAAATTCCAAATGTAACCAATATTCTATCAGCCCCATGATTTTCTATAAAGTTTTTCCTTCGAGAACCAAAAAACAACTTTACTCATGTTATAATCTCATGCTTCTTTGTGCTCTTTGAAAAGCTAAGCTTTTTAGATTATTTCCATAACGCCGATTTTTCAAATATTCTATTGATATCCAAACTGTTTTTCTGAGCAAATGTAAACAGCCCCTTTTGAAACACATACAGTTAACTGGCAGCTGACTGTATTGTTATTGATCAAATATAAGCTCTTATCAGCAAAATACTTTATTTTTTCATATTCTCTACAGCTTTAACAGTATACAGTATAATGAGTACCTTAGAAAAGTTTAAGGCTAAATTTTATCTTAAAGATTTGATTTATAATGGAAAATTTATTATTTTGCCTATTAATTAGGAGCTTTAAATATCGTAACATTATCTCAGCTCTTCTTATAGTCAATTAATCAAAATCATTTTTGTGCATCTTGAAACCTCCTTAAAACAAAGATTATCGCCTCATTGGAGATCTCAGAGAAAATAATGCTGTTAGCTTGTACTTTTTATTTCATAAATATGGAACTGTTCGTTCACAGGATTGCGTTATACCTTTTTCGAATAGTGTCGCAAAATTATTGTTTGATATGAGAGCTATCTCTTAAAAACAAGCCCATGACTGAACAACACAAGTCTGCTTTAATTTTGGATACCTTATTTTTTCTGAAGGATATGCTCCCATAAAAAAACGTAAGTAATAAAAGCGGGGACAATACGTTATCTCTTCTTTTTAGAGGATATTGTGATGCTTTTGAAAGTTTTAAAACCGAATGGACAGATGATAGTAAAGAGGAAAACAGTTTTTTCCTTTCAGATTTGATGTTCTTGCTAAATGAAGCTGTATTTTCGTTTCAGAGATTACTCAAATAGAATATGCAATATTTTTGCTCTAGCTACAAAAGCTGGAACGGCGTGCAGAGCTTTCATTCACCTTAATCTTTCTTTTAAATATACCACTTGTGTTCAATTTGGATGTTGATTTACAAGCAATAGCGAAAGCACAAGCTTTATAAAAAAACAACTCTATAAAACGCGTCATAGAGTGGTCATGAAAGCTATTTTGTTTTTTATCAGGTGTTTTGCTAATAGCGATAGTCTCCATGGCTTGGCATCTGCTTATTTTTACGGTATTTGTACACATTCATTGCAGTATATTGGTAAAGGGCAGTATATTGGTAAAGGTTAGATGCAAGGCGATTATCTTTAATGCAAAAATAAAAGGTTAATGTGAGATTAAAGATTTTTTCGTGTCATTATCAGTAGAAACATTATAAAGGGCTTGAACGAGTATGCTCTTTATCTCTTTATCTCACGATGTTTTTTCTACATTCATTCGTGGTTTTCTTGAGTGAGCATTACTTGGCAAAGTGTAGGAGAAGAAATAAATGTGAAGCGCATCTTCAGGGGGCTCTTGGCTAGTTAAAACGATTGATGTTTCTTATGAGAGGGCTAAAAGTATTTTGGATCATATGGGAGAGGGGGTAAAGTAGAACGGGCTTATTTTCCTTCAGGTTTTCGAGAACCGCGGCTGTTCCTTTATCGCAGAATTGTCAAGAATATATTTATTATTGTTTTGTCATTTAAATAAAAAAATTTTGATAAAAATATGTTATGTTTTTCTATTGAAAAAATTCATACGGTGAAGAGAGTATTTTATATGAGAATAGAGTTCTTTTTACATTGTGAAAGAACGTATGCAGGAAGGTGATTGATAGATTTCTGATCTGAGGGAAATATTTTTATCCATTGCGTTTTGTATATTTCAATTTTAGGAAAATGAACAATGATTATACATTGGGGAATTACATATTGGGATAGAAGGGGCCCTCATTGCCTTGCGGACAGATCCAAGTGATATTTTGGTTTGGATCTTTGATATCGCATGTTTTACAATGTATGCAATTTGAAGCGTTTATCATATAAGTCAGATGATCATTATCCTCTAGCCACTCGTAGACAGCGGCGGGGCAATAGCGTGTAGAGGGTCCTCCATAGATTGCATATTCAGAGTCCTTTTGCTTTTTTAATGAGGCTATTTTTAAATGACAAGGTTGATTTTCTTCATGATGCGTATTGGAAAGGGCAACACTTGAAAGGCGATCAAAGGTTACAACGCCATCTGGTTTTGGGTAAGAAATGGGTTGAAATTTTTCTGCTGGTTCAAGGCATGCATAATCTTCCTTTCCGTGGGAGAGTGTTTTAAATAAGGAAAATCCGAACAGTTGTTGCCACCACATATCAAAACCAGCAAGTTTAATTCCATATTTTGTCCCATATTTTGCCCAGAGCGGTTTGGCATTTCGCACTTTATAAAGATCTTTGCCAATGAGCCCTTTTCGCCACTGTTCTTCGATTTCTTTAACCTCATCATGGGCACGCCCTTGTGCAAGAGCGGTAGCAATTCTATCGGCAGCTAATATGCCAGATAAGATGGCATTGTGTGATCCTTTGATACGAGGAACATTGACAAATCCAGCAGAGCAGCCAATAAGCGCTCCACCAGGAAAGGTGAGTTTTGGTACAGATTGCCAACCTCCTTCGCTGATAACACGTGCACCATAGGAAAGACGTTTTGCGCCTTTAAAGATTTTATAGAGTTTTGGATGTGTTTTAAAACGTTGAAATTCTTCAAAGGGAGAAAGATAAGGATTTTTGTAATCTAAGTGCACAACAAAACCGACAGAAATGATATTGTTTTCTTGGTGATAAATAAAGCCACCGCCACCGGTATTATTGTCTAAGGGCCAACCAGTGAAATGTTGTACTAAACCGCGTTGGTGTTTGTTGGGGGCAATTTCCCAGAGCTCCTTGAGACCAAGACCAAATTTTTGTGGTTCTCGATTTTTGCTAAGATTAAAATGTTGTATCAGTTGTTTTGCAATTGAGCCGCGTGCTCCTTCCGCAATCAGAGTATATTTTGCCAATAAAGCCATCCCAGGCATATAATTTTTTCCAGGAGTTCCATCTTTGTTAAGCCCCATATCACCGGTGAGAACACCAATGATAGCTCCGTTATCTTTTTGGATGATGGGTTCTGTTGCTGCAAAACCAGGATAGATTTCAACACCCAACGCTTCAGCTTTTTTGCTTAGCCAGCGGCAGACGCTCCCAAGCGAAACGATATAACATCCGTTATTTGATAAGATTTTAGGGTGCAAAATATTGGGAAATATTGTGGACTTTTGAGGCTTTAGAAAAAAAAATTGGTCCTGTGTGACAGGGGTTGTAAAGGGATGGTCGTTATCATTTCGCCATTCTGGTAAGAGTGTATCGATACCAATGGGGTCAACAACTGCGCCAGAGAGAATATGTGCACCAACTTCGGTCCCTTTTTCAACAATTGTGACAGAAAGCTCAGGATTAATTTGTTTAAAACGAATTGCGGCAGAAAGCCCTGCTGGTCCTGCTCCGACAATGACTATGTCAAACTCCATACTTTCACGTTGGTCATGCAGAAGTGCTTTCATGGCTTATAAAGCTTTCTCCAATTCTGGAATAATTTGGTGGAGATCACCTACAAGGGTGTAATCGGCAATTTGCATGATGGGAGCTTCTTCATCTTTATTAATGGCAACAATAATTTGTGCATCCATTATACCGGCTACATGCTGGATTGCACCGGAAATGCCAACGGCGATATAAAGTTCAGGGGCAACGACTTTTCCTGTTTGTCCAATTTGCCAATCATTGGGAGCATAGCCTGCATCCACTGCTGCGCGGCTGGCACCTAAAGCAGCATTTAATTTGTTTGCAAGAGGAAGAAGCAGGGCCATAAATTTCTCTTGAGAACCAAGACCACGCCCGCCTGATATAATAACACGTGCTGAGGTGAGCTCAGGACGATCACTTTTGTTTGTCTCTGCTTTTACGAAAGAAGAAAGATTTGGATTGGGAGCTGGTGTTATTGTTTTAATGGGAGCAGAATTATTTTGGGAAGGCGTTGGGGTGAAAGAAGCGGTGCGAACTGTTATAATCTTTTTATAATCATTGGTGCGTACAGTTTCAAATGCATTGCCTGCATAAATTGGTCGTTTGAAGGTATTGGGTGAAAGAATGGCGGTAATATCTGAAATTTGCATAAGATCAAGAAGAGCTGCTACGCGCGGCATCACATTTTTCCCAGTACTGCTGGATGCTGCCATGATCACATCATAATCCTTTGCTAACATGAGAATTGTATCTGCCATAGGCTCGGCAAGTTGATGGGCTAAATAGTCTGCTTTTGCAATAAGAACTTGCCGCACACCATTAAGTTTAGCACTATTTTCCGCTATCGTTTGAATTTTTTCTCCGCAAACCAGAATATCGATATCATTACTGAGTACGCGTGCAGCGGTGAGTACTTTTGCTGTTTCTTCTGTATTATGATCGGCCAATAAAAGAATTGCCATAAGTTTTTGCCCTTTTATGTGAGTGTTGCTTTTACTCTAGTGGTGAGAATATTAAATGCAGTTCTTCTGTTTTAAGGCTCTGACAAGTTCTACTACATTTGCCACTTTTATACCGGATTGACGGGGTTTTGGCTCTTCAACGCTTAAAATTGTTAAGCGTGCTTTCGTATCGACGCCAAGATCAGTAAGAGATTTTTGTTCAATGATTTTCTTTTTTGCTTTCATGATATTGGGGAGAGAGGTGTAACGCGGTTCATTGAGCCGTAGATCGGCGGTCATAACCATGGGAAGGGGAAGACAAAGGGTTTGTGTTCCATTATCAACTTCACGAGTAACTGTAGCATGCCCATTTTCTATGTTAAGATGTGAGGCAAAAGTTGCTTGTCCCCACCCAAGAAGAGCAGCGAGCATTTGTCCTGTTTGGTTGCTATCGTCATCAATTGCTTGTTTTCCTAAAAAGACCATGTCGGGTTTTTCTTCATCAACAATGGTTTTGAGAATCTTAGCAATTGCTAAGGGTTCAAGTGTTTGATCCGTTGTGACAAGAAGTGCGCGATCAGCTCCCATTGCAAGTCCTGTTCGTAGAGTTTCTTGAGCTGCTTCTGGGCCAATTGAAACAAGAAGAACTTCTGAAATTTTACCGGATTCTTTTTGGCGAATGGCCTCCTCCACGGCTATCTCATCAAAAGGATTCATAGACATTTTTACGTGAGACAGATCAACGCCTGTACTATCCGGTTTGACGCGTATCTTGATGTTATAATCAACAACACGTTTGACAGCGACAATTATCTTCATAATGATCCTCTTTGTTTGTATGTTACAAGTTTATAGCAATACTCATAAGAAACCAAATTGTTTAGAATGAAGTCTCAATTTATAACTTGTGTTCTCTTTCGTATAAGCTTTTTTATGTTTACTTGTACTTTCTCGTCGTTATTTTCAATCTTCATATTTTTGCATTGCCATAATTGCCTTATTTGCTTGAATAAAAAGTAAAAAAATCAATCTGTCTTGTGAGAATATTCTTTTTTAGTTTCTTATGCTTTATTTATGATGGTGCAATAGGTCCTTTATGCAATGAAAAATTAAGTGAAAAAGATAAAAATGGGGGAATGATTTTGCTCTTCAAATCTTGAAGACAGAAAAATTAAAGATCTTTCTTTCAAATATTTTAGATAAAGATTGGGGAAAATATTTCTAACAAAAAAGTTTTTGGGAGTTCTTAAAGCTCTATTTACTAAAATAGAGCACACTTTCTCATCATTTGTTGCGATTCTTTTCAAAAAGGTTAATGAGGGGTAGGCTTGTGAATACGAAGGGTCATACGATCGACCAAGCGACCAAACAGGTTAGGAACGATAAAGTCTTTTCTTTTGTTGAACAGAAAGAGAGAATGGATACTTCTGTAGAAGTAACGATGTCGGATATTGCTCAAAAATTACGCACCGTTTATGCGCAAATGCAAATGAAGCATTCGCCTCGTTCTTTAATGCAGCAGAGTTCTGTAGAAGAGCATTTTAAATCTTACTTAGATGATATTAGTCGGGCCATTTTGGCTGAACATTATATACGTCGTCAAAGAGAAAAAAAGCTTTTCCAGTCTTTAGAGCAGATTAAAACAATTGTTCAAAGTTTGCAGAGTGAAAAAAAAAGCTTAGAAGAAGCAGCGGTAACACGACGGGTGTCTCGTTCAAAATCACCTGATTCTGTTGTACAAAAACTTGCTCACATGGAATGTGAGGGAAATCAAGAACGCTTATTACTTCAAAAGGTGCAAAATTATTCGAAAGAAAACAGCATAATTTCACTCCAAACAAATGTTGAAAATACGTTGCAGCAAGAAAATAGAAGCCCTTTGCCCAGTGATGCTCTGCAATCTTCTTTTAAAAAGGTTGAGGGAGTAGTGAAGCATGCTGTGATAAAAGAAAAGGGGATGATGGGTGCTCAGGCATCTAATCATTGCATTGAGAATGATTTTTCTTCTTTAAGGACGCAGTCTCGGGAACATGTGTCGTTTTTATCTTATTTGCTAAAAAAAGGTGTTCTTTGTTTTTTAACCGTTGCATTTGTGGTAGCGATAACGTTATGTTTTTATAGCTTTTTAAAAGGAGCTCGTTTTTTTTAATTTTTATGATGTTGATGTTAATAGATGTGAAATGTATTGCGCATTCGTGTTTGTGCGGAAGCTATAGCAACTAAAATTATCCTTTTAAACACGCAACAGAGATTATTGGAAAAGAGGATAATTGGAGAAGGATTCTCTAATTGTAAAAAAACCTCAAATTATCTTGAAGGTTCTGTAAGTGAGTATTTATTTACCAATTGCTGAAATGTCACTCAATATGCTGATCTTGATTGGTATGGGAGTCGTTGCTGGTTTTTTTTCAGGACTTTTTGGAATCGGTGGTGGGTTTCTCATCACGCCGTTATTGATTTTTTATAATATTCCTCCTGCTATTGCTGTTGGAACAGGTGCCAACCAGATGATTGCGTCATCTGTAACAGGAGCAATTACACATTTTAGAAGACGTACGCTCGATATTAAACTTGGTATTCTTTTGGCGCTTGGAGGAGGGATTGGTTCTTTAATCGGGATTCAGGTTTTCTCTGTTTTGAAAAAGTTAGGTCAATTAGATTTAATGATTTCGCTTCTTTATGTGATTCTTCTTGGAAGTGTAGGAAGCTTGATGATCGTTGAAAGTTGGTATGATATGATGCGCAAGCGTAAGGTAGGAAAAGCCAATATTCGTCTTGCTGGTCGACATAACTGGATTCATCGCTTACCCTTAAAAATGCGTTTTCGGACATCTATGATATATGTTAGCATTATTCCAGTTTTAGGGATTGGTCTCATCGTGGGGTTGTTGTCTTCTATTATGGGAATTGGTGGGGGGTTCTTTATGATCCCAGCATTGATTTATCTTCTGCGTGTTCCAACCAGTGTGGTGATTGGGACTTCACTTTTTCAGATTACATTTGTGTCTTCTTTCACGACAGTTTTGCAAAGTATGACTAATCAGTCCGTTGATATTGTCTTGGCTTTTTTGTTAATGCTTGGAGGAAGTATTGGTGCGCAATATGGAACACGGGTTGGACGGAAGTTAAAGGCTGAACAATTGCGTATGGCACTTGCATTTTTAGTGTTGATTGTGTGTATGCGTCTTGCTTTTCAATTATTTATACGCCCTGATAATCTTTTCTCTCTGGATATTCTTATGAGATAAAAATGGGTAGATTATTTTCTTTATACATCATTACAGGTTGCTTTTGTTTTATTTCTTTTTCTACATGGTCACATGTTGGGACGCCAGCTACATTCATTGATCAAGTTGACCACGAAACTGTCCAAATTATTGTAACAACGAATACGATTACTGTGGATGCAAATTTTGCTGGTCGTGATCTTTATATTGCTGGTGTTTTAGAAAATATTGATCCGTTATATTCTCGACAGAACCGTTATGATATTGTTGTAAGCTTGGAGGGACAAGATCGGACAATGGTGATGCGAGAAAAAAAACGCAATGCCGGTGTATGGGTCAATACAGATTCTCTTATTTTTAAAAAGGTTCCTCTTTTTTACTCTATGGTCACAACACGTGAAATTGACGATATTACGAGCATTGAAGATTATAAACGCTTAGGGTTAGGATTACTCTATTTGCCATTGCAGACGGATGAACAAGATCAGAAAAAAATACAAATCTTTCGCGATGAACTTATAAAATTGCAAAAAGCTAAAAGCCTTTATTATGAGGAAGTGGGTGGGGTTCGTTTTGGTTCTGACACACTTTTCACAGCGCATTTTCGTTTGCCAGCAAATATCCCAGTTGGACATTATAAAGTTCGTGCTTATCTTTTTCGTGATGGACAGTTTATTGATAGTGCAACAACGACTCTTGAAATTGTTAAAGCACATATCACCTATACAATTTTTTATGCAGCGCACAAGTATCGTTTTTTATACGGTATTGTTGCAGTGATTATTGCTATTACTACAGGATTTTTGTGTCGTTTGATTTTTCGAAAAGATTAACGCAAGGAAAATGTTAAGGCTTTTATTTTTTATGAAAAATTCGTAAGATAAGAAAAATAGGCACAACAACAATAGCTCCTGTCATAGTTATATGGAAGAAATTTGTAAGCGTTATAAATCCTGCTTCCCATAGTGATTGAAAAAAATCGACTATTTTTTGTATGAGGTTTCGAGGTGTCCATCCCAAAAAATTCATTACGATACCAATGAAGAATGAAAGGATAAGCAATTTTAGACTAACGCGGCGTGATTTTCCTCCAAGAAACGCATGAAAAGAATCTAATAATTTTTTTTTTCGCTTCATTTTAATATACTTTCAAAGATCGTGTTTTTTATTGTATTATCATGGTACAGCGATGTTATTATCATAAAGGAAAAACATTTTTTTATTTTTTCTTACTTTTTGAGTTTATCACCTTAGTCTGGTTAACGGTGCTGGTTTTTGAAATATACACATGTTTTATTGTATTTTTTGCGATATTTTCATGGCGCTTCTTTTATTAAATGAAGGGATATCCTTTCGTCTCGAGAATTTGTAGAGAAATTTTATAACGTTTCAGCATTTCTTATCAGAGTGAGAGTTCTAGTATATTGAAGATTTTGTAACGAACTTATTATTGTCGTGTATAGAAATAATATTTCAAGACAGTTTACTTAAAAAAAGACTATCTATTCTAATAAGGGTGTGCTTATATAGGTATTATATTTAGATATTTCAACCTTAGTGCATTGAAAAGATCTTTTTTTCTGAAAAAATGTAAGCAATGAATTGAGTGTTGTTAAAGGAGCAAAGATATTAAAAATACGATGTGAAAAAAAGTTTTGTTATGTGTGGGTGCGTAAAGGAATATCAGGGGGAGCCTATGCTCCTTTTATTTAGAAATAAAATATAATTTAAAAGCTGTTATTTGGCAGAGGATTATGGAAAAATTCAAAATTCCTCTTGTAGGGGGAGGAGATCATGTCGGTTGATGGGTGAATTTTCCTGTTTTGTTAAAATGTCAAATTGTTAGTAGAGCTCTTTGTTATTAAGGCGCTTAAGCTAACAAAGAAGAGTCTTTTGATGGCATAAAAAGGCGAGAGGAAAGAAGAGACAAGCTTACCCGACAAAAGAGAGAAAATAGTGGTTTTATAGTCTTCAATCGTAGGCGTTATGACATCATGAATAGGCTCTGTTATGGGGAGCATTCATTGTATGTCAGAGTGTTTGTTGTTGCATGTTTTGGTTTGTCTTGGCTTGTAGCCATGGGTAGAAGTCCGTGGTTGGTAAGTGGTGTTGTTTGAAGGTTTTAATAATACTTTGTTTGAGGCGCTTATGGATCATCTAACCTTATTATTAAGCATGTGCTTGTTGTGTGGGAAATTTATATAGTAAACTTTAAAAGGAAAAGTCTATGAACTTGAAGAAAAAAATATTACAAAATAGCAGCTCTCTTGTTTCTGCTCTTATGGCATTGGCGATGGTTGCACAACAAGTTTCAGCAAAAACACCCGCTGATACCCTTGTGATGGCTTGGAATCTTGATGCAATTAGTACATTTGATCCCGCACAACTTAATGATGTTTATGGAAGTGAAATTGTTCGCAATGTTTGTGATAATTTGGTCAGTACTGCGACAAATGATCCTGCTAAAATGGTTCCCGCTTTAGCAACACATTGGGATGTTTCAGGTGATGATCACAGTACGGTGATTACT
>NZ_JBHIRS010000014.1:0-32919 GCF_042197365.1 Bartonella sp. AA168HLJHH | reverse complement strand
GGTGCCGGTGGTTCCTTTAATGCTGGTCTTGAATTTGGAAAATTATTGACTGAAGTAGCAACGCTGTTTTTGGGAGGAGCTGGAACAGCCAAGGGAGCCATAAAGCTTGGCGAAAAGACAGTGATCAAGTTCAATGCTATGAAAGATTTTGCCCAATTCGCTTCCAAGAAAAATCTTGCCAAACTTGCAACTCAAGGAGATCCTGACAAATTTGCGGCGAGGAAAGAACTGACCAAACTTGCTGCTAAAGAAAAAAAGCTTTGGTTAAAAAAGAAACCCACTAAATTTACCGATAGCAAATTTGGTCAGACGAACAAAGCTTATAAGAGAGACGATTTGTTTGATCCTAACCAAAGGGTTAAATGGAGAGTAAACAAGAAAGACGTGTGGGGCACCAATATTGAAAGGATGGAAACAGGAAGAGCACCTATAGGATTTGATGGTGAGCCTGTTGAGTTGCATCACCTAAAGCAAACGCATGAGGGGCCCATAGCAGAAATGAGCAAGGAATCTCATAATAAATATAATTCCGTGATTCATGCTCCTTCCAAAACACATCAATCGCTTATAGAGAGAGAAAAGTTTAATAAGTGGAGAGAGGAATATTGGAAGGAACGCGCTAAAGGGTATAGAGAACAAAAAAACAGTAATTTAGGAGAAATAATTGATATGAAATGGGGTATTATAGGTCTAGATTTTGACAGATGGGGACAGGAGCATCGGCAGTAATACTCTACGGTTGATGAAAAGAGAAAAAACAGAGATTTATAGAATAATTAATGGAGAATAATTGATGAAAACCTATACCTTAGATGATGTTGCAGTCTTAATTGATAAAGTAAATAAATATGATGAAGAGATTATCAATTTGGGTACTGAAGATGATGGAGAGAATGAAACAGATGATTTACAGATTGAAAAGGCGGAGAAAGCTTTGGGTTTGCAATTCACATCCTCTTACAAAGTTTTCTTAAAAAAATATGGAGGAGGAGAAATTGGTGGTGATGAAATATTTAGCATTTATGGAGATTGTGGGGAAGGTATTCCTGCTGGTGATATTGTTTACCGAAACTTACTCAATAGAGAACGTGGTTTTGTGACACCAGAACAGCTTTTCATTAGCAGAACAGATTTTGGTGAAACCTTTTATTTTGATTATACGCAGTTTAGGGATGGAGAATGCCCACTTTATGTCATGCTTCCATCTGAGGATTGCGAGTATTACGCTAGCAATTTTTATGAATTCCTTTGCAAAAGAATTAAAGAAAGTGTGGGAGCTGAGATACCTGATGGTGACCAACCGATTGAAAAGATTGAGAACACTCCCACTCCGCAACCTATCCCTTTTTACAAGAGCTTTTGGAAAAAACTATGGAAGAGGTGAAATTGATAGAGGAAATATGAAGCGTTTATAACGCAAGTTTTGAGGATCATCCATGAAAACCTATACCTTAGCTGATGTTGCACAATTAATTAATAAGTATCCGGATGTTATCGACTTTGGCACTGCAGAGGATGCACCTGATGATATATTGATTGAAAAGGCTGAGAGAACTCTTGGTTTACAATTCACCTCGTCCTACAAAAGTTTTTTAAAAAATTATGGAGGAGGAGAAATTGGTTGCGAGGAAATTTTTAGCATTTATGGTGTAGACTTTGAAACTGTTTATGGTGGTGACATTGTCTATAATCGCTTAACAGAAATGAAAAATGGTTTAGCAAAATCACAGCAGCTTGTTGTCAGTAGAACTGATTTTGGTGAGACATTTTACTTTGATTACTCTCAGTTTCAGGATGGTGAATGTCCGCTCTATTTTGAGGTAATATCTGGAGATCCCCTTTATTATGCAAGTAATTTTTATGAATTTCTCTGTAAAAGAATTAAGGACCATGCAGGGGAAGATTTATGAAAACCTATACCTTAGCTGATGTTGTAATATTAATTGATAAAGTGAATAAATATGATGATGAGATTATCCATTTTCGTACTGAAGATGATGCAGTTGATGATCTTGTAATTGAAAGGGCTGAGAAAGCTCTTGGTTTACAATTCACATCCTCTTACAAGAGTTTTTTGAAACATTATAAAGGTGGGGACATTAGTGGTGAAGAAATCTATAGTCTTTATGAGCATCCTATAGGTGTTTCTGTTAATGACGTTGTTTTCCAAAACTTAAATGATAGAAAACGTGGTTTTACGACACCAGAACAGCTCGTTGTGAGTTATGATCTTGATGAAACCTTTTACTTTGATTATACGCAGTTTCGGGATGGTGAATGCCCACTCTATGTCATGTTTGCGGATGAGGAGTCCGAATATTACGCCAGTAATTTTTATGAATTCCTATGCAAAAGAATTAAAGTACACGCGGGAGTTGAGATACCTGATGGTGATCAACCGATTGAAAAGATTGAGCACACTCCCACTCCGCAACCTATCCCTTTTTACAAGAGTTTTTGGAAAAAACTATGGAAGAGGTGAAATTGATAGCGAGGAAATATGGAGCGTTTATAACGCACGTTTTGAGGATCATCTATGAAAACCTATACCTTAGATGATGTTGCAGTATTAATTAATAAGTATCCGGATGTTATCGACTTTGGCACTGCAGAGGATGCACCTGATGATATATTGATTGAAAAGGCTGAGAGAACTCTTGGTTTACAATTCACCTCGTCCTACAAAAGTTTTTTAAAAAATTATGGAGGAGGAGAAATTGGAGGTTATGAAATTTTTAGCATTTATAACGCAAGTTTTGATAAGTGTCCTGCTGGTGATATTGTTTTCTATCATTTGACGGATATAAAAAATGGTTTCGCAAAACCAAATCAGCTTGCCGTGAATAGAACTGATTTTGGTGAAACATTTTATTTTGATTATTCTCAGTTTTGGGATGGTGAATGCCCACTCTATGTTGAAATTGCATCTGGAGATTCAGAGCATTACGCAAGTAACTTCTATGAATTTCTCTGTAAAAGAATTATGGAACATGCTGGGGGGGGGGTAATGACGATGCAAACCAAAGACGCAACAGAGATTTTAAAAAAAGTTGGTTGGGAGCCCCATCGCGATGAAATGGGTGATATGTTTGCTTATTATCACCTCCCCGATCGCATAGTGCGTATTCATTATGGTGTCATAGATTATGGACGGGATAGCGGAAGATTGTGGGTTTCTGTCAGTCTTACTACTGCTGCTTATTGTCTTGGCTGTGAATATGCTAACGGTAAAGAATCTCAATCTCAATATGAGGCTATGCTGATTTCTTCAGAAGAGAATTTTGGAGTTACAGCACTGGAGTTTTTTGAAAGCCATGTCAAGGTAGCTTTAGACAAAGTGTTAGCTTGGGCGCAAGCACAGGATATTAAGAAAAAATTACGTAAAAAAGCTGCTAATCATTCTCTCGTTGCAAAGGCTCTACTCGGCGATACCGAAGCTTTAAGGAATTACAAACCTACACCTCAATTATATACACCAGAGTTTTCTGATTATGAAAAGATGACACAGGTTGAGCGCGTCATCTTTTTTGCTGAAGCTTATAAAAATAATGAATTGGATGACATTTTAGCACGCAAAAAACCGAAACAGCGTTTGATGAGTCTTACAGCAGCAACGCGCATTCTTAAAACCCAAGGGTGGTTTGTTACGGAACCTGGAAAAATGTGGCTGATTTTGCCCGACCGCTTCATTCAATTTGATTTTGGTTTTATCCGTCTTCATGATGATTATAATGTTCATCTTGAAGCAGGGATCTCCAACGAAGATATTTCTGTCGCTTGCCATTATATTCACGATAGTAGAAAATGTAGGCAGATATCAGCTACAAATATTTATCAGTCTTTTAATACGATTGAGGGAGGGGTTTTTAGTGGTGTTGGTAAAGGGATTGATATTCGTTTAGAGACATTAAATGAGCAGGAGCTTATCAAAATTTCTGAGCGGGTGATACAATGGGCGCGTGCTCAGGATTTAGAAGCAGCGATAGAAAGCAAAGCGCTTGTTCAAAAATATAGCTCTTGTCCCGATATTCCATGGCATTTGGCTTGTTTAGCATTAACAGGTCAAATTGATATCCTGAAATCCTATCAAAATGCCGTAAAAGCAGGTACGATTTCTGAATATTTAGATGACGATGATGTGGAAAAATATGTTAATCACGCTGTTCAATTTGCTGAAGGACATCTGAGCGTTTTAAAGGAGCGAGAGGCGGCGGATGCACGTATTGATGTACAATCTTTAGCTCTCCTTAATACAGTTTCTGAAACATTAAAAATGATGAACTGGACAGTCTATCGTGATAAAAATTACAATCGTAATGCTTATTTTATAAGCAAAGACCGTATCATTAATATAGTGTACGACCTTGATACAAAAGGAAAAACACTGATCGTTATATTCAAGGCTTCACTTTCAACACTTGCCTTTTCCACTGCTCATAGGGGTGTTTTTCCCGAGAATCCTCAATATATAGCTCTCAAAGAGGCAGAAGAAGTTTATACAGTTTCTAGTGTTGAAGTTGAAGAAGGCAAACTAAAGCAAATCTGTGTGGATATTCTTAAATGGGCTGATAACCAAAACACCAACCAAATCATCTATGATTATGCGGCGTTGCCAACAAAAAGTGAATTTTTCCTTGCAGAATTTCACCTTATTGCACTTATTTTGACTGGCAATGTCAAAAAACTTAAGTTTTATAAGGAGAGTTTTCAAAGAAAAAACCGTCTAGGCTTTGTAGATACTATCACAAAATATGATATTGACAACGCGCTTAATCTTGCCCAGCGTTATTGAACAGGTTTTCCTAAAAACGCTCCGATTTTAAGCTTGGATCCGCAAACAGCATCTGTTGCTTCTAAAACAACTTCTGTTGAAGTGGCAGAGGAAGTGGATGAAGCGGATGACACTGATGATCGTCTCACTATGGAAAGTGCTCATGCACTTTTAAAAAGTCTAGGCTGGTCAACCGAGAAAATCAATGAGAATGACCATATGGCAAGCTATCAATTGGCTGATCGTGAAGTAGACATTCTTTATAACGACGAAATTGCCAAAGATTACCCACAATTTGATAGCGCCTTTTTGATTAGCACGGGCATTCTTTCCACCGCTTGTAAATTCATTGATCCTACCCACACGGAAGATATTCCAGATATACAGCTTAATTTTGAAGCAAAGGGGTTAGAAATCTTTGAACCAGAAGTTACTGCGGATCGCTTAAAGCAAGCACTTGATGACGCGCTAAAATGGGCGGTAACAGACATTGACCTTTCTAAAAGACTTCGCTCTGATTATGGCACTGCTCCTTGGCAACAAGATGCAACATCTAAAGCAGATGATACGGATTATGCTTTGCTTCATCTTGGCGCTCTTGCTTTATTGGGTGATGTTGAGACCTTACAATCTTATCAGCAAAGCTTTACGGCAGGTGATCACCTAGGCTTTGACGAAAGCATCAACAAAACCCACCTTGAACGTGCATTAGCTTTAGCCAAAGAAGTAGCAAAGGTGAAGCAAGTGAGCTACGCTTTGATTGAACGGGTGGCAGAAAAGTTTGATGATCAACAAGAGGTTATCAGCAAGGAGCAATCCCGCTCGTGGAAAGAGAAAATAGTCAATTTTATCGGAAAAAAAGACAAGAAATAGCACCTAAAAAATATCAAAAAGATTTCAAAAAATTTAGAAAATAAGGCGCGGTCCAAAGCCTTGATCATAGTTGAGAAACTCAACAGTGGTATGGCTCTGATCATGGTTTTGGTGCAAGATTTTAAGGAAACAACCTATAAAAAAAGATCTATAAAATTATTCCATAGATTATAAAAATCTCTTTTAATGGGCTTTTGTCTATTTTATCGGTTATGTCAGTTTATTTAACAGACGAATCTTATGATTTTAGTGAGTGATTAAAATGTGCTTTATGAAAAGCATATGATCCTTTAAAGCCCTTCAAAAGAAACGGTTTATAATCATAAGAAATGCTATTAAGACTATTATGGTTATGAGTTTAGGGGGGTATGGGGGTTTTGGGGGGTCTTTTTACCCCCCCCTTTATATATATTTTTTAATCCAAAATAAAAGTTATTATATTTCAATAAGTTAATCTTTCAAATAAACAACCTATATTAAACATAACACATAAATACAATTTTTAATATATATCTAAGAGGGTTTTGTAGGGGTTTTGGGGGTTTTAAAAACAGACAAAACCTATAAGTAATATAAGAAAATGAATATACATAACTCTGTTTAAACAAAGCTTTTGAAAAGGATAAAGCTATCATTTTAAATACGGTATAATCTCTTAAAGGCAATCCAAATAAGAGTATCTAAAAGTGCAAATGATTTCTTTTTAGAATAACGCATATAAACACTCCTTTTAAAGATTATAGGTAATCAATTCACAAGATGATACGTTTAAAGAATTTACAAAAGTCCATTAAAGGATTTCTGATAACGTAATTCTTTCCTATCTTAGTTATCTCATAACAGATGATAAAATAAACTTTTATTTAAACTAATACATAAGCGGCTTTAATAAGATTAGCATGCCCATTATGTGAGCATGCTTTATAAGTTATTCAGTTTCTCTAATTTCTAATTTTGGTAGGTTCTTAACAATTTTGATTGTCTCTAAACTTACAGTAATAACCCTTTGAAATAACTCTAATGGATAAGCAGGGTTGCCAACGGTTTCAACAGCATAGCGATTAGCATCATTCACAATACCACTCTTTTTATCAGTCTTAACGCATTGACGCCCCATAACCCATTCAAGAGCAGGCTTGCCATTGACGATATACTCATAAGCTTCAAGAGGGATATCTGTTATGGTAATATTGCTATTGTAAATAACAGTCGATTTATCCTTTTCCTTACTATTCTTAATTTTTGCGAATTTCATTTCAGTCACATAATAGAATTTTTCGAGATTAGAGATTTCTGTCTGTTTTGGATTACCCTTTTTAAAGATCACGGGATAAGGCTCTACATCTTCATAATTCACGTGCAAATGACCTAGTTCACGTCCTGCTGTTACAAATTTCCAAAAGTCATCAGCACTCTTTACACACGGGATACGAGGCAATTCTTTAGAGAGGTTATCAGCATAACGGGCACGATAATCTTCCGAATGAAGTATACCGTAAACATAATAGAATAGATCATCCTTAGTGATTTTTTCATTAGGATAAGCTGCTTTAAAATGTGCTAATCCTTCATCAGTTATGGCATCATGCCTCTGTAAACCAACAGTTTTGTTTTCTTCTGTAGCATTTGCAAATAAATGGGATTGTTTCTCATTTTTATCTTTTGAAACCGTCGTGTCTTCGTAAATATAACGTGGAAAGCATTGTCCAGTATCTATTGCATGAAAATCAGGTAGATCCCTAGTCATAATAACAGAAAAGCCACTTCTTGCCCCTATAGCAGAAACTTGTATCACTGTATTTTTGATCATTTTTTCTACAGGAAAGATACGAGGCATTTGATAAATTGCTTCATTAAAAATGCGATTATAATAAAGCCACTGTCGTGTAAAAGGACGATATAAACTTTGAACAAAACCGTCTTCTTCAAATTTTAAAATATTACCTCTTGCTAATTGTTTTTTTATATTCAAACTCCAACTTATCTTGCTTGTATCTGAATTAACAAAATTATCTACAGCCTTTGTACGTGATTTACTGTCAGTGTGCGCATAAGCATTATTAAAACGTTCTGCTTCACTGTTATAGAAGGCAATCATGTTACCCATATTTTTCGCTAAAATTGCACGACTTGAATTGTATGCCCAAGCATCACGACTAGTCGTAATGCCACAAGAATAAATCTCAAAGAGTTTTTTCTCATGAGGTCTCTTATCGCCTAAAGCTAAGAATGTTTCAAAACTGTCATCACGTTGACGTATCCAATCACCATGCTTATCTGGTGTGATTATTTGCCAATCTTTTTTACTTCGTGTAATGCCATCAATACTACCAAAGTCCTTAATTGTTTTAAGTTTTTTTTCTCTTGTTTGATTATCACCAATATCATGATAGTAAATTTTACAAGGTCCAATAGTATTGGGATTTTTTATAAACAGCGTCACGGCAATGCCCGTCATACTACCACTACCAAAAACATTTTCACCTTCTTGAGCAGCTCCATTGCTTAACATATTTTTACGAAGATCCCCTCGTAAATTAAGTACATAAATACTCGTAAATTCTTTGGCTAAAGATTTTCGTAAACTATTCATTGTCGATTTTTCTATGTAACCAGAGCCAGAAACAAAGCCGATTACCCCAGCATTACCAATACGGTCACTTGCCCAGCGCATAGCACGAATATAACTGTCATAAAAATTTCGCGTATTCATTGATTTAGATTGAGCAGCATAGGTTTCACGAATACGGTTATTTAATATGGGATAAGGGGTATTCTTTGCATTGTCATTAGCACTTTTTTGACCTGTTGAATAAGGAGGATTGCCAACAATAACTTGGATATCTACTTCCTGCTGTTTTTTACACCGCTCTGAATTCTCAAACATATAGCGTGTAAAAAAATCTTTTTCTTCAAGCATCAAAAACGTATCAGTTAAACAAATTCCTTCAAAAGGGATATACTCTCCTTTCATAAGACTATGATAGGTCGATTCAATGTTAATCGCTGCTATGTAATAGGCTAGCAAAACAATCTCATTGGCATGAATATCATGACGGAATTTATATTTCATATCCTCTGGTTTGATGAGCTTGGATTGTAAAAGCCGTGTAATAAAGGTCCCCGTTCCAGTGAAAGGGTCAAGAATAGAGACGCCTCGAGAACTTAAGCTTTGTCCAAACTCTTGCTCTAAAACATCATTGACGGAATGTAAGATAAAATCAACTATTTCAATAGGCGTATAAACAATCCCAAGTTTATCTGTTGTCTTTTTGAATGCCTTGGTAAAAAAATCTTCGTAAAGTTTGATAATAAGATTCTGTTTTGCTCGCGTTTCAATAATACCCTCTGTATCATCCTTTACACTTTGATAAAACTTTTCAAGATCTTTGGCTTCGTCTTTGATATTCATCTTATCAAGTTCTCTTAAGATCTTTTCCATGGCTTGTGAAATGGCATTGTTTTGCACAAACTCATTTCCATCAAACAAGGATTCAAAAATAGGACGTGTCACAAGGTGTTGCGCCAACATCTCAAGTGCATCCTCTTGCTCGATACTGTCATTTAAACCGTTCTTTAATTCTTTATGAAAGGCATCAAAAGCGTGAAAGGCTTCACTCTTTTTATCAGCGAGTATGCTTTTAAGACGAATAATATGATTTTGTGCAATTGCAGCTACATTGCCAGCCCAATTTCCCCACTGATTAGGCTCTCCACATTTTTTGACAATGATGGGCTTAATAGCACGCGATAATTCATCAACATAAAACTCGAATTCTTTTTGTCCTCCATATTTATAAGAGCTTTCACTTGCTACTGAACCAATATGAAGCCCAGCACTTTCCGATTTCGCGTGGAAAGAGAGTTCGTCAACAACTGCGGTCATTGCTTGTAAAGCAGGGTCAAAAGTAACCCCTACAATCTCAAACACATGACGAACATCTTGGTCCAGCTCTAAGGCTTTTATTTTGTTTTTAAAGTTGTCATCATGAGCACGCAAAGCATTGAGAACTTGCCAGATGACATCATACTTTGTATTGTTTTCTAAAGCCTGTTGTGGTGGAATATTAAAGGGAATACCAACGGGTAAAATAATGTAGCCTGTTGTTTTACCTTCTGCGCGGCGCATCACACGCCCCACAGCCTGTATCACATCCACATGACTTTTACGCGGGTGTAAAAACATAACCGCATCAAGAGCAGGGACATCGACTCCTTCAGAGAGACATCGGACATTGGTTAACACACGGCAGTTATTCTCATCTGTATCTTCTTTAAGCCAATCAAGTAATTTATTACGATTTTTGCCATTAAAAGATCCATCAATGTGCTTAACATCAAAGATAAGAGAAGTCTTACTTTCGGGAACAAATTTATGATATTCATCAATGGCGTCATTGAATAGTTCGCTAACTAATTGAGACGTCTTGATATTTTTACAAAAAGCCAGAGAACGACGCATAGGTTTTATGCCATCTTCTTCCTTCTTTTCTATTTGGGAAAGTGCTTTGTAGCAGCCAATGATTTTAGTTGTATCATCAAGAATAAGTTCGGAATTTTTATCTTTAAGGCGTTTCTGAATCGTTGCGTTAATAATTGCTTCATCAACAGCCAAGACGATAACTTTATAGGGTGTTAAAAGTTTATCTTTTAGAGCTTTTGAAAAAGTATACGTGTAAAGATTTTTTCCATAGAGCTCTTCATCATCCATGGACGCCAGAACAGCATCAGATGCGTCAGCCTTCTTTTTCAGCTTGTCGGTAAAGATCTTAGGGGTTGCCGTCATGTACAGACGTTTTTTGCCCCGAATGATGCTGTTATCATGAACCTTGATAAATTCAGATTCACGCTTGTCTGTTCCTAACACAGCTCCAGTGGTACGGTGTGCTTCATCACAGATGATCAGATCAAATTCGGGTAAATCATACTTTTTTTGCGCATCCGAAATCACTTGGATTGAATGGTAAGTCGAAAAGACCACAGTCATTACATCAAGAGAAGTTTTATTGGCTTTACGCGCAAGCTCTTTGGCATCGGTCGTAGCCGGTAAAACAAGGTCTGATGCATCGAGACCAGCTTCATCATCATTTTTATTCTTACGACGCTTACCTACTTGCGTATCCGAACATACGGCAAAGGAACGCAAGGATACTTCTGTATCTTCTGTCCATTCACGAATTGTTTGAGAGATAAGAGCGAGAGAGGGCACCAGAAACAATACACGCTTGCCTTTTCCTGCTATGGTTTCTGCTATCTTCAAACTGGTGAAAGTCTTGCCCGTTCCACATGCCATAATCAGCTTGCCACGGTCTGCTTCTTTTAAACCTTCACAAACCGCTTTGAGCGCTTCTTTCTGATGATCTAAAAGCTTTTTCTTTGATTTCTCTTTGAGAACAGCTTGTCCTTGTTCTTTATAAGCCCCCCAATCGATTTGACTGTTTTCTAAATCAAACAGATTAATCCGTTGAATACGAACCTCTTGTCCTTCACAAGTCAGTTCAACATTGTCACTCCAATCTGTTTCGGTGCTATCAACCAGTATGCGACGGGTGAAGATCTTTTTGCCCGAGGCAGCAATAAAACTATCAATATCTTCTTTTTTAATTATGTGAGAGGCGTCATAGCATTTACATTGAATAGCCGCATAACCCCCTTCATCACGGATTGTAGCCACCAGATCAATCCCAATATCCGTTCCATCTTCATCATGCTCTTGCGCCCATTCCAAATAAGTTTGAACCTTTTCGTATTCTTGCTTTTGAAGCGGCTCTTCACTCAAATAAACCATGACAAGGTTTTCAAACATGGTTCCTAATTCACGGGGTGATTTAGCTTTTTGACGATAATATTCCAACAGAGAGCGTAAAGTGACGTGTTCATTATCAGAGTGATGAGAGCGAAGCATAAAGGATAAACTCCATAACTATCTACGATACAGATTAATTCTCTTCAAAAGAATCGAAATGAAGCTTATTAAATCCATTTTGAGCAAATGGTGAAAAAAATGTAGAAAAATGCGAAAAAACGGATAAATTTTTTCAAAAGGGGTTTTTAAAGGCTACTTATCCACAGCCTATGACATGAAGTAAAATCAGCAAAATAGTGAATTTTGCTGTTCGTTTCACGTGTTCATCAAGACAAATGAACTATGTGCTTTTAAGATATCAGAATGTATGTTTTGATAGGCTTTTATTGCTTGCTTTGTAAGAAAGATAAAAAGCATATACCCCCTATGCCCCCAAAACCCCTACAAAACCTATACTATAAGTTGAATTTACAGGTTGTAATGTTGATATAGATTGTTTTTTGAAAAGTTGATAAAAATTAACATATTGAAATATAATGACTTTTATTTTGATTTTTAAAATATATAAAGAGGGGAATAAAAAGCACCTCCAAAACCTCCAAAACCTCCAAAACCAATAGATGGGAAATGTTTTGAAGGTTTCATTTTATGAATACATAAGTTATATGTTTTATTGGAATTTAAAATTCATTCATTGAAATGTTTTATGACTTTTCACTAAAGGATGCCATTCATAGCGTATGGTAGGTCGACCGCCTTGGGAGTTATTGTCTCCAGAGATTTCACGAATATAATTGCAACGGCATAAAAGCTCTAAAGCTTGCTTCACAGCTTCATTGTCTTTTAAACATTTCCAATCACGTTTATAAACATCCCGTGCAGTAAAAACATCAGGTAAACAATCACAGCGCTTGACAAGCAAGTTTGCACTTTCTGTTGCTAATGTATCATGCGCCGCATAAAGACGTTTGGCATGACTTAACAGATATTTTTCCCAATACAAGGCTCTCTCAAGAGCATTTCTATTGATTTCAAAACGACCCCCTTCGGTCAATTCAAAAATCAACGCAAGGGTTGGTATGGTTTTATCCATTTTCAAAAGATACGATTGTAAATTTGTAGAGAAATGACCACTATTTATTTTTTTCTGAAAATTTTCCCACCATACACGAAACATTTCTTGAGCTTCAGCAGAAAAGCGTATGGTTATCGGATGCTTTGGTGAGCCTAACGGTTTATCATAAAGAGAACGAAAGACCCCTTGATAACTTTCCCACACCTTTTGATTGGAAGGTCTATCCGTCCATAACCGCTTTTTTCGTTCGTCGGGCCATACAATCATTTGAAATCGTTGCATGAAACCATCATCATTTATTCCATGGCACATGGCTTGAATAATGGGAATAATGCGTGAGGGTTGAATGCCCCCAATAATGGAAATGGTTGCATTGGGAATATGAATGGTTCCACGTTCAATACGGTCATAGGTGTATGACGTATTGCCATTAAAAGCTGTTAGATAAAAGGCACGGTCTGTTTGGTATTCCTTTCTTTCCATATTAGCTAAAAACCCAGCCAATTCATCTCGTACCATCAAGAGACCACGGGGGTTTTCTTTTAAGAGTTCCCCAAGCTTTTCGACAGTCACATCGTTGACAATAAGACGTCGTTTATCAAGAGTGTTATCATCACTTTCTTTGTGTTCAATAGATTGTGAAAGAAGGGCAAGGGCTTGTTCCTCATCTTGATCTTTGAGTGCTTTATAGGCTTGTTTTTTCTTTTCTCGTTTATCTAATTCAATAAGAATATCTTTCTTTTCTTGCTGTTCTTTCTTCTTTAACCATTCTTGATGCCATTCCTCTTGAAAGGCATAGAGAGGAGTTAAAGCGGCTTGCATGGTAGGTGTTTTGAGTGTTGAAGGTTGCCCCACAAGAGCACCCCAGAGATTAGGAACAATTTTCCAATTATTATCATGTTTTTTGGGAGCAATCCGCACGCCATTGCCAATCACAGCAGCCAAGCCACATAAAGCAGAGATAGCAATAAAATCGATAGAAGATTGTTGAAGATCGGCAACCTCATAAATATAGTCCATTAATGGCATTGGCAACTGTAATAAGCTAAAAGGCTCGACGGGTAAGAGAGCCGTAGCAATCGATTTTAATTGCCCCCAACCATTTTGTTGCAAGGCTTGTTCATAAGAAATGGCTTTTAAACAAGTATTTTCGTTTAAAGAGACATTATCGTTATCATTGACGGGAGTATTTTCATTATTGTTTTGTAAATTACTATTTTTCATAGTTTCCCTCTTTTAAGAAAGTAATACGTTATTAAAATCAGTTCCTTTTGGAGCTTGCATCATAAAGACCTCAAAGCCTTGGCTATAAGCACGCGCAGCGAGGTTAAAACCTGCTTTACGACCCGCATCATCACCGTCCATTGCAATGGTGAGACGGGCTTTTGTAGGGGGTAAATTCACACGCATCATGCCACTGGTTGAAAGAGAAGCCCATAAATCAACGGGCTCTGATAACAACCCAGACAGCAGAGACAGCCCCGTTTCAATGCCTTCACAAATAACCAGATGTTTGGGATTTTCTTGGCTTAAATGCACCCCACCACCCATTACAGATCCCAACATGGCTTTTGCTGGTCTTTGATCTGTTTTGCAGCCATTGGCTTGTAAAAAGGTTCTATGAATGGCGAAAGAGCCAGCGCCCTTAACAAGAGCAACCAACGCGGGCAGTGTAACCCCAGAGGGGTGCGGACATTTGCTATGAAAGCGTAAATCAGGAGGCAAATCACATGTAATACCCCGCATACGTAAATAGGTTTCTGCTAAAGTATTTTTGATTGGTTGGCTTTGTTGCCAAATTGCTTTTGCTCTCTCTGCTTTCTGTTTTGCTCGTTTGAGATCAGCACAAAACTGTTTTGAGAAAGAGAGTGTCTGATCATAAGCTTGTTTTCCAAGCAAGCCAATTCTAATAAGCGCTTGTATGATCTCTCTAAAAGAGCAGCCAGCATAACAATAGAGTAAAAGACGCCCATCATGTCCATTGGCAAGGGATAAGCTAGGCAGCCTATCATCATGAGCAGGGCAACGGGCTGTTCCATAACGCCCATGCCAAACTCCACGTAATGCACAAGTAATTTTTTGAGCTGTTGTATGCAATGCATAAGCATCGCTTGTTGTAGCATTTGTAAAATGCATAAAATCCCTTCCTGCTACTTGCATTACAGGACAGATTCTGTTATTTCGGGATTTGCGAAAGTCGAAATACTTTGTCTGTCCTATAAGGCGAAGTTTTCTTTAGGCGGCGTCGTTGCCACGTTGGTTTTTTGCCTTTTCGATTACATCGCAAAGGTCAGATTGTAACCAGCGCGCTAAGGAACCAATCTTTAAAGGCTTTGGTACCGAGCCATCAGCGACCCGCCGCCAAAGTGTTGAAACGCTTATATTAAGTAGTTTTGCACTCTCACGTACTGTGAGGAGTGGTCCGTTTGGAATCATGGAATCCCCTTTATATTAAATGATAGAATCACTGTTTATTAACTATATATAAATAGCAATTCGTAGCAAACTTTTCCAGCAAAAAAAACAATATCTTGTGATTTTTTATCAAGAGAAGCAATAATTTGTGATTGTATTATCCGTTATGGATAAAATAAGGAAAATGGAGACATAGAGCTATCCACAACTTTTATTGTTTTGATCAGTAACATAAGAAGCCCATCTATCCATAAAAATACGACGCTGTTCTAAATAGTCTGTGCGACGATAGGCACGCTCCACTTTTCCCCCAACCGTATGACCTAGAATGGTTTCAGCGACCTCATAAGGGGCATTGGTTGTTTCTGCGAGCCAATCACGTAAACTAGAGCGAAAACCATGCGGACAGGCTTCAAGTCCTGTTTTTTTCATGTATTGTAACATGCTGTTCTGTGCAAGGGGACCACGACCGGTTGCAGAAAAAAGAAACCCATTACGAGATAAAAGGCGTGCTTGTTTAATCACTTTTAGTGCTTCTGATGATAAAGGAACGCGGAATTCTTCTGTAGCATCGCGTCGTCCTTTCATACTTTCAGCAGGAATGGTCCATATATCCCCATCAATCTGATCTTTATGCATATAGCGCAAAGGACGTGTACGAACGCCTGTAAGAATAAGCAAACGCAAAGCCAGTTGTGTCATTGTTGTTGTTTTGCAGAGTGACTGATAAAAGGCAGGAACATCTTTCCAGTCCATTGCTGGTAAATTTTGTGCTTTATGGCGTTGTTTCCCTAAGAGAGCCCGTGCTTTTATCGTTGCTTGTAAATCAACATCCAGCCCCAAAGCAGCAGCATGTTTGAGACAAATATTAAGACGATTTATTGCTTTCTCTGCGGTTGCAGCTTTTGCATGCCAAATGGGAGCAAGAACATTGCGTATCTCTGTTTGTGTAATTTCTGAAATAGGAATACAGCCTAATTTGGGGAGAATATAAAGTTGTAAAGGTAGAAACCAATTCCCAGCCTTGCCATCTCCTTTTAATTCAGCTTTACGACTTTCAAAAGCATCTAAGGCAATGTCTTTTAGGTAATGGAGATTACTTATTGCCTCACGCTTTTGTTTCTCACGTTCTTTAATGGGATCACGCCCCTCATGCAAAACAGAACGCCATTGATTTGCTAATTCACGGGCTTTTTTTAAAGAAACATTTCGCAACGCACCCAAGCCCATTTCGCGGCGCCGACCATGAATGGTATAACGATAAAGCCATTGAGCACCACCATCTTTACGCTTATGGAGAAGCAAGCCGGCACCATCATTATATTTGCCAGCCCCCAATGTTGCGACAGCCCTTGCATTAAGACGATTCATAAGAACCATTTTTACTCCTTTCTTGTACAATTTTTACCCACACACCAGCCCCGCTTTTGACGTGCAAGCAAGTGATATTAATTGATTCAATCTGAGAGGGTTTGTGATGAGAAAATCTTACTATATTCGGAGTTATGATTCAAGTTGAAAAAGGATGATTTATTATTATAAATCAATGTGTTGCCAGACCCCGGAATACCAATGCGAGGGCGCTCGCAACCGGTGGGGACATCAAGTGAAAGCCAAAAATCTACATTTTTACGATATTTCTTTAGGCAAAAAAATTCGCTTCAGAAGAAACGTCATGGGGTTTTCTCAAAAACAATTAGGAAGTCATTTAGGCGTAACATTCCAACAAATCCAAAAGTATGAAAAAGGCTTAAATCGCGTAAGTGCAAGACGTTTACAGGAAATTGCTCATATATTAGATGTTCCCGTTTCCTTCTTTTATGCTGATGGCGCAAAAAAAGAAGAGAACCTCTATCATTGTGATGACAGAATAGCAAGCAAAGCAGAATATTTACTTTTAAAAAATTTCAGAATACTGACCCGCAAAAAACAAAGAGCAATTTTGCAGTTGATTTCTGATGAAAAAAATAACCCCTTATTTTCATAAGTTCATTGCAAAGATAATCAAAGTCCTTAATAATATTGACAAGAATTGTGACTGTCTCCCCACACTTCATGAGAATGAAAATGCTTAATCTAATCTGATTTGTAAATAATCCGAATTCTAACGAGTTTAACTTAGAAATAGTGCATTGATTTATAATGATAATCTAACGTTATTGATATTGAATAAGTGTTCCGAATATCGTAAAATTCTTTCATTTCAAACGTGTTCTATATTGAATCAATCAAAATCACTGTTGGCACATTACAAGCAAAGTTGGCGTGTGAGTAAAAACGTACAAAAAGGCATACCTCTTATTGAATCGTCTCACAAACCAAGAGCTGTAACGACATTGTGTGCTGAAAAAATGGATGATGGTGCTAACTTGCTCTTTTATTAAACGTAAATATGGGGGTGTTCAACGACTTTCCACTCATATGAGTTACTTAAAAAAGGCTCTCCAAACAAGCCTAAAAATATTCCCACACACTAAAAAAATACTTAAATATATTGAGAAAAATCAAAGATCTTATACCACCATACTCCAAATAATGATATTTTATAGCATAACAGGATTAAAGTAAAAATAAGAAATATAAATTAAAAATAGACACGAAAAACTATATTTATAACTTTCATAAGAATTTATCTATATATGGATACTTAAGTTTATCCTGTTGTGCCATAAATTCTATCATTTAAGGTATGAGGGCATGAAGCACGCATACCTCCTTAAAACATTCAAATGTTTTTTAGATACCCAATATCTTTTTAAATATTTTTAAGCCTGCTTGTTGAGCCTTTAGTTTAAGTAAAAAATGGGAAGCCACTAGAATCTAGCTGTTTACAGACTGTAATAGGAAGCTTCGCTTTTAAAGGCATAGGGAGAAAATCAAATAATTCAACAATTAACAGATAAAGTATAAAAAGATTCCACCAAAGCGATACGTAATACCATCTTTAAAAAATTCACAAAGTGAGAAGGTAAACAATTGACAGAAGATAAGAAATTCACTTAATTAAAGTGTTTTCTAAAGAGATAATAGCTTAGCGTAAAATATTCAATTTTTTCAATTCTGAAAGATTAAAAGAGACGTATCATTTGAAATAAAACAATTTATTGTGCTAACGATGATGATTGGTGTGCACAAAATTGAGTTGTTGAAAATCAAAAATATAATTTAATGATGTTCCTTGACCAACTCACTCTCTCCTGAGTATAGCACGGGGAATAAACGTGGAGAGACATGAGGAGTATATAGAAAATGAGTTATAAAGTTGCAATTGTCGGCGCAACCGGAAATGTTGGTCGTGAAATGCTTACAATTTTAGAAGAACGTGGTTTTCCTGCGCATGAAATTGTCCCTCTAGCATCACGACGCTCATTAGGACAAGAAGTTTCTTATGGAGATAAAACTTTAAAAGTAAAAGCACTGGATACTTACGATTTTTCTGACACAGATTTTTGTCTTATGTCTGCGGGAGGGAGCATTTCCAAAGAATACGCCCCTAAAATTGCTGCTGCCGGCTGTGTCGTCATCGATAATTCCTCCACGTGGCGCTATGATGCCAATGTTCCGTTGATAGTCCCTGAAGTCAATGGCGAAGCTATAAATGCCTTTTCTAAGCGTAATATTATAGCAAATCCTAATTGTTCAACAATTCAACTGGTCTTAGCTTTAAAACCTCTCCATGATGCTGCAATCATTAAACGTGTTGTTGTCTCTACATATCAGTCTGTTTCTGGAGCTGGTAAAGAAGGAATGGACGAACTTTTCGAACAATCACGTGCAGTTTTTGTTGCAGACCCAATTACATCAAAAAAATTCACTAAACGCATTGCCTTTAATGTCATTCCTCATATCGATGTTTTCATGGAAGATGGTTATACAAAAGAAGAATGGAAAATGACGGTTGAGACGAAGAAAATTCTCGATCCGAAAATTAAATTAACAGCCACTGCTGTTCGGGTCCCTGTCTTTATCGGTCATGCTGAAGCCGTCCATGTTGAATTTGAAAAACCACTAAGCGCATCTGAAGCACAAGCGCTCCTCCGCGATGCACCAGGCTGTCAGCTTATCGATAAACACGAAGATGGTGGTTATACCACACCTTATGAAGGTACCGGAGAAGATGATACCTTTATTAGCCGTGTTCGTGAAGATATCACCGTTGAAAATGGTTTAGCTTTCTGGGTTGTCGCCGATAATTTAAGAAAAGGAGCAGCATTGAATGCCGTTCAAATTGCTGAATTGCTCATTTCTCGTAATTTGATAAAGCCTAAGTCCGCAAATTAACGCCCTGTCCGAAAGGACAAAGAACCCCTAGCCGGTCTGTCAAAAGTCCGGCTTCTCTTCAGTATAACCTTCCCCAGCTGAAGGTTCATATCACCATCCTAAAGAACTGTAATCCAAGGTATTATCAAATTTTACTTTGAATATCCTTGAATGCCTCGCCACCTTAAGTTAAGCATTGCCGCCTTAATGACATTTTACGGTACAATAGGATCAGCAGCATGAAGCAAACAATGCTTATGCTGCTGATCCTTTTTGTCATTCCGGTTGTGAAATTAACTTTACCCTTATCGAGCAGGATAGGTCACGACACGGTAACGCGTTTCATTACGTTCAAAATTTTTGTAATTGACATTATCAGGAAAGGAGGGATTATAAGCACTCACGTGCTTTACAGAAACGCCTTGTGCTGTTTGCGACGGATTTAAAATTGTTCGTTCATCCCTTTTTTTAACACCTGTAGAATCGATAATCATATCTGTTCTGTATAGTTTTTGCATATTTTTCCGTGTTTTTTGAATCGCCGGAAGAGCTTTAAAGTCGGAAACAGCCTGTTTTACTTTTTCTTTTGGCGATTTTACCATAGATTTTGATTTTGCTGGCATCTTTTTAAAAGCAATGGTAGGAACATTGTTAACATTGACGTAACGTGCAGATGCCCAACCAACTTTTCCATGATAACCAAGAGAACACCAAGTTTTATTGGATAGGCAGCCATAAATTTGCACTTTTGCTCCCATTGGAACCATTGCGATAACTTTATAAGCTGTCGCAGGGCCTGTGCGTAAAGATACCTGACCTGATGCAACACGAGCAACTGTTCCTGTAATGGTTCCAGCTTGTGCGTGAAAAGCAGTCACAGCCACCCCTGACGCTCCTAAAGTCCATAAAGTCATCATTGTTGATAAAAATTTCTTTCTTAACATTATTTTTCTTCCTCTCTTAAAACGTATGAAGGGCAAAAATTCGCCGTTGCAAAAATTTGCCGCGTTTAAATCCAATGATCAGCAACCTTTATTCCCCCCAAAAACCCACAACATTGCAACAAAATTTCTCTTTATCGCCTACACGAACACGGCCTTTTGATCTTGATTGCGCAGTATGTTCTTCATGAATTTACGGCTAAAGCATCATCTGATTGTCCGGTTCTTCAACCAATTGTCCCTTACAGAAGTTTTTAAAGGGGCATTGGTTCCCTCAACAAATGATTGCAATAAAAGAATTGATTGCCTAAATTTCAAAGATTTTCTGAGAATGAATGATGATCAGCCCCCAAAACAACTAAAATAGAAGGAAAAATAATACTCTTTAAAAAATAAAAGTGATTGAATATTCTCTAAAGCTTGTATAACTTTAAATCTGCCTAAAAAGATACAGAGTATATTGAAACTTCGCTCAAAAAATTTCTCGAAAAAGAAAGTTAAAAGCATATGACATTAAAATTTTTTTCTCGTAGTCGGATTATAGGATTATTCCTCTCTCTCTTTGCACTTTTTTTGTCTACTGCTTTTTCCATGGCCGCAGACAAAACAAAAATCAAACTTGGTATTATGGAAGGGCGGGATGCAATTATTTGGAAAACTGCTGCTGAACAGGCTAAAAAAGCCGGTTTAGATATTGAACTCGTTTATTTTTCTGATTATGCTTTGCCTAATGATGCTGTTAACGCAGGAGAGATCGATGCGAATGCTTTTCAGCACGCCCCTTATCTTAATGAACAAATGAAACAACGTGGCTATAAACTTTCAATTGTCGGCTATACATTTATTGCTCCAATTGGTGTTTATTCACACAAAATAAAAGACTTAAAAGATCTCCGTGATGGTGCACATGTCGGTATTCCGAACGACCCATCTAATGGTGGAAGAGCCTTACTTCTTCTCAATTCTTTAGGTCTCATTAAGTTAAAAGATCCTCATAATATTCTTGCATCTCCACTTGATATTATCGAAAATCCTAAAAACCTGCAAATTCGTGAGCTCGATGCTGGTATGTTAGGGCGTGCAATCGACGATTTTGACCTTGCAATTATAAACACAAATTGGGCTATTGTTTCGGGATTAAGCTTCGAAAACGATGTGGTCGCATGGGAGAGCGCAAAAAATAATCCTTATGATAATATCATCGTTGTACGCACGAGCGAAAAAGATGAACCATGGGTTAAAAAATTAGTTGCTGCCTACAATAACGATCTTATCCGTGCAAAAATCAAAGAGATTTTTGGCAAAACTGCCCAAACATCTTGGTAATGGTGCCAAATATCTTGGTAATTGTGCCAAATATCCCGGTAATTGTGAATGGAAAAACCTATTCTTATCTCCTTAAAAAACATCAGCCGTTGTTTTAACAAAACGGCTGGTGTTCCGGTAATTAATAATCTCTCTTTAAATATCCACGCTGGTGAAATCCTTGGCATTATTGGGCGCAGTGGAGCAGGAAAATCAACACTTATCCGCTGTTTAAATGGGTTAGAGAAGATTGATGCAGGATCCATTTTTTTTGAAGGCGTTGATATTTCTAATCTATCAGAGATAGAATGGGCGCCTTACCGTCAACGAATTGGAATGATTTTTCAACATTTCAATCTTCTCTCATCGCAAAATATTCTTGATAACATTGCATTGCCGCTTAAATTAAGTGGTGTAAGTAAAAAACAACGCCACAAACGTGCCCTTGAACTGATTGAATTGGTTGGGTTATCTGGGAAAGAATATTGCTATCCAGCACAATTGTCCGGGGGACAAAAACAACGCGTTGGCATTGCACGCGCTCTTGCTGCTAATCCTAAAATATTATTATCAGATGAAGCCACTTCTGCTCTTGACCCTGAAACAACACAATCTATTCTAGAGCTCCTTGCTGATATTAACAAACACCTCAATCTCACGATTGTGCTCATCACCCATGAAATGGAAGTTGTGCGCACCATAGCGCATCGCGTTGTTGTTCTTAATCAGGGGAACATTGTAGAAGAAGGACGTGTGAAAGACATCTTTACATCACCGCAAGACGATACAACCATAGCCATGCTCAAGCTTGTAACCCCGCAACTTCCTGAAAAATTTGCGAAAAATCTCAAACCAACCGGGCAAGAAGCTGTCATTGAAATTAATATTGCCGGTGAAATTGCCCAGCAACCTTTTCTTCATCTTCTAGAAAATGAGAGTGGTTTAAAAGCACGTATTTTGCATGGTGGCATTGATACAGTTCAAGATGAAACCATCGGGCGACTCTTCTTGGCTCTTCCTGGAGAAGATAAAGAAGCTTTAGAAAAAGCTGTTCAATGGTTAACGAAAAAAGGACGATATTGTGAGGTCTTAGGCTATGTTTAATGTTCTGTCTCATGAACTTCCCCAAGCTGTTATTGATACAATATTGATGACACTTAGTGCTTCTGTTATGGCATTTATTATAGGGCTTCCCCTTGGTCTTCTTCTTCACACAACAGCACGCGGAGGGATTTTTTCCTCATCTCTCATCAATCGCCCTTTAAGCATGATCATTGACAGTATTCGTGCCATTCCCTTTATCATTCTTGCATTTTATCTTCTTCCCGTTACGCGTATCGTTGTAGGAAGAGGGATAGGAATGCCTGCTGTAATTTTTATACTGACCATTTCAGCTATCCCTTTTTATGCTCGCATGGCGGAACTCTCTTTTAAAACCGTTGAAAACGGTCTCATTGAAGCGATCCGCTCGATGGGTGCAAGTCGTCTTCAAATTATCAGACATGTTCTTATTCCTGAAGCTCTCCCTAGCCTGATTACAGGTTTTACAGTCATGGTCATTTCTCTTATAGGAGCCACCTCACTTGCTGGATATCTTGGTGGAGGCGGTTTAGGGGATATGGCAATCCGCTATGGCTACCAACGCTACAATACCTTCATCATGACCATCGTCATCATCCTTTTGATCGTGCTTAATATTACAACCCAATGGACTTCTGATAAAATCGTACAAAAACTTGATAAAACAAAACATTAAAAGACTTAGAATTTCACAAGCCAATACCATCATCCTCTTTGCCACTTTCCAAGTGCACCAACCCTTGCCTATCGAAAACACTCATAAGAGATTAGAAACTTTTTTCTTAAACAGTTTTTATCTCTCCCCATCCGTTTGTAACATGAAAGAAAATAGTTTTAATGGCTTTAATATAAAAGGGGATAAAATAAGAGATCTCACAGTATGTGAAACTCTCTTTAAATTAAGACATTGGTCACGACCTTTCCCAACCTTAGATAACACATTGAATTTATAATGATAATATGGCGTTATTCATATTGAATGAGAACTCTGAATACCGTAAGATCCTCTCATTCCCACTTTGTTCCATATAGAATCAACCAAAACCTCTTGCTTGCACGTTAAAAGCGGAAAGAGCCGTGTGAGTAAAACTATACAAGAAAGAAAGGCATGCCTCTTATGAATTATCTCAAGCGCCAAGACCTGTCTTAACATTGGCGGCTAGCATATAATATGATGGTGCCGATTTTCTTCTTCACAAGCATAAAGATAGGGGTGCTCAATGGCTTTATCGTTATACTATTCACAGGCGCCATTGCGAAATGGGTGTGACGAGCGTTGAGAGATGTTGCTTTAAAATAAACCCGTGAATTGGCAACGCAAGTATATTCCATTTGAAGCGTTCTGTTTTACGTGATGGGTATGATCCCATTAAAGAACGCTATAAACAAAAGCGTGAAGCAATGCACTATCTTCATTAGGAAACTCCTCTTCAAAACGATCTAGGAAAGATAGCAACCCGCTATGGCTATCAACGCTATGATAGCTCCACCATATCTATCATCCTATAGATTATTCTCAATATCATCATTGAAGAAACTTCTAATAGAATTGTATAAAAATTTTATAAAATAAAGCACTCAAATAATCTAGATATTGGAAGGTTTTTCTTCCACAACAGCAACAATAAGCCATTGAGCTGTAAGAGCTGGTTTTTTTAACTTTTCAATTTCCACCGTAACCCCATAATGGAAAACCACTCGACCAGAAGGACGAATTTCTGCGTCGTCTAACACAAAACGCGCACGTATCCGTACCCCTGTTTTCACAGGACTCATGAAGCGTACTTTATCGAAACCATAATTAATCCCCATTGTGCTCCCTTCCAACTCTGGAAGAGCTTCATAAGCGAGCGTAGACAAAAGCGATAATGTTAAAAAACCATGAGCAATCGTGCCGCCAAAAGGTGTCTTTTTAGCCTTTTCCTCATCAACGTGTATCCATTGATGATCATCTGTAGCACATGCAAACTGATTAATCATATCCTGTGTAACAAGACGCCACTCCGATAATCCCACTTCTTTCCCAATAAAACTGGTGACATCTTGTACTGTTATTTTTTGCTGCATAACGCTATTCCTATTTTATTTGATAAAAGAAACCACCCCTCTTGCTTTTATAAAATCCATTGATTAGAGCATCAAGAATAAAAGATTAATTGTCTTAAAAACAAATGCACCTTATGAATGAGAAAAGTTCTTTAGCAGAATAGTTTTCAAATAGGAAAAAAGAATGGCAAGCAATGTGAACCTAACAGGTTTAGCGCATGATTTGAAACAACGTGCAGAAAAGCACCCCCCCATCCGTATTGGACTGATTGGTTGTGGTGAAATGGGCACAGATTTATTATCAAGTATTGCGCATATGGATGGTATAACAGTCGCTGCTGTAGCCACGAGGACACCGTCACGTATTTTTGATGCCGCTACACTAGCCTATGGCGAAGGTGGACATGTCTGTGAAGTTGAAAATACTTATGCTCTCACCCAAAGTATTGAAAAAAATTTAATTGCAGCAACAGATGATATTAACCTTGTTTTGCGCCATGAACAAATTGATATTATCGTTGATGCAACAGGCTATCCCGAAGCAGGAGCAGAGATTGGTATCAAAGCGCTTGAGAATAACAAACATCTTGTCATGATGAATGTTGAAGCAGATGTTACAATTGGCGCTTATCTCAAACATGAAGCAGAAAAACGAGGGCTCATTTATACACTTGGTGCCGGCGATGAACCTACTTCTTGTATGGAACTCATAGAATTTGTTTCAGCCCTTGGACATAAGATTGTTGCAGCGGGTAAAGGAAAAAATAATCCTCTGCGCTTTGATGCTACACCTGACGCTTACGAAGAAGAAGCATTCCGGCGTAATATGAATGTGCGCATGTTGGTTGAATTTATTGATGGTTCCAAAACGATGGTTGAAATGGCAGCCATTGCCAATGCCACCGGCCTTCTCCCCGATTGTCCAGGAATGCATGGACCACGAGCAGCGCTACAAGATTTAAACAAAGTGCTTATTCCAAAACAAGATGGAGGCATTTTACAACAATATGGTGTTGTAGATTATTCAATAGGTCAAGGTGTTTCACCTGGTGTCTTTGTCATTGCCGAAATAGCACACCCACGTTTACGCGAACGTATGGAAGATTTAAAAATTGGCCAGGGACCTTACTTCACCTTTCATCGCCCCTATCATTTAACAGCAATGGAAGTTCCCCTCACCTGCGCACGTATTATGCTTTATGGCAAAAAAGATATGGTCCCTCTTAGCCATCCCGTAGTAGAAGTCTGTGCTGTTGCTAAAAAAGATTTACATCCAGGTGATCAGCTAGACTTTATCGGTCTTTATACTTATCGTGCTTGGATAATGAACATTTCAGAAGCACGCGCTCACCACGCCATTCCTTGTGGTCTTTTAGAAAAAGCAACAGTAACAGCTGCAATTAAAAAAAACGAACTCATTACAGTACATAATACTGCTATTCGTGAAGATCAATGGATTGCACGTCTTCGTGCTAAACAAGACCTTTTACTTCATTGCCCTTCTTCCACTAAGCTATAAATACTCCTGAATTACCTTACTTAACAGTATCCTTCCCTTAGGCAACAGAATAACCCAGAATACACTTCTATCGCAAATACAGGTTTATGTTTTAATAAAAGCATTTTCCAACGATGCACATCACCACTTCCCTCTCACAATATGTCCCGTAAATGCGACAATATAAACCACTCCATGAGATGACATAAGATTCATTGTGTATCACTATCTTTACTCTATGAAAATACAAACCAGCACCATCATTTATTTTCCAATACTACAACGTCCTTGAACCTTAGAGATAATTAATGAGAAGAATTTTTAGTCTTTTTTTTAATAATTTTATCCATACACGAACGCAACTTGTTATACGTAAAAAATACTTCTGATGGATTTAACATAAACAAATTTAAAATGATAAATAATAATTTCTCATTTTTCTTATTGCATGAGAGCCATGGATATAGGGATATTTTTTATTTTATCCCCTTATGAAAGATAAAAAAATTTAAAAAGGATAAAATATACCTTTGATGAATAATCTTCATATGAGAAAAGGTAGACAATATTAAAAGACTGATAAAGATAGTAAGTATACTAGCCTTATTACTAGAAAATAATCATAAACTGTAAAAAAAAATCAGGTTACGCTAATTTGTAAAAAACAACATAAATGTAGGATCTTGAACTTTAATAATGTTAATAAAAGCTACATTTAGTATTAAGAGTAGTGATTTTATTATCTAGTATAGTATAAATAATAAAATATTTATTTTTTAAAAATAATGAAGTGAACAAAAAAATCCTCGACTCTGTTGATGAGCTTCCTACTAAAGTGTACTAAATATTGCAAAAAGAGTTACAACAGTACCTAATACATCCCCAATACATAAAGAAGCAAGAAGTGATAAAATACTTATTCCCCCCCAAAAGGCTGAACCTGAAAAGGCAGCAGCTTTTTCAGGTTTCCCTAAAGCAATAACATCTTGTTCCTCAACGCCTTGAATAACAACTCTATCCACAGCTTTAATAGCTACATTTTTTTCTAGTGTAGGAATAGTAATTGCCATTCTCTCTTGAACTTTATTTTTTACAAAACTTGCATTTCCCTCTATAGTTTGTATAAAAAAAAGAATAAATAGTGTAAAAGTAAATGAACATACACGATTTTTAAATATTTTAAACATAGCTTTCTTTGCTCCTCTTTTTCTTCACTGAAAAAATGAAAGAATATTCACATATATAAAAACCAAAAATTATATTTAATCATTTATATAATTGCACATAATAAAATATTATATGTAATTTTGTTATTATAATATAACACATTATGTATTACATGTAAATATAAAAAACAATAAATGATAAAAATAATTTATTCCTTTTACGCAATAATAACTCAAGATACCAACAGTAATATTTTGTCATTTTTATTGCTATAATTAAAAATAATAATAATTTGTTAAATTTCTTATTATAATAAATATTACGAAACAAATTCATTTAAAAAATTATATAATAGAGCTTTTATAAATAATTTAAAATGTAATTAATTTTAAAGAACTATAAAATTTAAAACTGCCAATATAATGATATATGATTGTCTATTATTTCAATAAATATAAAAATGAAATTGGTATCAAATAAAAACTTGATCTAAAACAAATCTATCCTAATAAAACAAATTTAAATAGTGTACTATTTTTCTATAAAACAGGTATAAAGTGTAAAAAAGCAATTAAGATCTCTATCTTCAAATGGAAGAGACGTTAATAAAATGATTCTCAACTTTTACTGATATATAAAGAAAAAAATATCGCATAGCATCTTCAAAGAGGTAACTCAGCCCCCTTTATCTCATACAGCATAAAGAACTCAAAATATTGACTTTCAAACCTAACAAAACAAACGCATAAAATAAGTAAATCTATCAGATTTACAAAAACACTATAAGCAATACTAGAATACCAACAAACTACCTAAAACCAGATAAAAAGAGAGTCATGAAAAATGAAATGATCCCCAAAATATTGAAAAAAATTTTCTTTCTTAATTTTTATAAAAGTTATTCCATATTTTTCGTCAATATTGTAGAGCGCAGCCTTATTTATATTTACTCTGTATTAGTAAAAAATAATTCTCTTTGAAATAAATTTTTGGCAATATTCACATAACTGTCTGCTATTTGTGAAAAATGAATAATAATAAAGAATTAATCAAATGCTTGAAAGAAAAGGAATAGAGAAACTTACTAAAAAATTGCATTTTTAAAATACCAACTTAAGTAGCGCATTGAAAAAATAACGCCATAAAACTGATATTGAATGATAAATTTATCAACCGATCACTTTAATCGCAAAATATTAATCTATAATAATAATTTATTGTTTTGCCTGTTGAATGAGAAAGCTGACGATTATAAAACTCTCTTATATTTTAACTCTGTTTATATTGAATCAATCAAAATTCTTCACTTTCAAATCACAAATGAGATCGATGTGTGTATAAACACACTTGAAGAAAGGAAAATATCACTTATGAGGTATCATAACTATCAAGCGCTGTTAACACAGTATTGAAAACTGGCAAAGTGAATGATGGTGTCCCTTTTTACTTTAAAAGTGTAAATATGGTGGAACACAATAGATTTTATATTATAAGGCTTTACCGTTATACTATTCACGGGCGCCGTTGCAAAATAGGCTTGGATACTTTGAGAAATGTTTCTTTAAAACAAAAGCGTCAATGTGCAACACAATGGCGTTCTGTTTATCATGTATCCAATGGTGTTTCTTGTATCCAACGGTGTTTCTTACTGAATCATCTTATAAACTGCTCTATGAGATTACAAATTCATCTTACGTGAATTCTTCCCTTTATATTTATTTTTTCTCATGAACACTAAAATCTGTTAAGACACTATCCAAAATAAAATCAATCAACAAACATTTCTATTCTTTTGTAATATACAGATACTTGAATTAAGAATTTAGAACACCTGATTGCAACTAAAGTCTGTACTATCGCAATAATAGAAATACTTTGATTATCATCGCTCCATAATAAAAGAAGAATATGTAACTTACAGGAAAAATTACATTTTCAATAAATAATGAAAAATATTTTTCATTATTTGATGTATAAGTATTTAATATGTATGAATATTTACTTATTAAAAATGAGAATATGAATCAGAAATACTTACAAAAGATAATTATCTTGAGAAATATTGCCTCATATTACAGAAAAGTTGCGTTGGCTTTGCTCAATAAAAGCTTCTCTATTTTTAACAAAGCTCTCATTTTTATGCATCCATATGTGATGTAAAAAGACGCCTATTTGCGTTTCTCTTATAGATAGATTAAATAGTGACAGCACCTTCGATCACTTTGTCTCTTTTGACTTCTCTTTTGGGCATTAATTTATGGTATCTAACCCACCTTTTCTCGCTCTTTTACCTTTGGGTGCACATGAATATCACGGAGAGCACCTTCCTTTCGAAACCGACTGGATTATTGCTGAAGCTTTTGCAAAAGCCCTCACTTTACAAACAAAAGAGCAGTTTCATATCGCACTTTTACCGGTTGAAAAGATTGGCTATTCTATAGAACATATGGATGTTACAGGCACGCAAACCCTTACCTTTTCTGATGCGATTAAGCGATGGATAAAGATTGGTGAAAACTGTTATCACAAAGGGATCAACCGTCTTCTTCTTCTCAATGCTCACGGAGGAAATTCACCTTTAATGAGCATCGTTATCACCGAATTACGAAGGCGCCTTTCGATGCTCGCTGTAGCAACAAGCTGGAGCCGTTTTGGTTTACCACAAGGTCTCATGGAGCCATCTCAACAACATCTTGATATCCATGGAGGCTTTATCGAAACCTCTCTCATGCTCTATTTAGCACCAGAAAAAGTCCATATGGAAAAGGCAGAAAATTTTCATAATAAACAAGCGGATATGATTGCCAATTATCGGTATTTACGTGCTTATGGTCCTCATGCCTTTGGTTGGACAATGAAAGATCTAAATACGCAAGGTGCGGCAGGAAATGCAAGCAAAGCAACACCACAAGCCGGTGAAGCAATCTTTTCTCATGTTCTGTCTCAGCTTCATGATTTACTTGATGATATCAATCGATTTAACATAAACACATGGCAATAAAGAACAATAAAAGGTCTCTCCATGGAAATGATACACCCCAAAAAACTTCCCGTTACGGTTCTCACAGGCTATCTTGGTGCTGGAAAAACCACCCTTCTCAACCGCATTCTCAGTGAAAATCATGGCAAACGTTATGCCGTCATTGTCAATGAATTTGGTGAAATTGGTATTGATAATGACCTGATTATTGAATCAGACGAAGAAATTTATGAAATGAATAATGGCTGTGTTTGCTGCACCGTACGTGGTGATCTCATTCGCATTTTAGAAAGTCTGATGCAACGTTCTCATCGATTTGATGCGATCATTATAGAAACGACAGGGCTTGCTGATCCCGTTCCCGTAGCACAGACCTTTTTCATGGATGATACTATCCATGAAAAAACAGCTCTCGACAGTGTCATAGCAGTCGTTGATGCAAAGCATTTTCCCTCTCAATTAAAAACAAGTCGTGAAGCTGAAGACCAAATTGCTTTCGCGGATATTATTCTTTTAAATAAGATTGATCTTGTCACCCAACAAGAACGCAGCCATGCTGAATCCCTTATTCTGGCCATTAATCCCAGAGCCATAATTTACGCAACAGAGCGCGTTAACATCCCTGTTGATAAACTCCTCGATCGTAGTTCCTTTGATCTCCAACGCACTTTAGATAATGATCCCCATTTTCTTGACCATCATCACGCAGATCATGTATGTGGTCCCGATTGTAATCATGATCATGACCATCATCACGCATCCACCATTCATGATATTACCATCACTTCTGTAAGTTTAAAAACAGATGCTCTGCAACCAGAAAAGTTTTTCCCTTGGATCCAGCAGGTTACACAGCAACAAGGACCTGATATCTTGCGTCTTAAAGGCATTATCGCCTTTCAAGGAGACGATGATCGTTACGTCATTCAAGGGATACATATGCTTCTTGAAGGACAACATCAACGCCCATGGCGTGAAGATGAAAAACGAGAAAGCCGCCTTGTCTTTATAGGACGCTCTCTTGATGCTGAAAAATTAAAAACTGGTTTTGAAAATTGCGCATAAGTGAGTGATAATGCCAAACATTACCCATTATGATCTCAAAAGTTACTGCCTTTCCTGCGGTTTTATAGGCAATAAACCAGCCTTTGTTTCCGTAGAAGGTTTCATTGTTTTTTTTAATCCAACCCCACAAATCGTTGAAGTTCACCAAGGAATAATTTCAAGCCATTTTTCCCATGACAATACCGCGATCATCACCGGTGGAGAAGATGGAAAAGTCTGTCAAACAACCGCAGCAGATCACACGGAAGTGTTAAGCCAAAAAGAACGCAAATGGATAAACAACGTTGCTTTTGGTCCACAAAAAGCTTTTGCTTTTTCCTCCTCACGCCTCGCATTTGCGCATATTGGAAAAGAACGACAAGAGCTCACACATGAACGCAGTGTAGAAGACCTTGCTTTTGCCCCAAAAGGTTTGCGACTTGCCGTTGCCCATTACAATGGTGTGACTCTTCATTGGTTATCAACGCAAATATCTCCCACCACATTAGTATGGAAAGGAGCTCATTGTGGTGTCACCTTTTCACCAGACAACCGCTATGTCATTTCCACCATGCAAGAAAACGCCTTACACGGTTGGCGTCTCACTGATAATCAACATTTACGGATGAGTGGCTACCCAAGCAAAGTCAAAAGCTGGTCTTGGAGCGCAAAAGGAAAATGGCTAGCAACATCAGGTGCCTCTGCCGCAATTGTTTGGCCCTTTCATACAAAAGATGGCCCCATGGGAAAAACACCTCTAGAACTAGGCACACGAGCAAATGCGCTTGTTAGCACCGTTTCATGCCACCCAAACAAAGAAATTGTAGCAATAGGCTTCAATGATGGAATGATTTTAGCGGCACAATTCCATGATGGAAAAGAAGTCCTTCTAAAAGGTTATGGGAAAAGTGCTATCTCAGCACTTAACTGGGATCAAGCAGGGCAAAACCTCTCCTTCGGTAGCGAAAATGGTGAATGTGGTATAATCAATATCACTGATTAAATTACACCAACAAACGCAATCATCGCCGATAAAAAATGCCCACACAATACTCCAGAAATCTTATCCCCTTGCATCTCCAGAGCTCTCAGAAATCCTATCTCCCTAATCTCCCCCCAAAAATCTCCTAAAATCTTCGTAATCATTAAATCTTCCCTCTTCCTTTTCTCCCCCCTTTAGACAAGAAAATACCTTAAACATGTTTTTTGACCTTTTAACATTGCTACCCCCATACAAGAATAAAAACATCACCCTCAAGACCGCCCCCCCCCATCTCCTTATAAACATCTATATAGGCTACATACTTCCACAAAAGCATTTTTCTTAAAAATTTGGCAAAAAATAGCTGATATCATCATTAAAACAACGATTTATTCCTACGATCAGAAGAAGGGAATTCAACACTATTTTCCTAAATAAAAAATTTTTTGATTTCCCCCTCTAAAGAGCAAAGTTTCCTACGAGCAGCCTTCCACACTTTAGTTTCTTGCCTAGAAAATTCTATCTAATAATCATTTCATGGAGCTTCTATTACCGCCCTCTGTTCCGGTATCACCTTCTTCTACAGATTCTGTTGTTCTTCCTTCTGTCCCTGTTGAACCAAAGCCTTCTCAGTCCTCTGAACCTTTAGATCCTTCATCTAATCTCTCTATACCGC
>NZ_JBHIRS010000013.1:31164-39820 GCF_042197365.1 Bartonella sp. AA168HLJHH | reverse complement strand
ATTTTTTTTTAAATAAAATAACCCAAACTTTACCAATAAAATATTGAACAAAAAATCCTATTTCAAAACATTATTGGAAAAATCTGCCTTCATAAAAATAAAACATGAAAACAGCAAGGAGTTCAAAGAGAGCATGGCGCCTTTAAAGTAAAATATAGCACCCCATTGCAATGCATAAAAATAGGAAGTTGCCTAGGAATGAGTTAATCACAATAACGCTTGTTTTATGCTACTTTAATAGAGAAAATTTTCTGCGCAGATACGATTTATAAAGACATTGCTGTATAAAGAGAATCGCATGATCTGTAATTTGTAAAAAGAATCAAATTCCTGTAGAAGCATGCTAAGCTATCTATCTATCTATCTAGCTTTCTTTATTTAATATTGAAAAGTACTTTTATAAATCTATGTGGGATAACGAACAACAAAAAAACGATCCTGGACAAGACCCTGCTCTTGTTGTCAAGCGCTTGCGGCCTGCGCGCCGACAGGTCTCTGCTCGTTGGCTTACGGGAACCATTCTGACAGGAATCACTTCCTGCATTCTTATGGGGATTGCACTTTTTACGGCTCTTGATGAACAACAGCGATTGGTAACACCGCCACAATGGTTTACGCAAGAAAACCTATCAGAATCACAAGACCCTGAGGCCAATGGCTATAAAGGTGATCGTATTTCTCCCACCCATGCAAGGCAAAGCTTTGACAGAAAACGTCAATTTGAACTATCGATTCTACAAAAAAAAGGCGATGAAAAAGTCATTCAAACACAACATTTTGAATGGATTCGTATGGCTTTAGCCGAAAATCGCCCCCAGAAATATAGCTATCCAAAATTTGATTCTTTAAGCATTCTTGCTAGTGATACGAAAAATCAAAATATCGCACCACAAGAAGATTCTGGGCAGATTTATGGAGCAAAGGTTGAAACAAAACTCACCTTACGCAGCTATGATTTTAAGGTAAATCAATTCGATTTTGATGACAGCGACACATTGACAGATGAAGAGGCACAACAAGAAGTACAAAAAGCTGGATTTACTTTAGAAAAGAGCTCCGAACTTCTTTCAGTTCTCACATTGATTGATCCTTTAAAATTAGAAGATGTATCCTCCCCTTCCCAAGGCACAGAATCCCCTGAAGTTCGAATCGTTCAAGAAAATGTAACCGTTTCTCCTCAAAGTCACCGTATCGATCTGACGAAAAACTATGTTGAAGATATTATTCCTATTCGTAAAAAACAAACGATAGCCGATGCTTTCAAAAAAACCAGTTATACAAAAAAGCAAATTGACCAGGTTGTAAAAACGCTAGAAAAAATAAGCCTTTCCGATTCCCTTAAAGAGGGAAGCCTTTTACGCATTGGTATCGTGACACAAGCTGGTGAAGAAGACCATCTCGTACGCGCAAGTATCTATCAAGGGATGCATCATGTTCTCACCATTGCCCTGAATGATAAAGGCCAATTCATTGAAAGCACAGAGCCTAAAATGTCTAAAGCACTTAAAACGGCTTTTCAAAATGGTATTCCACATTCTTATATCAATAGCGCACAATTACCAACGGCTTATGATGCACTCTATAGTGCTTTGCTAAGCCATAATATATCACAATCTCTCTCTCATCGTCTTATTCGTCTGCTGGCCACCAATATTGATATGAAAAGTCCGATAACACCCAATGATCAGATCGAAATATTTTATGCTGTACCACAAAGCGATAAAGAAAACAAAAACGGCAAAAAGAATTTGAAGGCAAAGGAATCATCCAAGAACGCTGATCCAGAAATTCGTTATATTAGTGCAACTTTTGGGAATACAACTTATAAATATTACCGTTATCAATTAAAAGATGGAAGCGTTGATTATTATGATTCTGAAGGGAAAAGTTCAAAGCCTTTCTTGCTGCGCAAACCCACACCAAATGGCATTTTTGGCTCTCCCTTTGGTCCACGTAAACATCCTATTTTAGGCTATGTCCGCATGCATACGGGTGTTGATTGGATTGCTCCTAAAGGATCACCCATTATTGCTGTAGGAGATGGTATTGTCACAAGAGTAGGCGTAACAGGCGGCTATGGAAACCATACGGAAATTCAACATGCCAATGGATATATCAGCAGTTATTCACACCAAAGTCGTTATGCACCAGACATCAAACCAGGCGTGAAAGTACGACAAGGACAAATTATTGGGTATGTTGGATCAACAGGAATGGCAACCGGACCCCATTGTCATTTTGAAATCATTGTCAATGGCGTCAAGGTTGATCCCATGCGCATTCGTATACCGGATAGCAAAGCCTTAACCAATCAAGACCTACAAACATTCCTACAAGAAAAAAACAACATTGATGCCTTGATCAACAGCCCAATAGCACCCTCCGAAGAGACTTAAAGCATGAAAGCATCTGCATTTTTACGACTCAAAACATCTAAAAAATATGCTTGAGCGCTTACTTTTCTCAAAGAGATTTCCGCATTTTAAATATCTATTAAAGAATACGCCGAAAGATTCCACCACCCAAGGTCGCATCACAATGATTAAAAATAAAACACCCTCCCCTTTTCAGGTTTACGCACAATAGAAAAGTGAAAAATATGAAACCCCAAAAGGCTAACTCTTCTTGTTTATTTTATCAAAACGATAGCCCGTCCTTATTTGCCATGCAATAAAATCTCAAATCAAAGAGGTGCCCGCTAAAGGATGAAGATTCTAAAATCCATATCATTCTATAAACAACCCGACTTCTTGTTGAATAGATTCCACTTGTTGAATGTATGCTGTTCATAGCCCTAAAGGACGGTGTTTCATGAACTTTATGAGCACGTTCTACCTTAAGAATATTCCTTACACACTTTTACAAAAACACCCCATATTTAAAGTTTCACATGCCTTACAAAAAATAACAAAACTTGAAAACAATCTTTTTGCAAAGCAATAGAGCTTACGAATATAAGTATTATTGGCTTAAAGGAGCACTTATTCAAAATAAATTTAAAGGCTAACTTAAGCACTTCAAAGCTCTCAGACAAGGAGAACTTTGAAAGCCGATCATCGGAGTCAACAAAGCAAAAAAACAACAAGAGAGAAAATCAAACATTACACCAAAAGATAAAGAAGCAAAGTTGTTTCTCTTGAAGGCAATTGACAATCTGATATGAATGGTGCTGTGTTCGCGCTACTGAAGCCGTATTTTTCCTTCTTCTTGTGAAAAGATGCCCTCCCCATACATTCACGATGAATGAAAGGCAGCTTACCACGAGAAAAGAGAAAATTTACCCTTTTAAAAAATCAGTCAGAGCTTTTTTTTGAACTATTCATGCTAAGTTTTGGCAAAGGAATGACAATCTTTGTGCCTCCTAAAGCAGAAGTTTCAAACAGAGGTTTTTCACCAAATTGCATACAGAGCTGTTCCACGACCACACGACCAAGTCCTGTTTTTTGTTTTAAAGTTTGGCTTTTCATTCCCACGCCATCATCTTCTACAATGAGCATCAATTGTCCATCTTTCTGGGGACCAAAGGAGATATAAATATGACCAGACCGTTGATCAGGAAAGGCATGTTTTAAGGAATTTGTCAGCAGTTCACCAAGGATAATTCCAAGTGTTGTCGCATCTCTTGAAGACAGGCGACAATCTTTAAAGTTGGTGTGAATGGTGATGTTTTCACGCAATTCAAAAGGGACTGCCAATTCGACATCATGCACAACAGAGCTGAGAAACTCTGCCAATAGTGTCGTTTCCATATCATCACTTAAGCGCAAACGACGATGTGCTGTAGAAATTGTCTGAATACGATCACGTGCAGCCCCTAGAACAGCACGGACCTCTTCATTTTTGCTCCGGTTTAACTGGAGCCCCAACAAAGAAGACACCGTTCCAAGAGAATTGCCAATGCGATGGCTTGCATCCTGCAACAATATTTCAACCCGTTGGCGTTCTTTTTCAGCGTGATTACGTGCTCTTTCTAATTCTTGTGTTCGTTCTTTCACGCGGGCTTCCAGAGCGATATTTTCACTATGAAGCAGCAATTGATACAATTTTAAAGAGCGCATATCACGATGAAAACGATTAATAACAAAATAGGCAGAAATAAAGGTACTCACAACGGAAACAATAGCCGCCAATGTCAAAGCCGCCCGCATCAATGCGATACCCTCACGCTGTTTTTGTCGCACCACATCATCCCCATTAATAAAGCTTGTCATCAATTGAGCTAAACGTGCTACAGGAATCTTTGATACTTCCAAAGAGTCCGCATGAGAGGGTTGAGAAGATTGTTCAGGAATCGCATCAAGAGCACGCATATGGGCATTCATAAAGGCTTTTCGTGCTTCAACCTCTTCTTTAAAAGCCGTAAACCATTTATACCACTGCGGATGTGCATAAACAATAAGTGCGATATAGTCGAGAATATTCCCCAACTCCCGCTCTGCATTTTCAAAACGTATTTTATCTTCCGCCTTGCGCGTTTTTGCATAGCTGCGATCAGCAACAGCCATATCAATCAGGCTAATAAGGACCAAATCAGCCTGTTCGCGCAATTCTGAACTTGTATTCAACTGTGCGACTTCTCGATCAACGGCATTTGAAAGCAACATAATAAAAACCGATGCCAAAAGAGCCATAACAAGAGAAACAACAATCGCACCCCACCGCCAGCGTGATATCGTTGCATCAGAAGAAGGCATTTGAGGCATCAAATTTGTTTTTGTTGTCATAGAATGTCCATTGGCGAACTTGAAAGTCGTCATTTTTCAGCACAAAGGAAGGCAACCTTATGGAACATAAAACCTAAAGCCCGTGAGAAAGTTTTATACAGGCTTTTCTTGTGTTCCTAAGGATACACGCCAAACTTCTGAATTCCCTCAGATACTGACTTTACTGTAATAGCTATAACGGGAATAAAAAAAACAAGGCTATCAATCATAATTATTATGCTTTTTTAGCCGTTAAATGAACACAATGTACTTCCAGCTGAGTAAGAATCAGGACCATAATCAGACTCACCATTGACTTTAAGAAGTTCTTGTAATCGATTACGCGCCCTGCTCACACGGCTTTTAATGGTTCCAACAGCACAACCACAAATAGCCGCAGCATCTTCATAAGAAAATCCCGATGCGCCAATGAGAATAATGGCTTCTCTTTGATCGGCAGAAAGCAAATTTAAGGCTTTTTTGAAATCTTGCAAATCAAGTGATCCATATTGAGCAGGATGAACAGCGACATTTTGAGTAAACACGCCGTCGGTATCTTGAACTTCTCTTCCCTTTTTACGCATTTGACTATAAAATTCATTGCGCAAAATGGTAAAAAGCCAAGCTTTAAGATTAGTTCCCATCTCAAAACTATCTTGCTTAGCCCATGCCTTCATAACAGTATCTTGGACCAAATCTTCGGCTTTATCGTGCTTGCCACTTAAAGAAACAGCAAAAGCTCGTAAAGCCGGCAACACAGAAAGGAGTTCTTGTTTAAAGTTTTTCGCGCACTTTGACATAAAGGATTCAAACCTTTTCCACATTGTTTAAGCCAAATTGCTCTGCGCGCTCCAACTTCTCTAAAAGCTCAAGCAAACACCGTGGCAGTGCTTCTTCTTGAATTTCCATGTAAAATTGACGTAACTTCCGTGCTATTTCGCTATTGACCCCGAGAAGATCATCTCCAACTCTAAATTGTGTAGTGAGATTTTTTTCATCACGGTCGTTCATTTTTCATCCCCCTAATCCATATATTACTGGTAGCACCGCGAAGTTTTTTCGCCTTATGGTTGTAAATATAGCTGTCGGTAAAAAGTTCCATACAAATCAAGGAACTTTTTTATCGGTTGAGAATTTCAACCAACAAAATGCTTGAAAGGTCAAAGGAGTTATAAATTATGTCATTATCAACGCGCATTGCCCCGCATCTTCCCTATCTTCGGCGTTTTGCCCGCTCTGTCACCGGTAGCCAATCCTCTGGCGATGCCTATGTTTCAGCGATGTTGGAAGCACTCATTGCCGACATCTCCATTTTTCCCAAAGCCTCCACTGACCGAATTGGTACCTATTGGCTTTTTTGCCATCTTTTTGACCAAACCACACCAAACATCCCTGAACCCCTGCCCCAATTTGGTCTTGAACAAAAAACCAGTGCCAAATTATCCTATCTCACGCCCCGTGCACGCCAAGCATTTTTGCTCATTGCCGTTGAAGGATTTCATGAACAAGACGCCAGCGAAATCATGAATCTGGATACGAAAGAATTTCGCAAGCTTCTCAACCAAGCATCCATTGATATTTCTCAACAAATTGCCACTGAAGTAATGATTATTGAAGATGAACCTCTTATTGCACTTGATATTGAGCAAATGGTAGAAAGCCTAGGTCATCATGTTGTAGGAATAGCGCGCACGCGTGATGAAGCTGTCATCATGTATCATAAGAAAAAACCACGGTTGATTTTGGCTGATATTCAATTAGCCGATAACAGTTCAGGGATTGATGCGGTCAACGAGATTTTGAAAAATGACCGTATACCGGTGATTTTCATCACGGCTTTTCCCGAAAGGCTTCTCACTGGCGAGCGTCCAGAACCAACTTTTTTAGTGACCAAACCTTTTAACCCTGATATGGTGAAAGCGCTTATTTCCCAAGCTTTATTTTTTCAAGAGAATGCTTCTAAAGCGGCTTAGAACAGGGTAACATCTTAAAATTATGATCGTTACGCCTCTTTCAAAGCCTCCCATGGATAGATCTCATATGAGTGCGCTCATGCAAGCGATTCGTGGTGCTGATATTTGCGTTCTCTATCAGGCAACAAATCTGGTTTATTTATGGGCTGAAAACTTGCCACATCATTTGCACAATAAATGGCGGGTTGGGTGTCGTGACAGCGACTTTTTTTCGCTTGACCTTGCAGACAATATGGAAACCATCAAACTGCAAGTTTTAGCCAGTGGCAAAATGCAAACTGTTGAAGCACGTTTTGAAGATACAAACAAACAAGAGATTTGGTACAAATTTTCTATTGATTGCCACCGCAATGATAACGAAGACATTATTGGTATTATCACCACCGGTGTCAATATTTCCGGCTTACGCCGCCGTGAACAAGTGCTTAAAATCCTTCTTCGCGAAGTCAGTCACCGTTCTAAAAACCTTCTAGCGATCATTCAAAGTATTGCCAGCCAAACCGCCCGCTATACTGAATCTCTTCAAGTTTTTTTACGAAAATTTCAAGGTCGTCTTCATTCTCTTTCTCATTCTCAAGATCTGATCACTGATTCCGATTGGCGCGGTGCTCAATTTCGCGAATTGGTCCAAACGCAGGCTTTAGGTTATTTTATGAAAGAAACAGAACGTTTTTCACTTGAAGGCGTCGATCCTTATCTTTTTCCCAATGCCGCTTTGCATATCGGTTTGGCTTTTCATGAACTGATTGTCAATTCTCTTTCTTTTGGAGCCCTTTCCCAAGAAAAGGGGAGCATCTGTGTACGCTGTGAAATTGAAACAAAACTGAATGGCAAAACGCAACTTATCATCACGTGGCATGAAAATTTTGAATCCGGCATCCCTCCCACAAACAATAAAAAAGCCTGTTTTGGTAGTGCCGTTCTCGAAAAAATCGTTCCCATTTCCGTGAATGGTTCAGCTTCCCTCAAATTGACACAAGAAGGAATTGTCTATTGCCTCTCTGTTCCTGATACTTATTTTGATATTTTTTCTTAAAAGAGCATTTTAAACAATGAACAAGAGAAGTTTCCCCTTTTTTAGCAAAATGTCTCATCTGTTTATTAAGCACAAAGATATTTTCAACCCCTTTAAACCAACCTCTATTGTCCCCCAATAGTTCCCCAAAACCTTAACGATGAGAACTGAAAGCCACATAAAATCCATTTCCGCTGTAAATCAACTTTCATCCCTTATAGAACCGCATATTTTAAGAGAGAAACCAAAACAATGAAGAGTAAACCGTTTCAGCTTTTATATGCCAAATAAAAGCGAACCTATTACCTATCTCTTTTTGTGCAACTTTCGCAATGCGTATACAATTCCATTTTGGCAGAATATGAAATTTCAAGGAGTAAAGCTAATATCCATCATCACTCTTCAGCTTTACGGGCTTAAAGCATCCACGACAACGACAATTAATTGATGAAAATTACATATTTTACGCTTTTATTTATCGCATTCTTTAATGGAGATATCCTCTTCAAGTACAATAGGACATTCTAAAACAGAATACACTTGTGTTCCTCATTCACGCACTTTTTTAATATTTCCCAGCGCATCCACGCTCATTTCAAAACAGTATCTGTAAATAAGATATAATAGCCCCCGTAAAGTGAACCATCAAAACCGCCCCTTGTTACGCCACGTCCTTCTTTACCTTCATACCCCTTTTCACTTCATAAAAGTAGTAGCTGAGCATCATCATACCATTTGTCTCTCATGTTACAACAGCCATTGACCTTTGAGAGCGTCCATAAGAGGCATTTTAGGCTTTTTTCAAATATTACTCACCGACATAGAGCCCATACATACCCTTTTATGACGTGCAAGCCAATGACTTTGATTAATTCACTATAGAACCCGCATCTCAAAGGAGGAACGGACATCTCAAAGGAGGAACGGACATCTCAAAGGAGGAACGGACATCTCAAAGGAGGAAC
>NZ_JBHIRS010000013.1:22809-31064 GCF_042197365.1 Bartonella sp. AA168HLJHH | reverse complement strand
CATCTCAAAGGAGGAACGGACATCTCAAAGGAGGAACGGACATCTCAAAGGAGGAACGGACATCTCAAAGGAGGAACTAAAAAACTGTAAAAACGTTTAACAGTGAAGAAGCCGCTAGGCTGACAAATTGGAGCCCATGCTGTCAACCTCTCATTTGGAAAATGATTGATGAATCCCTTTGTTTTTATCCTCTTATTAGTTTCATGTACAGATGATTTTAATAGTTGCTATTCGAACAATACAATGGTTAAAATCTATCCAACGGCTCAAGCATGTGAACAATCCATGATACCGTCCACAAAAAAGTTTTCATTTTCTGGACAACAAATTTTTGCTCAATGTATAAACGTCCATGCAGATTTACATCAACAAGAAGTAAAATTGATCTGGTCTGTAACAAACCGTGGAAATTTCCTGCTTAAAAGCCAAAACGTAAAGGACAAGCTGTCTACAGTACACAAAGAAGATATTTTACCAACATCGCTTCCTCTTTTACATTCTTCTTCCACAAACCTCTTGCACAAAAAACTTTAAAAGCATAAACCCATCAGATCTCAAAAAAATAATCAATGAAAGACATGATGGATAATAAGCGAATGCACCCTTCAAAAGACCATCACACAGAGCAAAATTCTCTGCCTCAAGATCTCCCTTTAGATCCTGCTGTAGAACGAGTAAGAAAAAAACTTATGGGTTTAATGATTATTTCCGTTTTAATAACGCTTTTCCTTATTCTAACCGTACTGTTTTTAATTGTTTATAAAGTGATAACAACCGGATCAGCGCCAAAACAAACAGAGCTATCTTCCTCTCTCAGCAAAAACCCACACATTATCCATCATACGCTCTCTCTACCGGAAAAAACACAGATTTTGTCGCAAAGCCTCTCAGAACACAATATTGTACTGAAAGTTTTAACCCCTGATGGACAAACAAAATTTATGATTTACAATTATCACACCGGTGCACTTGTCTCCATTCTTTCTGTTGAAACAACAAAAGAGAGAGCGAAGATAATGCCCCATTAAGAAAACTAACATCAATAAGCGCTTAACATAGCATCCTGAAGGTTTAAACATTTTCTGCAAGCCGACACTATCACACGCTTTGCCAACTCGTGGATGTTGCCCACAATCCTTTGCCCTAGAGAGAGTTCATAAGAGCCATTTTTATTCCTTCTTATACAAATTTATCCACACGGGCTCTCCCCGTTTGCAACGTGCAAGCGAATGGTTTTTGTTGATCCAACATGGAACAAATTTGGAAATGAGAGAATTCTAGGGGTTTAGGGGCTCTCACCTAACATTCAAAACAATGAATTATTATTATAAATTAATGTGATAAGTCTTAAATATCCACCACACGGGCGACGGCGCATTTTTACTGTATCCCCTCATTTAAATCTTGGAAAAGAAGAAACCTTTCTGTCAACGCATTCCCATTTTAAGAAAATGACATCACTTGGGAAAAGCTAATGAACGTGCAAGAAATACCTCTTCTTGAGTGCAAAAATTCAACATATTAATTTATAGTGATCATTTATTTTGCATGTCGAACGAGAACCTCAAATACTGTAAGATTCTCCCCCTTCAAATCTGTTCATGAGGAACTTAATCAAAATCATTTGCTCACATATCCCAGCAAGGAAATGGATGAATAAAAATACCTCTTATGAATGATCCGGTATCAAAAGAAGAACTGTTGCAACATTGAAAATTAAAGCAATAACGCCCAGCTTACATCTTTTATTAAGCAAAGATAGCCGATGAATTTCACATAATAGAATTCATGAATACCAACGCGAAATGGGCATAAATACATTGAACATAAGTGTGAATTAAATAAAACAACGACATTGCGTTCTTCATAAAAGAACTGCCTCTTAAAATACACGGATGCGGTTTTCTCTGTATCCCCTTACTTAAATTTCAGAAAAGAGGCAATCTTTTCTGTCAACACCCTTTGGTTAAGTCTCAATACAGCCCCGTGAACATTCAAGGAAAGCGCAAGAAGCTTCTTGAGTATATACAATTTACTATCATGATACCAATAACATCACCACAAGCGCTTATACAGCACCCTTCAGGTTTAAACATTTCCCTCTGCTTCAAGATTGACCACTTGAGCGACGACGCATCTTTCCCTGTATCCGCTTACTTAAATCTCAGCAAAGAGGCAATCTTTTCTGTCAACACCCTTTGGTTAAGTCTCAATACTGCCCGTGAACATTCAAAGAAAGCGCAAGAAGCTTCTTGAGTATATATAATTTACTATCATGATACCAATAACATCACCCCAAGCGCTTATACAGTACCTTTCAGGTTTAAACATTTCCCTCTGCTTCAAGATTGACCACTTGAGCGACGGCGTGGTTTTCTCTGTATTCCCTTACTTAAATCCCAGCAAAGAGGCAATCTTTTCTGTCAACAGCCTTCGTTAAGTCTCAATACAGCCCCGTGAAAACTCAAGGAAAGCGCAAGAAGCTTCTTGAGCATATTATAATTTATTATCATGATACCAATAACATCACCACACAAGCGCGCTTACACAGCACCCTTCAGGTTTAAACATTTTCCTCTGCCTCAAGATTGACCACTCGGCGACGGCGTGGTTTTCTCTGTATCCCCTCACCTAATCCAGGCAAAGAAGAATCTTCTTTTGTTGCTGTTTTTGTTGCTGTTGATGCATCTCCATTGCTAGAGCTTTCTGCTGTTGTAAGTGAAAGCTCAAGAGATGATTCATCTTGAGTCCGTACAGTACGTCGACGAGGAGAACGACGTGTTTTTTTGACGGGTTCAACATTTTTCTCAGAAAGACTGTGCTCTTGATCTGTTTTTTCATCCGATAGAGCCTCTAAAGCGTTTTCTCGCGCATCCCCATTTTGCGCTTTATCATATTGGCCATTGCCATTTTTTTGCGACGACATTTGTAATACATCTGTATCACCCTCGACAGCATCCTTTTTTTCACCATCAAGATTTATTTCACCGCATTCTTGCCCATTGTTTTCATCACGATTTTCGTTTTCATCACCACGATTTTCATCACGCCGAACCGATTGAGACATTTGCCCAGCTGCTGCTAAAATAATACGCAAATAGTGCTCGGCATGTTGTAAATAATTTTCCGACATAACACGATCGCCTGCACCTTGTGCATCACGCGCAAGGCTTATGTATTTATCGGCAATTTGCTGAGCATTCCCGCGAATTTTAACATCCGGACCGCTACTTTCATAATTGCGAGACAACGGATTAGGACCGCGACGATTATTATTGTTATTACCATTATTGTTATTATTGCGACCGCGTACCCGTCTATTTTGTTGTGGCCTCATCTTTATCCCTTTTTGGAGTGTTTGTCTTATGTGTGTCTTAATTGACGCTTCCTCATTACATTATCTTTTGATAATGCTGATCATGTTTAACATACGATTATCAAGCTATCCGCGTTTATTTCACTCAAACGAACCCTACTGATATTGATAAAAGCATATATTTTCTTGAAAATCACAAAACAGCAGGGAAATCGTAAATCAAAAATTCCCTTTTTCTCTGTCAAACAGCAGAAACCTAATGATGTTCACGTAAAATGCCAAGTGTTTTTTTTAAAATAAACCATATTTCACTAAAAAAAAATAATTATCTTGTGGAAAACAAAAAGGAAAACACACATATAACACACCTGACAAAGAAAAAATTCCTGCCAGAGAATACTAGAAGCTTCCTTTTTTGCTCTAAAACCACCGCTCCTAAAAACGCCGATATGCTCTACCCCCTCGTGCATTTAACTCACAAGCACTTCCATCCCAACGAGTCACTGCGCGAACCTCTTTATTTTATAAATATAGCCTCTCTTCATCGCTAAAGCAACCCCTTGCGAGCGATAATCCACGATCGCCTCACAAAACCTCTTAATTTTTATAGATAGATTAACACGAAGTATTATTCAAGCCCTATAATCACCAAGAGATCAATCTTCTTTCCCAAACAAGTCAATGATACTATCAATTTTTATTTTAACCCATAGAGTTTTTAAGTTAATCACAGTTTTTATTTATAACAAATTGAGCTTAAAAACAAAATATTTAAATACAAAAAAATATCAAATTATGAAAAAAACGACCAATATGTCACACTTTTTTAAAAATCAGCTTCTTCTCAAAAAAATACCCTCCTCAAAGCCTATCAATAAGAATGGCCTAACGTATTTCCTTACTTATCTTTTCTGATAAAGAAAACTAGAATTATAAAACAAGCACATTTTTAAACCCAGCACAGCGCTTTACGCATGAAGAAGCCGTAAATGTTTATAAAAGGAATGTTTTTTACTCATTTTTGTCATGTCTATTGACTTACACCCTCAAAGAAGGAAGATTCTCAAATCACACTGGTCTGTCAACAATGAAAATACTTATAAAATTCATACACTGAATTGATTTGTAATGGTAATTCATATTTTTTGTGTTGAGTAAGAAAATTAATATCGTAGGATTTTTCATCCTCAATCTGTTTGCTGTTGAATCAATCTCTTTTTCTTGCATGTTACATGTGGGAAAACCTGCGTGGAGTAAAAATGATAAAAAGACTAAAAGTGCCTCTTATGAACCGTCTCTAAGGCTAAAGGGCTGTCGACAGGCACCATTGGGAGCGAGCAAAATGTGAGATAGTACTGGCTTACTCTTTTTCAAACCATAAAGATGAACATGCTCTATAAATTTTATACATTCATGAGGGTTTTACCATTATACCATTCACCAAAACCATTACGAAATGGATTTCCCACACTCGTTATTTCCCTTAAAAAAGCGCAACAAACCCTCTTGAAACTCCACCACGCCCCCTTAAACATTTCAAGGAGGCCATCCATACCTTATGTCGCCACACCTTAAATAAGAAGTGCGATATAACAAGATAAATAAATCAAGCTGCTATTGGTCATGAGGCAGATAGTCATTTAAGAGGCTTTTATCTTTTTGTCAAAATTCGCATCCTTTTAACTTTCCATATAAAAACTTAAAAGTAATTGCGCCTTTTGCCTGTTTTATTTTCTCTTTCATTCAGAAAACAGTCTCGTAAGAGAAAATAATTTCCATCCCCAGGACGGACCCTCGTCAAACATTGTTTTTTAGCACTATCAGAAAGCTTATCCCACATTTCACGAATAGCAAAATAGGCCTCACTTTCCAAATTAAGACAATGCTGATAAACCTCTCTTTTCATATCGGGCATAACAGAAGCAGAAATTTCCTTGCAATATACGCGTAGATCAAAAACAGGAATAACCAATTCAACGGGTGCTTGTTGTGTTACTTTTTTATGAGAAGAAAAATAACTAACCACCTTTGCAACAACAAAACACAAAAACACTATACAAAAAAGTATTATGCAAACAAAAGCAATCTTGCGATATAATCTTTTGAAATAAGCCTTTTGTCTTGCTCGGATTCTTTTTTCCATAAAGATTGTACCCTTTAATATCCCAAGAGAAGCTTTTACAGCAAAAAATGATAGAAGTATCTGTGTACACAATACAGGTTATAGCCGCAAACGATCAAGACTCTTATGTCAAAAGACTCTCTTTTTTACCGTATAATTCTTATCGTATAAAATTCTTATGAAACACTTTTCTCATGCCCTTTATGAAAAAATAGGGCTGATGATTTTCTCTCACCACTTTAAAAGACAAAGATTCTTTATCCATGCGGATCTATAAACAATTCGTCTTTGTTAAGACATGTCATATTGATTTATAAAGAATATTTATTGTTTTACATGTTGAATGAGAAACCCGAACACCATAGGATTCTCTCATCCGAAGTTTGTTTTCTATTGAAACAATCAAAACCATGTTGCTTACAAGTTACAAGCGGAGCTAGCATGTGGATTAAAAACTGTATAAGAAAGGCATATGCCTCTTATGAATCGTCTTAAGTGTCAAAGACCGTAGCAAAATTGGGAGCTAGAAAATACAATGATGGTGCGGACTTGCCTCTACATAAGCGTGAAGATGGGAGTGCTCAATGGATTTACCGTTATTCACCACACAAACACTTCATATATAAAATCTTATACGCCTTCTATTACCGCCCCCTCAAAAAGCAGTCGCTAAAACAAGATAAGAGATTATAGATGTAAAACTCCTAACAAAAAAGAATGGACTTTCTAATCGAGATCAACAAACACTGTTAAAGACACATTTGCATTTTTGACCATGCTGGCATGTATGATAATGGCCCTTCAAATGCGCCACCATTTTATGCTTCACCTCATATCATTCTCCGTCAAACAATCACAAAGATTCTTTAACTATTCAACGCCCCCCAACCAAAGCAAAGAAACCAAACCCAGACGCCTGCATTTTTATTTGAATCTTCCCTATTGGGATAAAACACACAAGAATTTAAAGATTTCACTGCAAAATGAAATCACAAAATACAATAATGAGAAAAATATCCAAAGCCATCTCAATAACAAATATATAGCGCCCCTGTTATTAGAAAGTAAAAAAAGCCGCACCATTTAAAGGCGCGGCTTATGAATAGAGATATAACTAAATAAAATACAAAAGAAATCAATAATAAATACTTATACACAAAACGTATAGTATTGCAAGCTTTTTAATTATATTTATAAAAATATCCAAAAAGAGTATAAATAATGATACATTCGTATTGAGGAGAGCTGTTTATAACAATACACTTTCTAAAATAAAAACGTATCAAATAAATCAAAATACTTTGTAGCTTTATCTCAATATAATCCATGAAAAAACACACATAATTTAAGTCCATAATTATAATAAGACCCGTTCTTTTACGCTTGTAAAAGCTGGTTTTTCTTAACTTACATTCACCACTTCAAAAGATGAAGATTCTTCACCCAATCTGATCTATCAACAGCCCAGATTGCATCGGGGTTCATTTGGCTTTCTCGCATGTGATTGACTTAAACTTAAAGCTCAACAAATAAGCCTGCCTTAAATATTTGCCATGCCCTTTAAAAAACACTTTTTGTATCATGGAAGCTCTTACAAAGAGGCTTGCCTTATATCATCACACCTGAAAGGACAGTCTTTACAGCATAAACAGGACAAGACAAATCAACAACCGCTTGTACAATCTTGTCTGATAAGAAAACAAGTGAAACGTTAGCCTTCAAGCCTGCTCCAACAGTATAGCATTTCTCTTCTTTATAAGAAAAGACACAACGATACGCATGATTTTCTTATAGGCATTTTTCTGCTTTTGTCCTTTTAGCAATTAACATTTTCTTTTTATGGGATTTTTAACAAATTAAAATTGCGATGAACTGCACTTTTTTTCTTTTTAAAAAGCGTAAAAATGGCAATTTTTTATAGATTTAAAATCATCAAACGCCCTATCCAAAAAGCTTTTTAAAATGATTGCAAGATTTTTTATCTTTTTTAAAACTTCTTTTGTCATGCGTTTTTGTTCGAACACGGCTCCTTTCTCTGTAGGCTTTAAAAACTTGCCCTTAGATTTCAATATGCGCCCTACTCTCCCCAACAACGCATGATCAACTTATCCTGCAACAACGCTTCTCTATCAATTTTTACCCTTTTTTAACATCTCAAACAGAGTGCAATTCCAATCCCCACCGAAGATATAAATCAGGTTTATCTCATCTATAGCTTCAACCCATACATATTGTTATGATCACTCTTTTCTATTTTTCCTTTTCTAACAAAGAAGAAATCTCTCTAGAATGCTCAACACTGATGTTTTGAGCAACACTACTGTATATTCCTAGCGGCTTATGTGCTGTAAATTTTGAAATAAAAGAGCTGTAGTCTATTTTTGGCGCCTCGTATATTGGAGAAAAAAATATGTCTCCAACGGACGATGATTCTGTTTTAATTTCTGGTGCGCTCACAAAACTGTTTGGTGTCGTTATTCCACCACTCACAACACTATTAATACTGTCTTGCTTCTCTTCTTTCTCATTTTTTTTCTGTTCGACATTGGTAAGATCTAGAGCATTTAATTTTTTTTCTAAAGCATCCATGCGCTTTGCAATTTTTGTAATATCTTCATATGCTTTCTTCAACAATGCGTTTAAAGGAGCATGTCCCATTCTTCCGCTAGCATAAAGAACCACACGAATACATTCCGGATCATCAATATCAGCAATAGAAAATGGAAAAAGTGCCATTATATCCCCCTTTTTGATAAGCTAAACGCGTATTAAGGCATTTGCATCTCTTTTTTCGTTGTACGGCTCTTGCATTTCTCA
>NZ_JBHIRS010000013.1:0-22709 GCF_042197365.1 Bartonella sp. AA168HLJHH | reverse complement strand
GACAACCTCAGACAACCTCAGACAACCTCAGACAACCTCAGACAACCTCAGACAACCTCAGACAACCTCAGACAACCTCAGACAACCATATGAAAAGCTTTTGAAAAAAAATTCCTCATCGAAAATTTTTACAAGGTATTTTTTTAGATTATACTCTGTTTTCCACCTAAAATGATGATTTTACCACCTAAAACCAAAGAGAAATGCATGTCACCTTGCATGCTGTATCAACCTTTCCCAAAAGGACAAAGCCCACACCGGTCTTTAAATAATGGCAATCAATAAACAATGGTTTGTCAACAATCTGGCTTCTTATCTAACAGATTTGACTTGGCTTCCCCCTTCAAATGCATCCTTGTAATGTATCCCCTGTCCAGAGTTATTCTACAAAAAAATGCTGCGTTAGGAATACGCACAGATGAAAAACACCCCATGCATAAAATTTTAACCACATCTCAAACAATGGTATTTTACAACACAACGGGATAAACTATTGTCTTATAGATTTTCTCGTATCACTCTCATCCTGTTTCAAGAAGTTGCCTGATAAGCACAAAATGCCATCTCAGAGGGTTCAATGCCTCACCATGTACTACAACGCATCGCCAACCTGCTGCTCTTGCCAACAGTGCACCCATTTTGAAAACAAAGAGTGGCTTTTTTCCTACACGCTTTGCCAAAAAAGGGAGCGCTCCATTTTGCTTTTTCTCGCTTTAAATAAACATATCCGTTGACCTCTTTCCGCACCTAAAAAGACGAAGATTTTAGCCCTACATCGGTTTGTAAACAATCCAACTCTTCTGAAAGGATTCCGTCTGCTACTCACTTATATGGTTCACTTGCATGAAAACTCTACGAGCAAATCCTCCCCAGAACATTTGCTAATGTATTAAATACTTTAAGCTATCTTACTGATATCACCACCTTCAATAATAGTGTTTTAATGACGGTACTTTACGCTATAATAGGATAAAATTTACCCATGGGTTTTTTGTCATCGCACAGCAGCGGTTTAAACCCAGCACTTGAAATACTGTATCACGACACCACAAGAGAGAGGCATTTGGGATAAAGTCTTTATTCCTCAGCAAAAAGCGCCATGAATAAAGAAAGGTTTTTTGTTCTCCCCCTACCTTCAATAATCACTGTCTTGATCCTCTAAAGAACAATAGGCAAACTTACCTTTAGACATCCAACAAAGGCAGCACAAAAAATAAAGAGAGTTAAGTTTTTTCTAAAGCGCATCAAAACTTTCTACACAATATATTCAATAAGACTTTTTTTCATAACAAACATTTTAGCATTTTTATCTTTCTCTCCTACAGCTTTCATTCTCAGGCTTTGACAGCATAAACCACCGCCATATTGACGGGGCGTGTTTCATCACCCCCTGTTTTTTGCAACAAGACCTTATGTTCATGCTCTCCCGCAGAATCTGTCAAACAATTTGATCCATACAATACAGCTACGTTTATTGGATAAGCCCTGTTATCTAACTCTATAATCTTTTGTTGAACCTTTGGATAACTATGCTGGTGTTTCCCTGTCGAATCTGTTTTTCCCTCATGGGTATGGGATTGAAAAGACTCTTCTTGTCGGCTTCCCAAGCGACGTCCTTTATCAATTTCTTTTCCACTATCGAGCCCCCGTAAAAACATTCCACGCAAATCGGGAACATTGAATGTTGTTCTCCCGTCTCCTTTTCCCCATGTTTCTCCCAGAACAGCAAAGAGATTAGCATAGTTCCTTCGCGAATATTCTTTACCATCACACAGTAACCATCCAGAGGGTATTTTTTCTGTAGCAAAAGTCCCGATAAATCCAGAAGAAAAAGTTTCAGGCAAAGGAGGAAAGGGCGGAATTTCAGGAAGTTTTATAGTAGGATTGGTTAAAAACCAGCCATCAGCATTTTTTCCGGCAATATCACGCGTATAGACGACTTCATAAAGCCCCCCTTTTTGAATTTCCCCGCCCTTTAAAGGCATAATACCCTCTGGCGTTGCCATATAAGTTGGTCTTGGCGGCAATTGATTTAAAGAAATATTTGTTATTCCTCTGTTGACGCCTTGTGCTTTAAAGCGCACAACAATGCCATCCATATAAGTCTCAAAAAAAGACTTTGTTGCCAAACGAAGTGACGTTCTCTCATTTTTCACATCAACAGTAAACTGTGTTTCAATCACGCCCCCATTATCCAACAAATATTCTTTGATGCGTTGCATCATAGCGCGAGCACTATCATTGACTGTGCTTGGAGGTTGCCCTTCTGCCCAGTTTATACTCTCATCGGCATAAGCATTTTCTGATGCAACAATTGACCAATCATAAATCGAACTCATAGAAGATACTCTTTTTTCAAAAAGGGAAAACGAGCAAAAAATGAAGAAAAGAAAGTCGCAATTTTATTTTTAGATGCCGGTATTTTCTCCATTTTCATTTTTTCCATTTTCAGGCCTATTTTGTCATAATCAACATGCAATAACTTTGTTTTCGCATTGACATAAACAGCTTCAGGGTTCACACGCAACACGTCTTGCGCCATAACGCCCTGATAACGTTGTGGATTTCCCTTATAATTAAAGGTATAAAATGGATATCCCTTTTTCTGCCCCACAGGGATAATATTTTCTTTTGCTCTCACATCACAAAGCCCTAAAATTCCTCCGACCAATCCAAGTACTTGCTGCGCATCACGCAATGGATCTTTTGTCACAGAAGGCATTGTCGTGGATTTTCCTGAAGTCGTTCCGTAATTTCCAGCAGCCTGTGTTCCTACCTGTAACAAACTTTGCAATCGGTTCCAATCTTGATTATCTTTTTCTGACCATTTTTGGCGTTCAGCATCTAAGACATTTTGGCGGTTTATATCTTGAATCATACCCCCTTTCAAAGCATTGCTTTGCACGTTACTCTGTCCTTGATAATAGCTATTTGCCGCATTAACTTGATCATTCTGAGAGCGATCAATCATCTGGTTGGCATTCATCATATTGTTAATATCTTGATTATATTGCTGTGCTGCAGCATTTGTTGCCAAGGCGCCTAACTCATCGGCCAGCACACCAGTATGAGCCCCAGAACCATAACGTCCTGCTCCCGACATCGATTGATTAATTGCATCGGATGTTTTATTCAGAGCATTTTGCAATGCAGTATTAAATTTGCTATTGCTTCCAATCCAGCTTCCCTTAGCCATACCGGAAAGATTTGTAGCGCTGTTGGTTGGGGCATTCAACCATTGCGTTACCGTTGGATTGTTATAAAGCCCTGCTGCTTGTTGTAAACCGGTCAGCGCATTTTTTGTCATATTGCTAAGACCAGCGACTCTGTCTCCCTGATAAACGTTTCCGCCAATTCCTTTATTATAAAGTCCAAGTGCATCAGCACTGGCTTGTTTAAGAATATCAGCCGCCCAAGCAGGTGGAGCATTTGTTTGTGTTGTTGTTTGCACTTGAGGTGTGGTTTTTCTACTCATGGGTTCAGAACCTTTCTATATTGAATAAGATTACGAGAATATCCGTGATGAGCGAGCTTTTTCGCCCATCCAGTTCTTCCAAACATGTGCATTTCTTCAGCATTAATTGTTCGCGCCCATTTTTCGACTTCATCAATCAACTTGACCAATTTCAGCCCTCCCTCTCCAGCAAGATCAGAGAGAACGACGCATTTTTTTCCCGTATGGGTTATTTCAACTTTGGTAATTGCAAAAGCACTAAATTGGATTTTATTTTTTAAGACCAGCCACAATTGTGCTTGTCCGGTAGCGATTTCTTCAGCAATTTTTTCCAGACAAACATCATCCGGAAAGCGCTGAACATATTTTTTCAATGCAGCATTGAGAGCCTCTTGATAGGGAGCTATTTTTTCCCATGGCCACTGCTCTGTCAGATAAGCAGAATATAAATCTTGACTCTCTTGTATCATAATTTTAGCTCTTTTAGCTTTGTCACTCATCTCCCCTCAAATAACATCCCCCTACGCATTTCACGCATTCCATGCCCCCGCACAATAAAAGAAAAAAAGCCCCATTATCCTTTTGTCACAACAAAGAGGGAACTTTCTTCTTTATAAAAATAAACCATGGTGCAGCCTATTTTCCTTTATCGCAGAAAAGCATGAAACATAACGCACCACCTTGTTCTTCATATTATAAAGACACAGCTTATCGCATTGTGCCTTTGTTTATAAAGGTTTGGGAAGCCTATGGGGCATTTGTTCTTTAATAATAGAGGCTTGAGCCTATCGCATGGTATTACAAAAGGGCATGCCTATCGCATGCCTGCCCGCGTCAATTCCACATCAAATCCAGTGACATGAGTCCAATTCACCCCTTCAGGAATACGCAATTTAAAGCGATAAAACCGTGCCCTTGCACGACAATGAATTTGTCCAGTATTATAAGAGGGCTGTTTTTCTGGCAACCAAACAGTTTCCTCTTCAAGAGATTGTCGAAAGCGCATTCCCACAGACAAATAAAACTTTCCACTATTGACTTGAGGCATAATATTTTTCACTCGTGTTATCATGCCATTTGTCTGCCCCATTTCTTGTGATGTCACGACACAAGCCATAGGACACCCAGAAAACGAACCCAGTCTCCCCTGTTGATCAAATGCCCCCAGAATAGGCGATTCATTTTTCCAAGCTTTACTATCAAGAGAAAAGGACAAATCGTCAATATTCTTAGTCACAAAATCAAGACCTTCTAGGGTTGTTCCGGCTAAGAAAATAGGCAATATCATTTTGATATCGACGAGAGCTTTTGTCCATTTTTGCAATCCCCAATCATAAATGAGCAAGATACGTTTATGAAGATTCTCATCAGAATCAACCATCCAATAAACACGATTATACACCCCATCGATAGCAGCAGATAGAGTGTACAGATTATCCTTCCTTGATTTTGCGGTCATCGTTCGATCGACTTTTTCGAACCCAATGGGTATAATCTGTCCCTCATTTGTTATTTGATAAAACCCGCCCTCATCGGCAAAGAATGCTAAATCGCCTCTACAAACAATTGATTCAGCATTTTTTGCGCCTCGTTTATCGTGGATTTTTTGGAAACTAAAAATAATCTTAGAGCCAGGGATAAAAGAACCGGCATAGATTGCAGAACGCATAAAGATAATTGGATTTGTTGTCTCCGTTGCCCCTTGGACGAATCCGCCATCAGGAAAATCTTGATAATCACAACTTTTTTTCCCCACGGTCCAAAATTCAGCATCATTTAATCCAGACCAATGAACCCTTCTTGGATACTCGGTTAATTTCATCAAACAAACGAAATCTCCCCAGACACGAACAATCCCTGCCTGTGGTGGATTTCCTCCTAAATTTCTAAATGTTTTATCATGGTTAATATCAATCACTTGTGGTTTATCATTGGCATTCACAGCAATGATCAAATCACCAAACAAAGCAAAAGACCACGGAGCATCAACATTAGCCAGATAAGGTTTTCCTTTTTGGCTAATATCTTTCCAGTTCATTGTTGTATTATCAAGCAAGTAGATTTTTTCTCTTGTCCCGACAATAATAGAAACCCCATTTTTTGTTTTAACCGCAAGAGTGCCTAAAATTGGCTCCGGACAAGGCTCTGATAAAGGTTCAAAACTTGGCATAGGGATATAGGAGCCATCAGCCGGGAGCACATTAACAAGTTCATCGGTAAAAATTCCATTGATATCCGCCACATCGGGTCGATAATCAGCGATTGGGAAAAAAGCCATCAAGACCCCCATAAAATCTTTGAAGAGCCCAGTGCCATTCAAAACACCAAGGCTTATTGATAAAAAACCACAAAAGCCCTTAAAACTCTAAAGGCATAAAATTCAACAAAATAAACAACCTTAGGTTGTTTAACGCACCAAAAAAAACGATACCATCAATAATGGCCACCCCCAACGCCATCCACCAGCGCCAAACCAAAATCAACTGCCCGCAAATCACCCCCCCACAATGACGGGGGAAAGAGCCATCACCCCCACCCCCCCATAAAATCTTTGAAGAGCCCAGTGCCATTCAAAACACCAAAGCTTATTAATAAAAAACCACAAAAGCTCTTAAAACTCTAAAGGCATAAAATTCAACAAAATAAACAACCTTAGGTTGTTTAACGCACCAAAAAAAACGATACCATCAATAATGGCCACCCCAACGCCATCCACCAGCCCTTCACCATCAACACCCAACGCGTGTATCCAGCCATAAGTGACAAACCAGCCACCAATGACAAACCAACCTTCAACGCCAGCCATAAACGATTTGAAATGAACTTTTTAAAAACGCATTGGGCGAATCTTTGAAGAACCTTTTCGGCGCGATGTTTCAATGCGCAAAGCTTGAAGCTGTTCTTGAAAATCTCTGAAAGAAACGGCGGCATATTCAGGATCTTTAAGAATATTTTTATAAAGTTCATATTTTGCACGTGCTTTAATAAGATCAAAAGCATAAATCAACCAAGGGTTATCATCCTCTTTCAGCTGTTCATCGGCAAAATGAACAGGAGCATAAGAAAGCTGTACAGCTTCCACATGTTCTGGTGTTGGAAAGAGTCCTATTTTTTGATCAAGGTAGGTATAAAAGAATGGCGTTCCTAGCGCAGGATGCATACCATATTGTTGATGCAACACTTCCAAGGGCTTAAAGAACAACTTTGTTGGTGTTGCACTCTTTGTTACTAAAAAGACGCCCTCCAAACTCTTTTCTGCTTCAATAAAAACCCCTTCTTCTTGCCCATACCATGTTTTACCACTTTGTGTTTTAAACGTCCTTTCTCTTTTTTCATTAAAGAAAAAGGGTTCGCGTTCACACAAACGCAAAGCCGTAAAAATTGAATCTTGAATTTGCAGGGAATATTCCGCTGTTGTATCGTCAATTTCATCTTGAATAAGCGCGACCATATAAGCAAAAGTTTTAGAATGGTCTGAATGTGTAAGGTTTAGATTTTGGGGATCAGTGGATAAAGTGGTCATAAGCCTGTCCTTGTTTCTGGAAGCATTTTAAATTTTTCCCCCAACAGATCCCTCTTGTTGGGGGAAGAGAGCAAACATTCGCTTTAAGCGGGCGCTCCATAAGTTGGGATGACGATAGTGCCAAAATCCTGAGCCCCTTGCGTACTTCCTGGCAAGGTAAAGCAAGTTTTTTTCATCCCAATAATGGTTTTTGCCGCGACCCCGAATTCTCTTTCATAGTCGAAGAGTTCTTCCACCAATTTATAGCGTGTTGCTCCTCGATCTTTACCAAAAGCAATCACAGCACTCTGCGCACCAAGCAGAACAGCCCGCCGCACATTTGGTACAGCTTTATTTGCCATCCCAGATTCAACCCCTTCGGTAATATGTTCAGCTTCGCGTAAAACCACACCATTATACATGCCCAAAGACCCATCATAGAGCGGATTTTTGATACGACTTCCACTATAGATTGCCTTAGTAATGTCGAGCCATTGCCCTGCATCTGTATTGGTTCGCAATTGCGTCACTTGGGTTGGATGGAGATAAAGCACATAGACATTTTCACCATCAATCCGCACAGGTCTAATTTTAGGATTTGCCAATTTAGCCCGTTCGACAGCTTTATCAATGAGCTTAAGATCAAAAACATCGTCTTCTTTTAAGTCCTCATCTTTTGCTTTATCATTAGGACGTACCACACGTTTATTGGTTGGTGCCGTTGGCGCATTAAACCCATAATGAACTGGTTTAAGGGTAATCGTGCGTCCTTCAAAGTTAATTGTTTTTGCGGTATACCCGCAAACTTGAATGAAGAACATCATACTCAGACGATCTGCATACCAATCAACCAAACCATTTTTTGCCTCGGTGCGCAAATCATGGAGAATTCGTTGTTGATCAATCGTTCCCTCATTTTTGACACGCACAGCATGAACGAGTTCATTAATTGCCAAGCGATCATTGAGAAACTGTAAAGCTTCTTCATTGCCTTCCAATGTCTGCCCTTCGCTCACCCCATCGCCTAGCAACTGCACACGCAAATTAAAGCTAATAGCATCCCCACTTGCTTTCGTGGTTTCATCCTTTAACTGTACGATACTGTTTGAATCATTTCCAATCAACGGTGCAATTGGAAGTGCTTTTGAGACTTCTTGGTTTAGTAATTTAGACCATGTGCGCACTGCCATTGGGTCATTAAGTCCGATATAAGTTACGGTCATTTTATCCTCTAAAAGTTTTCTTGACATAAAAAACCCGGCAAAGCGCCGGGCGCTCAAAACACCACATTTCATTTCAGATGGTGAATAGGTTGTTCGTGAGTTTTATCTAATTTCTGTTAGCGTCTGCCTCCTCCTTATAAGAGCTCTCCTCACCACATCCGTGCTTTGAGAAATCCCCTCGCATTCTCCTACGCTAAAAGCCTCTTAACGTTCCCGCCCCCCCTCACATTCTTGTTTTTAAAATTCTCTTCCCCCCATTAAACGATTAAAAGCAGCTTTATTTTTAGGATCAGCAACCCAAGCGCTAAACTCTGCTTCTGACATTTTATCAAGCATATCCAAAGAAATCGGCCCATTTGGAGTCAAGCCGTTATAAGCAGCAAGAGTACGTGCAGAATTGTGTCTTTCCTGTAAATTTTCACCCATGTTATTGGGAACATTTGTGTAGCCAATTTTTTGTGCAATAGAGTAAATCACTTCAGCCGGATTTTGATTTTTTTGCGCACAATCGCGCAAGATCTGCTTCAACTCATCACCAATCAACGCATCAATATTTTTGGGATCGGCCATCTCAGGATAGAGCGAAGCACAAGCTGCCAACTGTTTAGCCCTCGTTTCATAAATAAAATCAGCTGCTTGATCAAAATCATGATGCTTTTGTTTAACACTAGCAACAGACTGCTGAAAAAATGCATGCAACTGTTCTGCTTCCAAACCAAGAGAAGGCTGTTGTTTTTCATGTAAAAGCCCTTGTTTTTGGAGTGTTTTTCCCAACCATTGCATATAGCCCATAAAGTCTTTTTGTGGATCTGGCGCAGCATTTTCTCCCCCTTGAACCTTTTTTCCAGCCTTTTGCGAAGAGTCCTGTTGTTGAAGCATTTGCCCTTGAAAATTATCTTCAAGAGTTTTTTCTTCTCTTGCAATTTCACCATTTTCTCCCTCTTGTGTTGAGACCAGAAAATCTTGTTTCAATTGGTTTTGTTCTGCCGGCGTTAAGTGTTCTTGATCCATGACATTAGCCTTCTCTTTTTTTAAACAATAAAATCAAATTTTTCAGATAAAACAGCTCCATAAGCATTTATCCCCTTAATGCTTACCCATCTTTTGGCTCCAACATTCCCCCCAATGCTCTCCACCCCACATGACGGCAAAACTCCCCCTCTCCACCCTACTTTTCCCAACAACACTGCCCTACAAAACAGTTCTTTTAAGAAAAGGGAGCCCATGCACTACAAAAATCGATAAGCCCATTCTGCGCCCACCATTCCCACCATGTTCACCCCACATGACGGGCAAGACTCCCTCTCCACCCTACTTTTCCCAACAGTCCTGCCCTACAAAACAGTTCTTTTAAGAAAAGGGAGCCCATGCACTACGAAAATCGATAAGCAATTTATGATATATGGCGTTTATCAGAAGTCGCGCATGACAAAGCGTCCTATTGTTGAGCCTTTACTGTCTGCAACATCTGCATTATCTGGTCTGCCCCCACATTATTCCCCATCTGCGCTGAGGCATTTTGCTCTTCTTGAAGAGAATTTTGCGCCTTTATCGCAATTTTATGAATGAGTGAGGCTGGTAAAGGTGAATAGCGTAAAAGATCAAGCATAATCTCAGGCGTTGCAAAATTTTGCATCAAAGGAAGCAGTTGCATGATCAGTGCAAAAGTACGCTCTTTTTCATTAAGACTTGTTGGTGCATCATCCACGACAATATCATATTCCAAACTTGTCACCATTTCGCGTGTCAGCGGCACATACTGGGCATTTTCATCACCAGCAATACGAACCAGCCGCCCATCGGACAGATAATTTTGAATAAGATAGAGAATAATTTTTCCCTGTCGTTGCCGATATCGACGCAACCCATCAAAAAAGGAAGCCAAAAGATTAAGTGACGATTGTCGCCGTTGTTGCTCAAGAATGCCAGGCTGATTGACAGCTCGCGTCCCAATAAATTCAGAAGACAACCCCGTCACCTGTTCAAGTGCGCTCTTTGCTTCATTAAACAATTGGAAAAACCCTTGCGGAAATTGTGCCACGGGTTTAGGCTGAATTCTTCCCCCAGACACAGCACCACTTTTCAACCAAGTAATACTATCAGCTCTAGCCCAACTCTCGACGGCTTGTCGATCATCATCAAAAGCATCGCGCTCTGCCATAATTCCGCCTTTTGATTGGCTATTGAGCAAATGCATTACTTGACTAAAATATTTGTTTGCCCACCGTTGAGGATCTTTTGTAGGGCGCACAATTCCATAAAATTGCCGGCTTAACTTATCAAAAGTACCGGTAATACACTCCCATCCCAATTGATTGGGTGGAACCAAGGGCTTATCAGGCGCTTCAAGCAGCTTTCTACCTAAAAATGCCCGTTTGACAATTTTTCTGTTCAACCTTGTTGCTTGAACATGAGGAAAGGTTTTGCTTAAATTTTGGAAATCCTGCTCTGAATAATCGACAAACTTTCCACTTAGAGGCTCGAGAACTTTATAAACCACCTCGCGTTCAAACCAGCGACATTCTACCAATGTCACCATTTTAGGACGTTGATAGCCGCTCCCCTCTTCTCCTTGATACCCCCTCTCGGACTGATAACTTTGTGTCATCCCATCGCTGGTTGAATGTAAAAAACTCTGATGTTTAACCCAATCAGCATTAAGGTCACTCCAATGAACATTGGGAAACATTTCCTGCGCCACAGCAAGGGGTTTTTCATCAATATACCATAAGCGTTGAGCATCAATAAGATTAGACTTGACAGCACTTGCATCCCACACCATTTTCATAGGATCCAGCCGCGCAATGATTGGTTTTCCTTGGGGATCTTGTTCATAATCAAGGCGTGTATCTGTCCAGCCCATACCGCAAATAATTGCATCTTGAAAGGCATCGGAATCTTCGTATTCCCCGTCGGCTTCATCGCGAAACCATTCGGCTGCTCCTGTCAAAATCTGGTTTGCAAAGGCAGCCCCTTCTTGTCGTGGAATAAATTGCACTTGCCTTTTATTATTGCGCTCAGCCCCAATCACGGCATTAATTAAAGGCGCAATACGGTTAAAAGTCATCACCGGTCTGTTTTGTTCGTGCAAGACAGCCAAGTCTTGCTCATTCCATTGCCGTCCATTATAAAAATCGTAATCTTCCTGGGCATTTTTTCGCCATTTTTCGACATGATCAATATCATCCTGATACCAACCCACGAGTTTTTTAAAGAGAGCTTGATTTTCAAGCGTTTCGATTTGATTAAAAGAAGAATCTGTAGAACTATTCATTAAAAAGCCATCCATGAAGTTTGAGAATGGTGAAACGAGCGATAAGGTTTTTTTCGCGCTTTAGCATTTGGTTGTTCATAAGCCACACACATCAGTCCAAAGGCATCGGCCCCATGGCTAGCCCAATCATGTTCAGCCCCTAGTCCGATATTGCGCTGTTCGTCGCGCTTTTCATGATACCAAGCAAGCGCTTTTCTCCCCGCACATGTCGTTTCACGATTAAACCATAGTGCAGGAAACAACCGCCGTACGGCTTCGATACGCATTTTCACAGCACCTGTTCCTTGGTTAGGAATTATTTTGGTTTGAAAACCGGCTTGTTGAAGGGCACTGTCAAAACTCACATTATAGACACGATCTTTTGTTGCACCATCATGAGGCAAGACCATAAGAGCCTTTTCATATCCCCTTTGAAAGACCCAGCCCACATGCTCTGAGAGAGGTTGTCCTTGGGCTTCATAATAATCGAGCACTCGGATTTCACGTCCAACAAATTGCGCCACCCACAATGCGGTAGCATCAGCCTTTGCTCCTGTTCCCCCGATATCCCAAAAGATTCTCACCTGCATCAAAGGATCCCGTGGAACAGTGGTAATCCGCCCTTCCATTTCGGCTTCCAGCAGGCATTTCTGATAATAAGCCCCTTGGACAGCTTGGAGATATTCGCCTTCCCAAATATGGTTATACTGCTCTGGTCTTTGCTGCAAATCGTCCATTCGATCACGATTGAGTTTTTCAGGAAATTGCGGATTATCACGCCAATTGATTTCCACCCCTTTGATATGAGGATTATCGACATTTCGGAAACGTTTTTCCACGGCTGCATTTTCATGGCATGGGTTCCATGTGACCCATAATTCTGCATTCCAATCTTTTCCTTCTTCGCGCAAAGTTGGAATAAGTGTTTGCCAAGCAGTTTCTGTCACGGGCTCGGCTTCATCGACCCAACAAAGGAAAACGCGTCCCATTGATTTAATACTTGCGATATTGCGATCAAGCCCAGCAAACACATAGACAATCCGTCCATCTTTTGACTTAATATATTTATCGCCGATTTCATAATAGTCTTGTAAAAAAGGATAAGACTCGATAGCGCGTTTAATTTCCTCCAAAGAACTTTCATTAAGAGAATTTTGAAATTGCCGTGCACAAAGAATAATCCCGCGTTCTCCAGCCATTCCATGGCGATATCCCACCACAGCCGACATCAAAGCAAAAGAACGTGTTTTTCCAGAACCGCGTCCTCCCCAAGCGGCTCGCACATCGGCATTTCCAGTAAAAACAGGAATAAGCTTTGGAATAAGAGCCACTTGAGCCGTTTTCTGCTCAATTTTTTGAGAAGTTTTCTGAACAGTTGTCATTATAAATTTTCATACTTTAGCAATAATTGCGCTGCACCCTTTTGCTTATCCCAAGTTTAATGATCCCAGAGCAATTGAACGAAAAGAGCAATTGAACGAAAAACGCCTTTCTCAAAAGCAGCGCTTTATCTTTTCTTCATCCTAATATTCAATAAATTTCACTTTTTTGCATGAGATCCCCTTGACCCCACCTATGCGCCCCAACGTCCTTATCCCCCCCAAAGATCATTATCTCCCCAAAGGTCCCTATTTCCCCAACACCCCCCCCTCAAACACCGCGCCTGTCATCCCCCAACCCACAAGCAAGGTATCCTCCCCAACCAAATCATAGCCTCAGCACATGGCTCTCAGGCATATCCAAAGCCCAACATCCTCCAATATCATGCCTCTCAAGCATCACCAATCCTCACACTTTATCCCCCAAGATACCCCCACCAAAACACATGCATCAGGCAAGCATAACACTTCTCTCAAGTTTCATGCCCCTCACCCATCAAAACACTGTTCCATATCCACCACACAAATACCCTGCACCAAATTCCCTCCAGCACACGGGCCCTTACGGCATCATTCACCAAAGCCCCTTCCCAATATCACGAGCGCCCACAAACACGATAGCCTCCGCTTCAATCCCCTCAAGATAGGCAATCACCAAAGCAGCCCCCTTGCAAGACATCACCCCACATCACCCACCTCAGCCTAACATTTTTCAATATCACAAGCCTCAGTTATCGAGGTATCATGCTTCTCCGGTTCACTATTTTTTGCATTCACTGGTACAATCTCAATACGCGAAACTGTTTTTGATATCTCCACACCTTCAATAACGAGAAAAAACCAAATCTTCACCAGATGCCCAAAACAGCAAATATCATCAAGCACTCCCCAACATCTTTCAGGTATCGCGCCCCTCACGCATCGCCATAAAAGCATCTTGCCGGCCCCTCTTCAAACAGACCACCCCAGACGCCATGTACCCCCAAAAAACACCATATGCACCGAAGTCTCCTCCAGTCCACGTCCTCATGCTTCCCCCACCAAGGCTTAACAACGTCACAGCTCACACGCCTAAAACACACGCCCCTCACCGCAATTTCAATCATAAGCTTTCAGACAAACATCTAGCATCCCCGTTCAAAGACAATATCCCTTAAACATCATGTGCCCAACCCAACATTTTCTCGTAGCTTCAAGCCTCAGTTGCCGAGGGATCATGCTTCTCCGGTTCGCTATTTTTTGCATTCACTGGTACAATCTCGATACGCGAAACTGTTTTAACCTGCCCTTCTCCAGCCCCCTGAAGAGGCAACACTTTTGCCAACAGCGAAAAAAAAGGTACGGGATTATTCAACGCATGATACTGAAGATAAGACACCAGCCCATCTTCACCATAGTGATATCCAGCCTGCTCCGCCGCTGTCAAAAGAGCTTCATTAAATCGCTTTGTTGTTTTATTTAAAGCCCCTTTTTTCCGCCCTCTTCGACGTAAGGGAAGACAATGTTCATCTACCATCATCATGTTCCTTCCAACTAAAGAGAAACCAAAACCTCAAACACAAAAAATGACATAAAAATCAGCAACAAAATTTGCCAAGCATTCAACAATTAAAAAAAATTGGACACACCCAAAAAGATAAGAGCCCACATAAAGCCCAAATCCTCCGCATAATTTTACAGATTCACATTTTTACGCTTTTACATCATTACAGAACGCAGCCAAACGAAACGCTCAAATCACTACCCCGCACCGTTCTGTAAACACGGGTCTGTCAACAAGCTGATTTCTCGTCTATCAGATTTCCCTGCTGATTATTTCATATGGCTATCCCACACTTCAAAGAATGGTGTTTCATCAAACACGCCAGATAAGCTCTGATCTACAATTCGACTTCAAAAAGCAAATTTTCCTCTGCTGAATAAAGCTTCCACCCCGCACCGGTTTTAAACTATCATTCAACCTTTTACCCAATAAATTCCCCTACTAACATCAGATTACCGCCCCCCCAAACATCCCTATTTTACAATATAACAGACTAGAAAATCTTTTAATTGTTCTTGCCAATCCCTTGAAATTACTTTATCACTCAAAGGATATTTTGATCGTCCACGCAACGATCAATAAGGGATAGTAAAGCCCTAAGCTCTAGCGTAAGAATGAACCCACTTTGTGGGTGTCCCGGGATTCCGGGAGTTTTTGCTATGTCCAGGTGTGATAAGCACTAAAAGCAAAAATGCTGACTAGAGCTCAGTACTTTACTACTCCCGGAATACCAATGCGAGGGCGCTCGCAACCGGAGGGGAGCTTGAAGTGCAAACTAAAAATTCACATTTCAACGACATTTCAATAGGTAAAAAGATCCGTCATAGAAGAATTTCAATGGGACTTTCTCAAAAGGAATTAGGAAGCTATTTAGGTGTCAGTTTCCAACAAATCCAGAAATACGAAAAAGGATCTAATCGTGTAAGCGCGGGGTGTTTGCTCGAAATTGCTAAAAAACTAGAGGTTCCTATGAACTTTTTTTATGCGGACCTTTTAACAGCAGATATTCCCACAAAAGAACATGCCTTACACCACGATCAAGACACATATAGCGAAAAAGAACACGCCCTTTTAAAAAACTTTAGAGAACTCGAAGCGAAAAAACAAAAAGCAATTTTGTGGTTAATTTCTGATTAGACAAAAGGCACCCGTCAACATCCCTCGCCAATATATCCAACACCCTTAAAATATAAGCTTCAGATCACAACACTTCAAAGAAGGCAATTTTATCAGACAAGACAGATAAGCCCTGCCCTAAAATATTCCCTCACACACTTTTCTCCAGTCAACGCGATTTATACCCCTCTTCATCCCAGCTTTCCCCGCTCCATTCACAAATGCGTCCCCTAGTTCTCCGACCACATTCCATGTCAAGACAAAAGCATACAACGCATAAATCCTTCACTTCACTTTTACGTATTCACGTTTTTACGCTTTTACATCTCTACAGAAAGCAGTCAAACGAAATTTTTCCCCCAGCATCTTACACTGCGTTGTCAAGAATCCGACATCTTGTAGCAGTTTCCTCCTACCAACCCCACTCAGACAGATCAGCACACCATACCCCTCAAACAACGGATTCAATAAGCAAGCCTTTTCTGAATATTCTTACACCCATCCCTCTCCAACACAAAGAGCGAAAGCTCCTACAAATACCGATCAATTCCGCTTCGAAGCAAAGCCCCCACCCAAAAGACAAAGCTTCACACACACCAAAAAGCTTCTCCCACAGCGCCAATTTTCACATTCTGCATCCTAGCTTTCGACTTCATTTGCAGACTCGTTCCCCAGTCCTTTCCCCCCATTCCATGCCAAGACAAAAGCATACAACGCATAAATTCTTCACTTCACTTTTACGGATTCACGTTTTTACGCTCTTCTATCTTTACAAAAGGCAGCCAAACAAAATTTCCAAACTAACCCACCACTCAATAAACAAGAGTCTGTTAACAATCCCACTTTTTATCGAGCACATTGCATTTGGGCAACCACCTCTCACCACCCCTCAAAGAATACTGTTTCACCAGACACGGACAGATAACCCCTACCCTCCAATATCCAGACACTCTCACAAAAAGCACCTTATTGATATACCCGAATTATTGATATGCTTGAAGGTCCCTCGACGGCATATCCTTGCCTCTAATGCCTCCATCTCACCCTACCTCAAATGACAATATTTTACAGCATAAGGCATAAGGCATAAGAATATAATGAGATAATTTTTAAGATACAAAAAAATGCTCTCATTTTCCAAACCTTTTAATTGTTCTTGCCAATCTCCTGAAACTACTTTATTGATAGTTCTGTGTTTTTGATCGTCCACGCAACGGTCAAATAGGGAGTTGAAGCCCGAAAACTCAAACGTTAATTTACCCCACTTTGTGGGTATCCCGGAGTTCCGGGAGTTTTTGCTATGTCCAAGTGCTTGTCAGCACTAAAAGCAAAAAGCTGATTTGAGTTCAGTGCTTTCAACCTCCCGGAATACTCATGCGAGGGCGCTCGCAACTGGAGGGGAGCTTGAAGTGCAAACTAAAAATCCAGATTTCGCACTTTTTTAAAAAGTACCCAATCTTATAGTCTTTGAAATTATTTTGATTTTTCTTGCCAATCTTCTGAAATTGCCTTATGAATTGATCTGTGTTTTTGATCGTCCACGCAACGGTCAAATAGGGATTTGAAAGCCCGAACGCTCAGTACATAAATTTATCCCGCTTTGCGGGTATCCCGGAATTCCGGGAGCTTTTGCTATGTCCAAGTGCTTGTCAGCACTAAAAGCAAAAGGCTGGCTGAGCTCAGTGCTTTCAAACTCCCGGAATACTCATGCGAGGGCGCTCGCAACCGGAGGGGAGCTTGAAGTGCAAACTAAAAATTCACATTTCAATGATATTTCAATAGGTAAAAGAATCCGCCATAGACGCATTTCAATGGGACTTTCTCAAAAGGAATTAGGAAGCCATTTAGGTGTCAGTTTCCAACAAATCCAGAAATATGAAAAAGGTTTAAATCGTGTAAGCGCGGGGTGTTTGCTCGAAATTGCTAAAAAACTAGAGGTTCCTATGAACTTTTTTTATGCGGACCTTTTAACAGCAGATATTCCCACAAAAGAACATGCCTTACACCACGATCAAGATACCACCAGCGAAAAAGAATACGCCCTTTTAAAAAACTTTAGAGAGCTCAAAGCGAAAAAACAAAAAGCAATCTTGTGGTTAATTTCTGATTAGGCAAAAGCCCATCAATCGACATCCGTTGCCAATATTCCCCTCAGCCTAAAGCCTTGCCCGCCTGATACCACCACATCTCAAAAAACGGTTTACGACACCGGTTTACGACATCATAGGATAACAAACTTCAAAATAGGATAAAAACACCAAAACCTTGGAAAAACATCCCCACCCCTCTCACAGAATCTTATCAAAAGATCTCATCTGATTTAAACGCACAATTCCGATTGTATCATTATGATACCTTTTTACATTTACCTTGTCAAGTTTTTATATTTTTCTTTTGATATTTTTGTGTTTTTCTTTAAGGGAGCCACATCCCTCAAAACACCTTTTCTGCAAAATGCCCCTCATACAAAACACAATGTCTAAAACAACAAGAGCTAAAATAGGATTTTTCCTAAATAGGCTTTCATTGTATTGCTCATTCACCCACTTATTAAAAAAAACACCTCTCAATGCTTCTCACACCCATTTCACGGATATCCCCATACAAATATAGATGCAACTATAATTGTTAAGCTCCGCATAGAATATAAACGCCAACCACAATTTTTCTCTCTTCACATCTCTTTACACATCAGCTCTGCAATCTGTTTACAGCTATTCCCCACACACTCTTCTCCAGAAAACGCACTTCAACAACACTCTTCATCCCAACTTTCTCCTCCATTCACGAAGACACTTCCCCCAATCCTCGCACCACATTCCATGCCATGATAAAAGCTCTCACAAAGCACAAATCCTCCGCTTCATTTTACAGATTCACATTTTTACGCTTTTACATCTTTACAGAACGCAGCCAAAGGAAACTCCCAAACCACCACGCGACAATTTGATAAAAACAAAACACCTTTCCAACAATCTCAAACAACAGATTTCTGTAAAGAGTTCATATGAATTTGATTGTTTAGATCTCACTATTAGATTGGCATATAGAGCCGTAGAACAGAAAGTAATTTTCTATAAGACAGAAACGATAAAAGCGCTATATAACTGAGATAGAACATGAAGGATTGCAAACAGATAAAACGACATCTTTCTTCGTTACAACACTGAAATTGTAAACGAGACGACGAATAACTGTCATCTGAATATGCAATTTTCATATCTGCAAATTTTTATTGATTAATTCAATCCCAACACTTCCCCTGAAACACATTTCTTCATTATCTACTTTTTTGAGACAAACCGGCAAAGGGGTTTCATCGATTATAAGTGCGGATATAATAACGCGTTACTCCAACCTCATCATAAGAAACCATAGACATGATACCTGTCTTTATTGGCGTTATTTGATAAGTCAAGATTACACCATTTTGCTGTTTGTTTGGTTGATCTGTATAGATCACGTTATATCCATTCCGTCGCAAGAGATCAATAAATACAGGAGTAAAGTTGTCTTCTGTTTTATTTTTTTTCACAATAAGTGTTGTTGTAGCGGGCGGTAAAGGTTTTTTAAGATTACGAACAAAATCGTTAGCAATTAATTTTACATCATCTTTCGGAATATTTGGACTGACATAACTTGATGAATAATTACTGATAGATGCACAACCAGCCACCAATACAAGCGGTAACGGAAATAAATATTTTGACATCTTAACTCCCCTATTAATTGCATTCTCTTCTGAGAAGCTCCTACACCAGAAATAAGAGCCTCCTTTCAAAGAATAGCCTTAACAACATACTGCTTTACTATCAAGCATTAGTTAATCACTTTCTCGCTTGTTAAAAAAACGACCACCATCTCTCATAGTACTCAAAGCTTATGTTTAAGACACAAAATATATATGTTAAAAGTACGAAAAAACACATGTAAAGCATGTAGTATACATATAGTATATGTATACTTACTTTCATGGTGTATTGCATTACATAAACCAACGCACAGCACCCTTCATTTCCCCTCCATTCACGAAGACACTTTCCCCCAATCCTTCTCACCCCTCCATATCATGACAAAAAACACGCACAATATATAAACCACAAATCCCCACTTCACTTTTACAGATTCATATTTTTACGCTTCTCCACATTTACAGAACGAAGCCAAGGAAAGCTTCATCCACCCCGTACCACTCTATAAACAACGGTCTGTAAAGAATTCAAATGCTTGCCTAGCAAGTTTCCACCAATGACCACTCATTCGTTTCAGATCACCCCCTTCAAAGAGCGGTGTTTTTACCTCATGAATAAGATAATGAGCGAACCGTCTTTAGAAAAAAGAAACGGCATGGAGATATAAAATATATCAATGGTCGTCATCGACTGTCGTGTTAAGAGGTGTTAACTCTTTATTTTTCTTAATTTTTACAACGCCAATAATTCCCGTGGAAATAATTAATGCGGACATCGCTAAAAAAGAGCTTAACAATCCCATGAGTGCCAAAAGTCCAGCAATAAAGCCAGACATTGCTTCGGCAGAGTTCGCTAAAGTTGAAAAGGTTCCAAAACTCTTACCAAAATCTTCACGACGAGAATATAATTGAATAGCTGAGACTAAACCAATATCCACAAAGGCACCAATAAATCCTAGAACAAATGCTAACACGAGAAGGAATTTTAAATAAAGTCCAGCAGCTAAGGGCATAACAAACAGAATAACCCCATAAAGAAGCCAAAATATCATGAGCTTCAACGATGTAATATTTAATATAATTTTACTATATAACAAACCACCAACAATAGTCCCAACAGCCATGAGAGAAAAAATATAACTCACAAGGCTCTCCTCTCCCCCCACAAAAAGAACAAAAGCTGGAATTAAAAATCTTAAAATAGCACCCGTAAAGAGAATAGCAAACGACGATCCAACGAGCGTAATAAATAAATTATTATTTTCTGTAGAAATATATTTAAGATATGAAGCTGTTTCTCGATAAATTTTTATAAAATTGAATGATTTATTCTCGCTTGAATTTAAATTCATGAGATTAAATAACACGATAATAGATATAAAATAGGTAAAAAAATCAAAAATGAGTACTACCGATTTATTTGCTAAAAAAAGCAGTATGGAACAAACCAAAGGGCCAATGACGGCTGCCGTTTCCATGATAATTTGAGCAATGCTATTGGCCTTTGTAAGATCTTTTAGTGAAAACATTCTGGGAATAGCAGCTTGAAAACTTGGTTGGAAAATACTTCTTCCTATCGTTGTACATATTGCTGCAAAAATAAGAACAATGATATGTGCCGTACCTGTTATATAAGTTATAAAAACAAACAATGAAGCTAATAATCTAACAACTTCACTTAAGATCATATTTTTCTTCAAAGAAAAATTATCCGCTAACCAACCGCCTATAGGGCCAAAAAAGAGAAAAGGGATAAATCGAAAAAAATACACAAGACCTGTAAAAAAGGTGTTATCTGTTAATTCTAAGACCAGTAAAATAAAAACAACTTCATAAGCATAATCACCAACTTTGGAAATAAAGAGAGAGCAAAAAAGAGCTAATGGACTCTTTTTTAAAAACAAATTCATATCAACCATCCGATATTAAACTTTGCTACACTTAAAGTTACACTTCCTTCGCTACAATTGGTGATATGAACTTCAGAAGAGTCTTTTATTCTAATAAATCGCTTAATAAGTTAAGTGAAAACTTTTAAAGAAATACTCCTCTTGATATAAGCATTTACTCTAATATCAAGTAATATCTTAAAAAAGAAAGAATGTAAAAATTATGAGATCACAATCTTCCATATTATTACATTGACCTCCACCCCACGTCTCAAAGAATGAAAATTCCCAACCAGCACTAGTCTACAATCCCACAATAAAAAGCAACTTTCCCCACAAAATAAAGCTTACACCCAACCACTTCTCAAACGATAGCACGTCATCAGGCTCGACAAATCAAGCCCTATCTCCTTAAAAACCGCCATCCTTCACGCATCTCTTTGCAACACCGCCTTACCCACACTCTCCCCCTATCCATGCGCACTCTCTTCATCCTCCATTCCTCCTTTTTCTCTCCCATCACACACTTAACAACTTAACAGCACTCTTCCTCTAAACTTCCATTCACGAAGACACTTCCCCCAATTCTCGCACCACATTCCACGCCCCCAAAAGCCCAAAGTGACCAAAAACACGCACAATATATAATCCACAAATCCCCCCACTTCACTTTTACAGATTCACATTTTTACGCTTTTACATCTTTACAGAACAAAGCCAACGAAAAGTTCACCACCCCGCACAGCTCTATAAACAATAGTCTATAAACAAACCCAGCTTTTTGCCTAGTACCCTTACAATCTTCAGCCCCCCCCTCAAACGACAGCACTTCATCAGGCTCAACAAATCAAGCCCTATCTCCCCTCGCCATCCTTCACGCATCTCTTTGCAATACCCGCCTTACCCACAAACTCTCCCTCCTATCCATGCGCACTCTCTTCATCCTCCATTCCCCCTTTTTCTCTCCCATCACACACTCACAACTGAACACCCCTCTTCCTCCTAGCTTCCCCCTCCATTCACGAAAACACTTCCCCCCAATTCTCGCACCACATTCCATACCATGACCAAAAACACGCACAATATATAAATCCATAAATCCCCCACTTCACTTTTACGGATATACGTTTTTACGCTTTTACATCTTTAAAGAACAAAGCCAACGAAAGGTTCACCACCCCGCACCACTCTATAAACAATAGTCTATAAACGAACACAGCTTTTTGCCTAGTACCCTTACAGTCTTCAGACACCCCCCTCAAACGACAACACTTCATCAGGCTCAACAAATCAAGGCCTGCCCTCAAATATTCTAGCTCTTCACACCCCTTCAAAGAGCAGTGTTTTATGGCATAAATAGAATAGAAAATTTTTGATTTTTCTTGCTAATCTTCTGAAATTACTTTATCACTTAAAGTGTAATTTTGGTCGTCTACGCAACGATCAATAGGGATTAAAAACCCGAAGACTTGACACATAAATTTATCCCGCTTTGCGGGTATCCCGGAATTCCGGGAGATTTTGCTATGTCCAGGTGCTTTGGCACTAAAAGCAAAAAGCTGAGTCAAGTCAGTGTTTTTAACTCCCGGAATACCAATGCGAGGGCGCTCGCAACCGGAGGGGGGCTTGAAGTGCCAACTAAAAATCCACATTTTATCG
>NZ_JBHIRS010000012.1:0-40494 GCF_042197365.1 Bartonella sp. AA168HLJHH | reverse complement strand
GACCTTCTTGAGAAAGTTTGCAAAAAAAGAGGCGTCCTATAGAGATAGGTTGAAAAATCCTATTCCCTAACTTTTATCCACGTATCCCGTACTTTAAAAAAGATATATAAAATCAATTATCTATATAGATAAAAAGAGGTCTTGTTATTTCTAGCAATAAGAATAGCATTAATCAGTTAGTTTTTATAAACTTTAAAACATTGCGACAAAAAGAAAAAGTTTGACTCAGTAGATGGAGAATTGCGCTTTTCTCATATTCTAGAGGACGAACCTGAAGTGCTACGCTGGACTAAAGCCATGTCCCAGTTTTCTATAATAGACCACCAAGAAGGCCATACTTACGAACCATATTTTATTGTTGAAACAGAAAAAGCTACATATTTGTGCGAGATAAAGCGTGCTTCATATAAGTGTGATGTCTCTCTTTATTCGTTGAGATATCACTTATTTGTAGCATGAAGAGTAAATTTATTAAAATCATGATGAGAGGGAGATAGGAACTTTATAGGTGTATCATCATAGGATTAAGTCGTTTTGTTGAGAGCTATTTTTATTTCTGCTAAAAGGTTTTTGATATATTTAATTATTATTTCGTAATAGTGGATGTACTTTATTTTATGTGCAAGAAAGCTGATTGATTGTGTAAAATAGCGTTCAAAAATTACATTATTTTTATCCTGTTAAGGACATTTTTTCTAGTGAGGGTTTTGCAATTGCAATGCTCTTTTTCTCATTCTAAATTTTGGTTAGAAAAAGCGTATATAGGTGTTATTTTAAATTTAAGATATGCATCTTCCATTGTTGGTGTTACTGTTGTAAAAAATGATATTTTATTTGATACGCATAAGGTGTTACCAAGAAGATCGATGTATAGATAAAATTTAGATTGTTACAATATCTTGAAAAAACAATGGGTAAATAATTGATAATTGTGCTACGAAAGTTGTTAGATGGGCGTGTGTCAGCAATTCTTAATAAAAAGGTTTTTCTTGATAGTCGTTTTTTTTCAAAATACTGCTCTTTTTATGCAAATCTTATGTTGGTAAGCTATGCAGTTTTCGCCGGAACAGGATAATGCATTGAAGGCTGTTGCCGCGTGGTTGAAGGAAGGGCGTTTTCCTCTTTTTCGCCTTTTTGGCTATGCGGGGACGGGTAAGACGACGCTTGCACGCTATTTTGCAGAGACAGTTGATGGTTCTGTTCAATTTGCTGCTTTTACAGGGAAGGCCGCGCAGGTTTTGCGTTCTAAAGGTGCAAGCAATGCTTGTACGATTCATTCGCTAATTTATTGTCCGCGTGGAGAAGAGGAAGTTTCCGATGAAATAACAGGAAAAAAGTCTATTGCTCCAACATTTACGTTAAATCGAAGAAGTGCTGCTGCACAAGCTAAACTCATTATTGTTGATGAGTGCTCGATGGTAGATGAAAAATTGGCCCGTGATTTAATGAGTTTTCGAACGCCAATTCTTGTTCTTGGTGATCCGGGTCAATTGCCTCCTATATCAGGTGGAGGCTTTTTTTCTAATGGAGAACCAGATTTTCTTCTTTCAGAAATTCATCGGCAAGCGCGAGATAATCCGATTATACGTCTTGCTATGGATGTACGTGAAGGACGCGATATTGCTTATGGTGACTATGGAGAAGCGCGCGTTGTGACACGTAAAGAGGTCAATCAACAATTGGTTTTGGATGCTGATCAGGTCTTGGTAGGGGTTAATCGTACACGCCACCTTTATAATCAGCGTTTGCGTGTGTTAAAGGGATTTACAGCAGATTATCCACAAGCGGGAGATAAGCTGGTGTGTTTGCGAAATGATCCGATTAAAGGTTTGTTGAATGGCTCTTTATGGAAGGTGATGACTTCACAGAAGGAGACCGTTAAACCAAGTATTAATCTTCTTGTGAAACCAGAAGAAAGTGAGCGTGGGGTAGCAAAGATTAAACTTTTAAAAGCAGCGTTTGAAAACCCTGATCAAGAAATTTCATGGCAATTAAAAAAGCGATATGATGATTTTGATTATGGGTATGCATTAACGGTTCATAAGGCGCAAGGTTCTCAATGGAATAATGTCGTTTTGTTTGATGAAAGTTTTGCATTTCGTGATATGTATGCGCGCTGGCTTTATACGGGAATTACCCGCGCAGCAGAGCGTTTAACGATTGTTCGATAGAGAAAATATGTGTATCATCTCAGTTTCAGATGGAAAATGCCTTTTTTCTATCTTGTTACACACTATAAAAAATGGAAATGGGCATGGCGGTAAAACTTTCGGTTAATCTTAATGCTGTTGCTGTTTTGCGTAATCGACGTAATCTTCCGTGGCCAAGTATAACGAATATTGGGCATATAGCGCTTGCTGCTGGAGCAACAGGTTTGACGGTTCATCCGCGCCCTGATGAAAGGCATATTCGTTTTTCGGATTTGCCAGATATATACTGTTTAATAAAGAACACTTTTCCTACTGCTGAGTTTAATATTGAAGGTTATCCAAGTGATCAATTTTTGGATATCGCTGAAAATTATGCGGACCAGATTACCCTTGTTCCTGATGATCCAGATCAGTCAACGTCTGATCATGGGTGGAATTTTGCTCATGATGCAGAATTTTTAGCACCTATTATTCAGAATTTAAAAAAAAGAAAGATTCGTGTATCCCTTTTTGCTAATCCTGCTGTCGATGGTCTTGATATTGCTAAAGCAATGGGCGCTGATCGTGTGGAATTTTACACGGGACCTTATGGTGGTGCATTTCAGGATAAAACAAAACAAGATCAAGAGCTCAATAAACTTGTTTTAGCAGCAAGAAGAGCTAAAGAGTTGCAGTTAGGTATGAATGCTGGGCATGATCTGACACTTATGAACCTTCCTGCTCTGGTCAAAAGTATTCCTTGGCTTGATGAGGTTTCTATTGGCCATGGGCTTATTGCTGATGCATTAGAGTATGGAATGCATGATACTGTTCAGCGTTTTATCCGGTTATTATCGTAATCTTTGTTTCTCTATAAAATTGGGAAAAAATTTTTATAAAGCTTTATCAATTTATCTAAAAAACAATTTTATATATGTTGAGATAAATAGCACTATTAGCATACATTATAAAATATTCTATTTTCCTCTGTTTATTAGTAGCTTTCTATTTTTTGTGTTTTTTAGGGTATGAAATGCTTTTTTATTTGTACTATCCATTATGAGGAAGTTTTAAAATCTTCTTATTATAATTTCTTTGAATGGAGAAGAAGTAGGGTTTTGAAAGTATTTCCCTTATAAAGGAGTGCGTAGGATTTTAATGGATTAATACACAAATTTTCTTGATATTTGAGCTCATTTTTGGGTTATCTGTAAATAGTATAACGTAAAATCTCCTTATGAATAAGCTTAATGCAATAGGAGCTGTTAAATAGAATGATGATATCGACTTGTAGCTTTATGAAGTAAAGAGAGTGATGTGCAATAAATCTTACACTATTATAGGGAATTCTTGAAAAGGGCTTGAGCATATTAAAATTTTTTTATAAGGCGCCATAAATGGATAACATAATAGCCGTATGGGGGCTTCTTCGTGTGAGAGGCGTGGATATTAAAAGAACGTAAAAAGTAAAAACATCCTCTCTATTATTCTAAAGATATTGTTGTATATGCTTTTGAAGGTTGTATTAAAACAATACTTGTTATTTTGTAATTTTTCTTGCTATCCGTATTGATTTGGTTCATGTTAAAGATTGTATGTTGTATCTTAATTTTTAGAATATAGCGTTTTGTTGCACGATAAAAGAGTAGAATATTAGCTAAATTTTCTTTAGAAATCTTATTTTGTGTAATTATTGTTTTTGTAGAATAGCAGTTGAAGTTTATTTGGGGATCCGTATATGTTTTAGGAATGTTTGGGGACTACAGTTTTTTCTATGCAATATGTAAACTTTAAAATTATTCAATTGCTGTGTTCTTATAAGCGGTGTTTTTTGTCTTTATAAGTGTGTGATGCACTGTAGATAATGTTTCTTATTGAATAAAAATAATCTGAAATCCAGTTTAAATAGAGAAAGAAGGAATTTTTTATGCGTGTTTATTATGATCGTGATGCGGATGTTAATCTCATTAAAGGGAAAAAAGTAGCCATTGTTGGTTATGGTTCTCAAGGGCGTGCGCACGCTTTAAACTTGAAAGATTCTGGTGTTAAAAATGTGCAAATAGCTTTGCGTTCAGGGTCGGAAACAGTAAAAAAAGCCATGGCTGATGGTTTTGAAGTGGTGAGTGTTGCTGAAGCAGCAAAATGGGCAGATCTCATTATGATGGCAACACCAGATGAATTGCAAGCTGATATTTATAAGGAACATATTCATGATCATTTACACGATGGGGCAGCGATTGCTTTTGCGCATGGTTTGAGCATTCATTTTGGCTTGATTGAACCTAAAAAAAACGTTGATATTGTGATGATTGCTCCTAAAGGTCCAGGGCATACAGTTCGTCATGAATACCAACGGGGTTGTGGTGTTCCTTGCTTAATAGCGGTGGCGCAAGATGCTTCAGGGCATGCACATAATGTAGCATTATCTTATGCATGTGGACTTGGTGGTGGACGTGCAGGGGTGATTGAAACAACATTTAAAGAAGAGTGCGAAACTGATCTTTTTGGTGAACAAGCGGTTCTTTGTGGTGGTCTTGTTGAATTGATTCGAGCAGGTTATGAAACATTAACACAAGCAGGTTATGCACCGGAAATGGCTTATTTTGAGTGTTTGCATGAGGTTAAACTGATTGTTGATCTCATGTATGAAGGGGGCATTGCAAATATGAATTATTCGATTTCTAATACAGCTGAATGGGGTGAATATATGTCTGGTCCACGTGTGATTACGGATGAAACCAGAGCAGAAATGAAACGTATATTGAAAGATATTCAAACGGGTAAATTTACATCGAATTGGATTCAAGAATATAAAGCTGGTGCTGCTCATTTTAAAAGTATGCGGCGTTTAAATGATAATCATCCTATTGAAGAAGTGGGTAAAAAACTTCGTTCTATGATGCCTTGGATAAAATCGAATGCTTTGGTTGATAAAGAGCGTAATTGAAGATTCTACAGAGATATTTTGTCAATAGCTTTTATAATTTTATAGATAAATATAAAAAGGGTAACTTTAGTTACCCTTTTTATATGTTTTTTGTTTATATGTTTTTTGTAATATAAGCTTTATTTTTTAATTTTTTGCATAATTCTTTTTCCCAAAAAGAAAGTATACAATTCCTAAAAATATGAACCATGCTGGAGTGTATTTTAAAGCTATGGCAGTGTCAGCTTCTAATGACAATAAATAGATAATGAATGCAAAGAAAACAAGAAGCGCCCAACACATAACAACACCTCCTGGCATTTTATAAGGAGAGACAGTATGCTGGAGAGGACGATTGCGGCGATAGACGATATAGCTGATCAAAATGATAGACCATACAAATATAAACAAAGTTGCGGCAATTGTCGTAACAATTGTAAAAGCAGCTATGAGTGTTTGAGATAACGATACAACGGCATAACCAAATAAGATGCATATACATGAAAAGAATAATGCGTTGGCTGGAACGTGGTTACGAGAAAGTTTTCCTAAAAATTTAGGAGCACCTTTTTGTGTTGCTAGCCCATATATCATACGGCTGGTAGAAAAAATTCCACTATTTGCTGAAGAGGCGGCAGCTGTGAGGACAACAAAGTTCATCAAACCTGCAGCAGTTGGGATACCAATAAGTGCATACATTGTTACAAATGGGCTTTTTTCTGGACTGATTTGATCCCACGGCGTCACAGACATAATCACAAGAAGAGAGAATATATAAAAGAATACAATGCGGATTGGTATTGAATTAACAGCCTGTGGTAAAGCTTTTTGAGGCTCTTTTACTTCAGCAGCAGCTGTTCCAGCGAGTTCAATGCCAACAAAAGCAAAAATAACAATTTGAAATCCAGCAAAAAAGCCTGTAATTCCTCGCGGAAAAATATTCCCACCGTTCCATATATGGCTAAGAGAAGCAACCGTACCGTTTGGAGAGACAAAATCGGTAAAGATCATATAAAATCCTACAACGATTAGGACTAGAATTGCTACGATTTTGATAAAACCAAACCAAAACTCAAGTTCGCCAAATAGTTTTACGGCGACGAGGTTAAGAATTAAAAAGGACATAAGACCAATTATAACAGGAATCCACGGATTGAGTTCAGGCCACCAAAAATGTGTATAAGTGACAATAGCAATAATTTCAGCAGTTCCAGTGACAATCCAACACAACCAATATGTCCAGCCGATAAAGAATCCGGCACATGGCCCTAGAAGATCGGTTGAGAAGTCAATAAAAGATCGGTATTGTGTATTAGAAAGCAATAACTCTCCCATAGCACGCATGACAAAGTATAGAGCACAACCAATAATTGCATAAACGAGTAGAATTGAGGGGCCTGCTACACTGATTGTTTTTCCTGATCCCATGAAGAGACCTGTTCCAATCGCTCCACCAAGGGCTATAAGTTGTATGTGTCGGTTATGTAGTCCACGTTGCAATTTCTTCTTAGGTTTTTTTTCTAAATTTTGTTTGTTCATTTTTGGGGAGTTCTCCTTAGTTATTTTTAAATAAAAATTACCCTAAAAAAAGGTAATTCCTTCTATCGGAACACGCTATGGTTAAGGAGTAAAGGAATTTTTTTCTATGACTATATGTGAATAAAGCAAAAACATTATTAATTAATGGAATAATTATTTTATATATAAGAAACAAAAGATAAATTGTATTATATTTTTTTGATTTTTTTATGTTTTATACATAAGTATTATTATAATAATATATAATATAATTTATATTATATATTATTATATGTATATAAATAATAATTTATATTTATGTATATTTGTTTATAGTAATTTTTATATAAATATCTTTATATTTAAATTTATTTATTTATAGATATTGTTATCTATATAAAAATATAAATAAAATTGTAAACTTATTAAATATAAAACTTTGTATATAAATAAAATAATTTTAAATATTTAAACTATTATTTGAAACATTAAAAAATATATTTTAAATTTACATTTAAGTATTAATATTTAAAATTTATTACAAATAGAAAAATATTTTCATAGAATCTTTTTTTATTGCAGATAGCTATTAAGATATATTCTGTTTAGAGCTATATTTTTAATTTTGATAAAAAATTGAATATAAATTTTTTTGGGGGGAAAGTTTTAGATAAATCTCATGTTTTATTAGTAAACAATGTCAGTGAAGTTTATAGAGAATTTTTTATAGAATAGCTCGTTTCTTATCCTATTGTGCAGTAAAATACTGTTGTGTAGAGTAGTGATATAAAGCATATAACATTTTACGCATTAAGTATTTTTAGAATGGGTGGTGAGTGTTCAGGGCAGGGCTAGCCCATAGAGCCTTATGTAGGTGAACCATATAAATGATCAGCAGCATTCCCCCTTAATAAGCCGGATTGTTTACAAACCGGTGCCGGTAGGAATCGTCGTTTTTTGATGTTTGGGGAGGAGGTTAAGTAGAAAAAGGGTAACTAAAATTACCCTTTTTTGAGATGTTTTTATGTATAGACTTTATTTGTTACCTTGAGTTATTTTTTTCTTTACAAACATAAAATACATTATACCTAAGAAAACAAACCAGAATATACTATATTTTAAGGCTAGTAGAGTATCAGCTTCTAATGTCAACAAATAGAGCATGAAAACAAAGAAAACTAAAATTATCCCACACATGATAACACCTCCTGGCATTTTATAAATGGATTCAGCGTGTAGATGAGGGCGATTGCGACGATACACAATATAGCTAATCAAAATTACAGACCATACGAATAAAAATGCAATAGCTGAAATGCTTGTCACAATTGTAAAAGCACTTATGAGGCTTGGAGAGAGTGAGGCAATTGTATACCCTATTAAAATACATAAACAGGAAAAGAATAGAGCATTGGCTGGAACATGGTATCTGGAAAGTTTACCTAAAATTGGAGGGGCACCTTTTTGTGTTGCAAGTCCATATATCATACGGCTGGTAGAAAAAATACCACTATTTGCTGAAGAGGCAGCTGAGGTGATAACGACAAAGTTTACCAAGCCAGCAGCTATCGGAATGCCTGCAAGCCAAAACATCGAGACAAAGGGGCTTTTATCTGGAACAATTTGATCCCAAGGTGTGACAGACATAATTACAGCGAGAGAAAAAATGTAAAAGAGTACAATACGGACCGGTATTGCATTAATTGCTTTGGGGAGCACTTTTTTAGGTTCTTTTACTTCAGCAGCGGTTGTTCCAGCAATTTCTATACCAACAAAAGAAAAAATAGCAATTTGAAATCCAGCAAAAAAACCTGTCATTCCTCGCGGAAAGATATTGCCATCGTTCCATACGTGATTGAGAGAAGCAACCGTACCATTGGGAGAGGTAAAGCCCGTAACGATCATATAAAATCCCACAACAATTAATGCTAAAATTGCGACGACTTTGATAAGGCCAAACCAGAATTCAAGTTCACCGAATAGTTTCACGGCAAAGAGGTTAAAGATTAAAAAGACACTAATGCAGGTAAAAACGGTAAACCATGGATTGAGTGTTGGCCACCAAAAGTTCATATAAGTGATGATGGCAATAATGTCAGCAGCTCCAGTTACAACCCAGCTCAACCAATAGCTCCAGCCAACAAAGAAAGCGATTCCCGGTCCTAGCATATCGGTTGAAAAATCAATAAGAGATCGGTATTGTGAATTAGAAAGCAACAATTCTCCCATAGCACGCATGACAAAGTATAGAGCAAAACCGATAATAGCATAAACGAGTATGATGGAAGGACCTGCCACACTAATTGTTTTTCCTGCCCCCATGAAGAGACCTGTTCCAATAGCACCACCAATGGCTATAAGTTGTACATGTCGGTTGTGTAGTCCACGCTGTAACTTATTCTGAGAATTATCTTTTAAATTTTGTTTGTAGCTCATTTTTTGGGGGTTCCCTTTAATTATTTTGAGATTAAATTACACTAAAAAAGCATTATTTTGTATCGAAGCATGATATAAATGAGGTGTAAAGGAAAAAAACGTTTTTTATGATTTTGTGTGGATAAAGAAAAGAATATGTTTTAGGAATATGCTTTTGAAAAAAGAGAATGTTGTCCTCTTAAATAACGTAACAGATATTTGAATGGGGAGCTTTTTATTGTTATGAATAACAAATTAATTGTTCATTAAAAGACGTGGGGCTTTTAAAATTATTTCAGAAAGTTGTCAGGAGTTTTTATAATTTTTTGAAACTTATTATTTGTAATCAGTGCATTATTTATTATTATTCATAATGGTGAGAGTTTACTTTTTGCTCAAATAGCACTCGAGAGTTCTCATCTTAGTTTAAGAAACAATTTTTAATGGAAAATTAAAATGATTTTTAAATCATTTTTTTGTTTGTATGGTGCTATCATAAATCAAAAAGTTACTTTTGTTTCATAAACGAAAAGAGGAATATCATAGCTTATTTTTTTAAAGTGATGAATAAGGATTTTGTTTAGATATTGGTAACATTTTATAAAATATTGCGAGAAACTCACATTGTTTACACAAACGTCCTTGAGAGTATGATAAAGAAATGCAACGTAATTCAGTTATATAAAGAAAAAAAGAACTGGGGATTGTATAAGCTCTGTTAGAGATCTCACTATTCATAGTGAGAGACAGAATCAGGAAAAGATTGCTCTATTAACTTTACAATTTGTTATCAAAGATAAAACTATCCAAAGAAAATGAAAAAAGAAAACAGAGATAAAACTGTTCCTGTCGCAATGTTAATCGAGCCTTTTACCCGCTGCTTGTTTAAGGCGGTACTGGCAAATGATATAAAAATGGTCATTAAAGTAAACCATGCAAAGATGTTGAAAGAATGTATTGTGACAAGTTCAAAACCTTTTTTAATGCTACCTCCAGAAGCTAAGAATTTTGGAAAAGCTGCTATGTAAAATATAGATACTTTGGGGTTTAGTATTTGTGTCAGAAAACCGTCCATATAGCTGGTTAAAAGCTTTGTTTCACTCGTAGCATGCTTTTCATTCGTTGAACTTCTTTCTTTTGAATTTAAGCTGTGTATTCCAGATTTAATTGATTTAAAGCCCATGTATAATAAATAGCTGCCACCCATGAGTTTTACTAAAAAAAACAGCGTTTTGTTGTTGAGAATGAGCGCTGATACACCTAGTATGGAAAATGCCCCATGCACATATGTTGCTGTACACAATCCTAAAACGTTTACAAATGCGTTCTTTCTTCCCAATCTCGTTGCATTATCGATGATAAGGGACATATTCGGCCCCGGTGAGATGACTAAAAAAAATGAAACAATGAAAAAGGTCAGTATTTGATGATTCATTTTACTTTTAGCTCTGAAATTAATTGATTTTCGAGATACAATTCTATTCTGTCAAACTGAGAAAGTTTTCCGACACCCTGTGGAGTGCCTGTGTATATGAGATCACCACGTCTTAGCTGAATGTAGTGACTTAAAAATGAGATTATCTTCTCAAAGCTAAAGATCATATTTTTCGTATTGCCAACTTGTCTTGTTTCGCCATTCAACTTCATTGCAAAGGTTATTGGGTTGTTTATTTTTTCTTTGTTTATGAAGTCAGAGACGTATGCAGCGCCTTTAAATCCTTTCGATAAAAGCCAAGGAAGCTTTTTTTCTTTCAGTTTTGTTTGCAAATCCCGCGCGGTGAGATCAAGACCTATTGCTACGGCATCATAGCATTCTTCTGCTTCTTCCTCCATGATCATGAAAGCGTCCTTTGAGATTTTGAGTACAATTTCGGTTTCAAAATGTATTTCTTTGGAAAAATTAGGGAGATAAATTTCATTGCCTAAAACGAGTGAACTTTTTGGCTTGCTAAAGATAACGGGTTCATCTTCAACAACATTACCTAGTTCATGAACATGTTCAACATAATTGTATCCAACACAGTAGATGTCATTTATCATGGGAGCCCTCCAAATTTTTCATTTTCTCTTTGTATAGGCAAGAGAAAACTTTGCAAACAACATTTTTTCTTATATCGCGTTTTGCGTTTTCTGGAAAAGAAGCATTATGTGGGTTAATGACTAACCACGATGACAGCCCTTCGCATTATCCTCTTTTGAAGAGTGCTCAATCTTATAGTCTTTGAGATTATTTTCATTTTGATTGCTAATCTCCTGAAATTACTTTATTACTTAAAGAGTGATTTTGCTCGTCTACGCAGCGATTAGTAGGGTCTGAAAGCCCTAAAGTTCGATCATAAATGAGCCTACTCTGTGGGTGTCTCAGAATTATGGATATTTTTCTATGTCTAGGTGCTATGAGCACTAAAAGTAAAAATCTGGTTCGTATTCAATCCTTTCAGGCTCTCGGAATACTAATGCGAGGGTGCTCGCAACCGGCGGGGGACTTGAAAGTGAAAAGCAAAAAGCCACATTTTAACGACATTTCTATAGGCAAAAAATCGCTTTCAAAAAAAATGCTGGGAATGTCGTAAAAGCAATTAGGGCACCAATTAGGGATAACTTTTCAACAAATCCAAAAGTATGAGAAAGTCTGTGATGGTTAAAAAGAAGCAGACCGTGGCAAACTTATTATGGCATTTGGAACGGAGAAGATTTTTACCAGCTTTAAGATAGCACAACAAATAGCCGGAACTGGAGAGCGTGTTTTGTTTCTCGTGCCTTTTCTGGCTTTGATGTCACAAACGATAAGAGAATGGACACGCTATATAGAAGTACTGTTTCATTCCTTTGTGGTGTATTCTGATACATAAGTTGGCAAGAGTCGTAAAACAAAGATGCTGTTGTCGAACTCGATGTCTCAGATCTTGGCTCTATCAGCTACCAAATGATGTTCAAAAGCTTTGAAAAAAACAAATAAAGTCTTAGCGAATGCAATGACCGTGGTGTTTGCTACTTACCAATTAATCCAAGTGATTGCGGATGCGCAAGAGAAATACGGTTTATCAGAATTTGATCTGATCATTTATGAAGCAGCGCAGGTTAAGGCAGATAAGGTAGAACCTTTGGTTGTAGAAGCCAAGGAAGTAGCTGAGACTGCGAAGATAACAGCGGAAGAAGCGATGAATGTTGCGGAGCAAGCAAAAGAAGAGGCTGATACGACAAAGCGAGGGCTTGGAGAGGTCAAGAGTTCATTAGACACGGTGACAGCAACGACAAATTCTGCGAATACAGCCGCCTCTGAGGCAAAAGTGTTAGCGGAAGAAGCGAAGAGTGCATTGATAGAAGTTCAAGAGAAGGCACAGAGGAACAGTGACAGTCTTTCTGAACTTCAAAGTAAGGTAGGTTCTCTTTCCACTAATTTTTTAGAGAATGTGCGTTTTCATCAACCTGACAGAATTCTGGAAGCCGATCCGAAAAACAGAAAAGGTCTTGTGATCAATGACGGGGCATGTTTTCGCTTTTATCATGGTGAAGAGAATGGGGGTAGGTACCTCTTTTACCGCGTTCTAGGGCGTGGAAGGATGACTTTTGACGAAGATCTTGAAGCAGGAAAGGATTATTATATATCTCATCTTAAAAGATCAGACGAATGAGCTATCCTTTGAGCTTTCGCAAAATCTGACGGCTCCTGATGGCTATACAGAGGATAATTCTGAAAAGATCGGTGGATTTCATACGCTATGTGCGGATGTTGGTGAGATTGAAGGTCATCTCTTATCGGGTTATCAAGCGGGGGATATTTTGCCCAATTCTGTTTGGTGTTTAAATCACCGCCCACGTAGTAGTCCAGAAGGGATGGTTTACAATCCGTGGCATAATATTTGGGTTGATATTTATCTTCAATCAGGGACAGGTGTAAATGCAAAGTCGGCATATGGTGTTCCGATTACGAGCAATCGTAGCTATGCGAATCATGCCTTTGATTTTTGGTCTGTTAGTAAGAGATTTTTGACGAGTGATGAGTTTTCGCCATGCATGTATGGAAGTAATCAAGCAACCAGTATTGTCGGCAATCAAGCGCCTTCTCCTAAGACGTCTGGAGGATACGTTGATACAAACAATAGACGGATGATTTCGCATATCGGTTGTGAGGATGGTTGCGGTTATGTTTGGCAATATTTGTCTGGTTGTTATCCAGTGACTAAATGGCATACAGGGGAACAAGGAAGCAGTTTACGTGTAGACATAAATGTTATATTGGGAGGAGGCGATTGGACTGGTGGCTCTAACAATGATCATCTTGTACGGAATTTTGCGCATTCTCGTTATGTAGAAGATGAAAAAATAGGCGCCCGTGGATGTAGCGAGCCACTTTATTATAATTAACGCGAGATTGATTAGAACATCATTTTATCCAGCCCCCACTGATGTGGGGCTTTTTTATGGAGCGTCAGATGAGAAAGATATCGAAAGAAGGATTGGCACTTCATCTTGAAGTTTTAAAATCAAAGCTTTTTCTACTAAACTCATGATGTCAACCAGAGCAGTACAATCTTATCACTCATATTTTCATGTCTAGAAAATTGAGATAATGCCATCCATAAATCGCATAAGAAGTTAGAATCTACCTTCATTGCACGCCTCCGTGGACTTGTTCTCTCAAACATGCTGCCCATCCTTTAAGTGTGATTTTTGTTGAAGGCAGCACCTTTTCTGTTCCATCCGGTTTTTGAATGGTGATGGCAGAACAGTCCATGAATCCTTTGTTGATTTTATCCTGATTAAGGTAACAATGGACCACTTGGAGCACGTCGATACACCCAATCATTTTTACGCAAGTAATCTATTAAATCCTTTGGTCTTATCTCCAACATCTTCGCGGCTTCAATCAAACCAAACAAACCATCAGAGCGTTTTAAGCCTTCTAAAGCTTTTGCTTTTGGTGCTAATTCTGAAATAACATGGTCTTTCTGCTCAATTTGATTTTGTAGATGATTTAAGGCGCCAAGTAATACTTCGGGTTTGGAGTAATCAATTTATGGAATAGCTACTTGTCTTTCCAACGGTTAATTATCTTTGCTCGTAAGGCAGTGCTGTAACTAGAAACAAGAATTAAGCATTCACGCTTTGGCGGGTTATAACAAGGGCGGCTTTCACCTTATGTTATCAAGGTAGTGCCCACCAAAATCAACCTTCTCAAATTTGAGGGCGTTAAGTTCTTCAAGCGTTTTCTTGATGTCACGCATAATATTGTCATGCCTTTTGCCACATAATTCAATAATTTTAATAATGGTATTCATAAAGAATTCTTAGATGTTAGACGTTCCTTAATGACATTCTAAAAGAGTGCTGGTCGCTAAGAAACACGGCATCTAGTCCGTCGTTATGCCTTTCCCCGAAGGGGGGTATATGGCATAGCCACACCTGACAAAGCTATTATATGCATGTAGCATAGAATGAGTTAAAGCTTTTAAATTGCGGAAGATTAGTTATTTCGGCAACTAATCCGCTAGTTGTTTTAAGGTGTTTTTGAGGCACCTGATTTGAAAATACCTATTACTAGAATTGTCCAGTAATAAAAATTACTTTTTGCTAAGAAAACGTTTCACATACTGTACAGTGTACATATTGAAATTGTTATTTATCAATGAGTTAAGTGTACAATGTACAGTCAAATTGAAAATTCTGTCGCTAGCGATAGTTCGCACTAGCCTGTCCCGCAACGAAGCCAACCCGCTGGGAAGTACCTTTTACATTGATTTTATTGACTTTTTTATGGAAAAACAAAGCATAAGTGATAATCTGTTTTTAAAATTGCAATCAAAGTGTGTAATGCATAAACTCATAAGGATATGGAATATATAGATAAAGTTTAAGAACATAATCTAGCCTTTCTTATTAGCAGCATATTCTTGACGTTTAAGTTGTCTCTGTATGTTTTCAGTTAATCTTTCATTGGCATATTGTGCAATAGCACTTGCAATCTCTGGCTTGGACATCACTTTAGCAATTGAAGGTCCTTCTTGTTTTGTAATGGGGAATTGATCTCCATCCGCTCTTTGAAACACATTCCCTCCCATTTTCAATTCAACACGCTTTGGAAAACTGCCTCCCTTGATAAAACCATGGGGTAAGATTTCTTTCTTTCCAAACAGTGTGTAAGTTACGCCGCGTTTTGTTTCGTTTACTTAAAAAAATTTAAGAGGTATCGGTGTTACAGAACCAATGATATCTGTCTCGAGAAACCTTGCTGTCGCCTTTTCTTTAATATAAACGCCTTTTTTGACACGCTTTGATTGGACAGATGTAACATCGGCAATTTGTTTTTCTGCAAAGCGTTCGACTGTTTTACTGCGGTGTTTAGAGCATTACGCACAGCCCAATTAAGGCGTGGTGCTTGAAGACTGGTGAAGGCATCCTTCACCTGTTGAAGATACCATTTTGGGTAGATGATTAACTTCAACATCTAAGCCTTTTTGGGGGTAGGTGTTAATGACTTGGAAACTTTAGAAGCTTTTGGTTTTTCGGGTGGAATTTCTTCGGCTGCTGATTCAGTTGATGTTTGTACGGCTTCTTGTTCTATTTGCTTAATTTGTTCAACTGTCTTTTCAGGTTTTTCTGTTGTTTTGACTCCAATAAAAGGTTTTACAGCATTGGCGCGCTTGAGACGTGCGTAGACTTGATTGGAAACTTCAACAAATGGATTATTGGGTGTTGATGGTTCAAAGCGAATAGTGCTTTTATTGTCGCCAACAACACACATTGGCTTAGTGATGACAGCTTTCATCATTGCTCCTTTTGAGTCATAATTAATGACATAATTAGTCAATTATTGATTTTTATTCTGTGAAAAATTGATTAGCTGATTGTCAGCAGAAAAAATCATGATCTTATGCTTTTTTACTTTTTACCTAAAGTTGGTGTTTTTAAACATTAAAAAGTGTAGAAAAAATTCAAGTAAGAAATGTTGATAACCTTGCTAAGACTTCGCCCATAATTATATATGGAATAGTTTCCATTCTTTTTCCATTACGCGCTACTATATCTAAAGTATGGCGGTTGGTCGCAGCGTATCACACCTGTTGTATGCAGCCCTGTTCCCACCAATGAAATAGCAAAATCTGCTATTCTAGCAAAATTTTCTCCACTCGTAATGGGCAAAACAATGGGTGTTTTTGTTAAACGATTAAACCCCTCCGGTGACACAATCAGTACAGGACGCGTTCCTTTTTCTCATAGACAGAGGTTGGGTCAAGCGATACAAACCAAATTTTACCCCGCTTCATTACAAGAGCTCTCTGCCAACAAGCTTAGCATCAAACCACTCTACATCTTTATCCGCAAAATCGTCTGAAGGATTACATTGGGCTAACAATTCTTCAAGAGTGTAATTTTGCGATATTTGTGGTTTCTCAACCAATTGTCCATTATCAATAGCCAAACCCACTTGCATATTTTCAGTAAGATGAAGAACATCAAACAATGCAGGCGGTATAGAGAGCATAACGGATCCTCCAACTTTACGTAATTTTGTTGTGCATAAAATGCCCTCTCTAATATTATACAAAAATATAACATAAAGCCCATGATTTAATAGCTTTTTATGCTTTTGTGTAAATGTTTAAGAAGCGCATTTAGAGCAATACGCAATATACTCTGAATAAAGTCAATATTTTTTATCTCTCTGTTGATCTCGTCTATAAGAGGTTCGTAATTGAGAATGCTTTTCGGAATATCACCACCGTAAACCCATGCTTTTACTTGCGCTTTGGTACTAAAATCCGCATTCTTAGGTGTTTTGTAATACTGATCACCATCAAACTTTTCACACTCTCTTGTACCGTCTTCATATTCGTAGAGGTTGTAAAAATACTCCTCTGTCCCATCCCCCATGGGACATACCCACTGCCGTTGCAACAAACCTCTTTCGCATGGGTTGTTTACGGTTTTTTAAGAATAGATGTTTTAAAATGAACATGCTTTAATCCTAATTTTACAAATTTGTCTATTTGCCTCAAATTTGACCGTACAGAGCGTTTTATATGATAGGTTTTTTATCATAAAATCTTTAAATCACTCTGTACGGTGCCATTTTGTCGATTTAAATGCACATCCAATCAAAAAACGATTAGAAATTTTCACTAGTTTGCTAACCTGCAATGTTTTTCACTTGCTTTTCAACCAACGTGAGTGGTCTTGAATTCTCTCTCATTGCCTTTTCTTTCAGCCTTTTTTCACGGGTGTTCAAAACAGCCTAGTGTACAAGATTGGTTTTTGTCAAAAGACTATTTTCCAAATCACGACATAATTTTACTAACTCACGAGTGCTTGGAAAAACGTATCCGATAAACCTTCTACCTCATCGCATAAAATCCGTTTAACCGTTTTTATGAGTGACCACGCAGAAACACTTTCCAAAACCATTCCATAGGTAAGCACCATATCTTCATGATCTGTCTGTTGCGAAATTTTTAAACCACACCGAAAGCATCCGAATTGCCTTGGCTATGTCCTCTTTACTCACTTTTATTGAAAACAATTCGTGAAGTTGATCATAAGCATCTAAGGCAATCGCTTCCTGCTGTTGTGTCAATGCTTGCTACTTTTCAAAACTAAAGGAAACTCCAGAGCTATCATCTCGTGAATGTGTTTCAAAGTGACCTCGAGGCCTGATATCAAGGATGCTGTCTGAGATGCGTTCACCAACGTTTTTTTGCCTTTGAGAGTGATTTCCATAGTTTTTTCCGTTCTCTAAATCCTCGATAACTTTTTGCACCCAGTTGCGCCACGTTGCTTTCCAATCCGTTTTGCGTGCATCTTTGCCTGTTCTAGCTTTCCAATAATCTCGAAATTTTGCCATTTCGGCTTTGACACGCTCTGGAGGCAATCCCTCTTCGATTGCGAAATCATAAACAGGTTCGAAATCATCAGGGGTACGACAGCCACTGTCATTTCTAACCCGTTTAGCTTTTTTCGTAATGTTCTCTTGCTCGTGAATGGAAGGTTGGTTTTCTACACCCGTTTCGATTTGCTCTGATGTGGTCTCAACAGCAGCAACCTATGTTGGTTCGTCAACCTGTTCGTTTGTTTCTAAATTTTCAGAAGCAGTTTTTTGCTAAAATGATAGTTTTAGTTTATATATATTCTTATTCTGGTTCTTTATAGCTTGATTTTGCTTAGCGTTTGCTTCAGCAAAATCATTAAAATGTTTTTTATAGCGTTTTTTATTGTACACCTTTTTTCCAGCCTCACTATGAATTTGCGATATGTGCACTTTTTTATCAGTAAAATCTTTTAGCTCTTCTTCAATGCGCGTATTCGACAAACCATTATCTTTCTCAAGAAGTTTATCATTCTTCATGAGATATTCGACAATAGTTGCAAACTTTTTTGCGAGCAATTGCAAGCGCGGGCAAGCATTTCAAAATCTGTTTTAATTGGTGCTTTTTTGTCATATATGCGAATGAAAAGCGTTATATAAATGCCCCTTTGTTCTCATGTCATTCCATCTATCTCACTGTTCCAGTCATTCAAAAGGAATCTTATCCATGGCATTGCATTAGACATGCGCATTCCCTTCTTTAACTAAATATAAAATTGCTAAAGCATTTGCTTCGTTGTCATCTTTTGGATTGTATTCTTTTGCACACACTGTCTTAATCATCTCTTCTTGTGAGACATTGACTTTATCTGTTGTGATCTTCATTTTTGTAAGCCATTGCTGAAAACGCAAATAGCGCCTACTATCGCCTTTAAAACGAAAAAATTCAAAATTGACAAGTGCCACTTGTTATACTGCTGTCTACACGAGAAATCGCCCAGCCTGTCTTAGATCTAGATCAAGGCAGAGAACGGTTTGTGTATTGATGATCATCTTCCCCCATGAAGGCTGTTGCGTATTTATATATGCGCTATGACAGAGCGTGTTGTGATTGCCTGTCTTGAAAAAATGGTCGTGAGAAAGTACTTGAAACTACTTTTGGGCCAATTTTTTACTGCCATTCGAGGAAAAATAATCTTAGAAGCAGTTGATTTTCGAATTAACTCTTCTTGTTTTTGAATCACATCTTTTTGTGCACGTATTATTTCAGCTTCTTTATCTATTATTTTGTCTTTTGCATCTATCTCTTTTCTGAGCTTTTGCGTCGTTTTACAAGAGTCATGAAGAGTATAAGCCAATCCCAAATTAGCAATATTGATTGCCTCTCCATCCTATAAAGACGAGGAGGAGGTCAAAGTGCTAAAAAGGTACCTCAAAAAGCAGCAATGATTCGTATTTTAGTACCACCGCGGTGCCGTCTTATAGCGTTATAATAAAGTTACGAAAGGTGGTTTAGAAGGTGCTTTAATTTTTTTTGATTTTTAATAAATCATTGGAAAATAAGAGAGATTAAGATAATCTGGTGCGGACGGCGGGACTTGAACCCGCAAGGTCTTCGACCGGCAGATTTTAAGTCTGCTATGTTTACCGTTTTCATCACGTCCGCGATGTGAGTTCTCTCATAAGCTATATCTTTTATTGAATCAAGAATTAATGACAAAAGAAACATTTTTCATTTTTTAGTGAAATTTTGACTGACAATAGTTTCCGTTATCGATAGAAAAAGCTTTTATAATGTAAATAAAGTATGAAATGATTAGTGTTATGAGTCAATTTATTCAAGACGTCACAAAAGCTATGGTGGGATTGCATCACGTGTTTGCTGAAACACCACTTCAAAGAAATGATTTTCTTAGTCAAAAGTATGATGCAGAAATTTATTTAAAGCGTGAAGATTTAACACCGGTGCGGTCTTATAAGATTCGTGGTGCTTTCAATTTTGTTTCAGAAATGCTTAGCTGTATATCACCAGATTCTGCATTTGTTTGTGCTTCAGCGGGGAATCACGCGCAAGGGGTTTCTTTTGTTTGTCGTTATTTTAAACGTAAAGGCGTGATTTTCATGCCTATGACAACGCCACAACAAAAAATTGAAAAAACACGTATTTTTGGTAAAGAATTCATTGATATTCGTTTGGTTGGTGAAACATTTGATCAATGTTATGAAGCAGCGCAATCCTTTGTCGTAGAGAGCGGTGGTGTAATGGCTCCACCTTTCGATGATATTCGCATTATTACAGGGCAGGCAACAGTGCTTTGTGAAGCAGCTTTACAATGGAAAAAACTCAATGGAGAAAGTGAGCCAGATTTGATGATTGTGCCGGTAGGGGGGGGTGGTTTGGCAAGTGGAGTGAGCAAGTTTTTACATGAATATGGTTGGAAAACAAAGCTTCGTTTTGTTGAGCCGCAAAGAGCTGCAAGTTTGCTTGCTTGTTTGGAGAGTGGAAAACGCGTCAAGCTTGAAAGCATTGACACTTTTGTAGATGGTGCTGCTGTGGCTGAAATTGGTGCTCTAAACTATACAATTCTAAAGCAATTTCCCCCTGATTCTGTCATTACGGTTCCTGAAAACCGCGTTTGTTCTACGATGGTTGAAATGCTTAATGTTGAAGGTGTGGTTCTGGAACCGGCTGGTGCTTTATCGATTGATGCGCTTAACAGTATTCCTCCTCAAGAGTTAAAGGGGAAAAAAATTCTTCTCGTTATTTCAGGAGGTAATTTTGATTTTGAGCGTTTGCCAGAAATTAAAGAGCGTTCTTTACGTTTCCAAGGGTTGAGAAAATATTTTATTTTTAGTTTTCCGCAACATCCTGGTGCATTGCGTCATTTTCTTTCCACATTATCACCAGATGATGATATCGTACGTTTTGAATATCTTAAAAAGTCAGCGAGAAACTTTGGTTCTGTATTGGTTGCGATTGAAACAAAAAAATACGGTAATTTTTGTCTTTTAGAGGAAAAATTTCAAGCGTTAGGTTGGCGTTATCGTGATATTACTGATGATCAAACGTTATTTGATTTTGTTATTTGAGAAACTGAAATTTTACTAAAACAAGAAGTATAATGATGAAACCTATTTTTCATTCGGTGCTGAGTCTATTTTTCTTTTTGATTGTTAATCAACAGAGTTTAGCATCTCAGCCAACAGTAGTACAAAAAGATGAACTTTCAAGAGTCGTTGTTGATGTCAATAATGCTATAAAAAATGGGGATTTTATGCCTATTTCTCGTTATATGCCTGAGCGGCTTTATAAAGAGATGGCACATCGATTGAATACAACAGAGAGTGCTTTACGTAGTGATTTTCTTCAACAGTTGCATAAGAAATTTGAGGGGGTGCCTTCTGGTGCTTATTATTTAGATAAAGAAAATATAGAGTATTTACAAACTGATAACGGTACTTTGTATGCTTTAATTCCAACAGTTCTTGAGATGAAAGATCGCATCATTCAATATAAAACTTTGGCGATTTTTGATAAAAACCAATGGTATTTAATTTATGGCGGTCAAAAAACTTTACAAAATCCAGTTTTTCTCGAGATTTATCCTGATTTTATCAAGGTACATTTACCGATGGACACAATCATCAAAAAGTAAACGATCTAAATATTGTTTTTATTCATGATAAATGTATTTCGTAAAGTTCTTGCTTTTTTATCATAATCCAAAGATAATAGAGATGAAGGCATTTAGGCTGGTTTGTTGGCTTTTTGTAAAGTGAAGTTTATACGCCTTTATCTTGATTTCAAGGTGTTCATAAGTTGCGCAAGCCGCTTTTTAGGCGTTGCTTCATTTAAAATGTCAGGGATTTCTCTTGCGCGGATTCTTGAGTGGAGAGTTCAGATGGTTACTTCTTTTGAGTTCTTCAGCTAAGGAAAGATTTTATTTTGCCTATAAAAGAAGAAAATGTTTTTACAAAGTTAGGTTTACCTACTCTTTTGATTAAAAATTTACTCATTGCTGGGATGAGTAAACCTAAACCTATACAAGAACAAGCTATTCCAGTGATGTTGAAAGGACACGATATTTTAGGTGTTGCTCAGACAGGCTCTGGAAAAACCTTGGCATTTGGTTTACCTATTTTAAGTCAGATTTTGGCTTTGGGTGATAAACGCTGTCCTAAAACTGCACGCGCTTTGATTTTAGCTCCAACGCGTGAACTTGCTGTTCAGATTGATGAAACGATCCGTACTGTGGCGAAAGGAGCACATCTTTCAACATGTCTTATTTTTGGGGGCGTATCACGTTTAAAACAAATTAAACGTATGGAAGCAGGTGTGGATGTTTTGATAGCGACTCCAGGGCGTTTGAGAGATCTTGTTCGTGAAAAGTGTGTTGATCTTTCCCAATCTCGTTTTTTGATTTTGGATGAAGCAGATCGTATGTTGGATATGGGGTTTATTCATGATGTTAAGCAAATTGCAAAGCTTTTGCATCAAGAGCGTCAGACAGCACTCTTTTCTGCAACAATGCCGAGGGAAATTGCTGTGCTTGCAAAATGTTTACTCAATGATCCGGTTAAAATTGAAGTTGTTCCTCAAGGTACTACGGCTGTAGAGATTTGCCAAAAATTATATTGTGTTCCTACGAATGAAAAAAAGAATGTTTTAAGTAAACTTTTGACAAATCCAGCTTTTGATTCGGTTATTGTTTTTACTCGAACTAAACATGGGGCAGATGCTGTCACGCGTAGTTTAGAAAAGATAGGATATTTAGTCGCAACAATTCATGGAAATAAATCACAAGGTGCTCGCCAGTCTGCTTTAAAAGCTTTTCGTGAAAGATCTGTGCAGATCCTAGTGGCAACAGATATTGCTGCACGCGGTATTGATATACCAGGGATAAGCCACGTTATTAATTACGACTTACCAGATGAAGCTGAAAGTTATGTACATCGTATTGGTCGTACAGGACGGAATGGCGCATCTGGTGTAGCACTTACGCTTTTTGATGAGAAGATAGAAAGGTCCCGCTTGCGTGCTATTGAGCGCTTGATTCGTATGAAATTGGTGGCTGAGGCTGTTCCAGAACAATTTGCAGCGTTTCCAGAAAAGCCAATTGTGCGAGAAAGTAAAGAAAACGATAAGGAACGCCGTTTTAAAAAATCTAAACGTCAAAAACAGTTTTTAGGTCGAAAAGATGATACCGCACAGTTGCAGCGGAAGAATTCTTCACCTCAAAATGAGAGGCATAAAAAAGCAAAAACAGTAGTAAAGCGTGCAAAGCCTCTTCGTTTTCGAAAATCAGTTAAGAGGGCTGCTTAGATAAAGTCTTGAAAAAAGATCATGTACTGGAGATTTTTTACTTTTGTTGATTTATTCTCAATTGAAAAGAGCTATAAAATATTCTTGTCAAAGTAAGAAGATCCTTTAGAGGTTTTCATTTTTTAGAAATGAAAACTTCTAACTTTTTGGATTTATTAAAAATCTTTATTGTAGAGGAAATTATTTATTTGCTTTATTCCTATTTTTTTTAATGGGAATAAAAGTAGATTTTATTTATATAAAACTATTTTTATAAAGGATGTGTTTTATCTTTAATGATAACTTTTAATTTTAAAAATTGATGTCTAATAATAACTCATTGTTTTATAATTTAATAATTCATTATATCGTATTTTTTTCATTTTTAAGTTATTTATGCGGATCAATCAAAAGTATTCGCTTGCACGTTATGTGTGAAGTTGTGATATAGATAATCATTTGAAAAATAAATAAAATAATTTTTATAAACTCTTTCCAAGGCAATGGGGGATTGCTGAGATTGAGAGTTGGAAAATAGTACGATGATATGGCTTTTATTATAAATAAAGATGGGGCTGATCAATCGATTTCATTTTATACCATTTACGGGAGTCATTGTGAAAGAGGCTTGGGGGATTTAAGAGATATCTCTTTAAAAAAGCGTGTGACTGCATAATACAATAGCGAGAATGTCATGATTTCTGAAGGCTTTCTCAGGATTCTCAACAATTTAGCTCGTTATCTTTGTTTTTACTGTAAAACACTATTAGTTTGGGAGGATATAAAGCCTATAAAACTTTATGCATTAAATTTTTTATGACAGTGTGATGAATATCCAAGGCAAGGTTGTTTGTAAAGCGTTGAAGTGGTTAGCAGGAGGAACAACCTGTTAGATAAGACGTCGGAGTGTTTACAGACTTGTTTTATGTTTTTTGCTTTTAGGATGGGGAGGAGGTTATGTGGGGTGTATGGAGGTAATATATGACCTTGATTGTTGTTTCTTTCATTTTTCAAAATGATTGCTTCATGAGTAGGTTTTTAAGTTTAATTCCTTTATTGAGTACAAATCATTCTTTCTTTGGAAAAAAATATATGAGACCGTTTCATTGCTGATGGAGCTTAATAATTCATCTCTGATGAAAGAAATCGTAATTTATAATGTGCAAATAATTGCAGTGTCCTCTTATAAAGGCGCGGTAGTTTGAAAAAAGTATTTAAAATGAATCAATAGCTTTTTGCGTTCATTGCAAAAAATACATCCGGTAGGATATTGTGTTTCTACTTTATTGCAAAAATCCTATTCCATTACTTTTATTAACGAATCCCTCATGTCTAAAAACTTTAGAAAAAACAATAAATTACGTAGAATAAAAGAAAAGTGGCTCCCCGGGCCGGATTCGAACCAGCGACCAACCGGTTAACAGCCGGTTGCTCTACCGCTGAGCTACCGGGGAACGGTGCCCAATCATTTAATTGAAAAGGCTATAGCTTGAAAAGGCTATAGCAAAGCAATACTGATTTGCAAAGGATAAAATTACTTTTTTTAAAAAAATATGATAAATTGTGTAATAAGAGGAAAAAAGGCGAGAGAATATTTCTACACCTTGACGGATGCGTTGCCTTCCCTTATTGAAACCTTTATGTTTGTTGACGAGGCCTCGTGGCGGAATGGTTACGCAGAGGACTGCAAATCCTTGTATCCCGGTTCGATTCCGGGCGAGGCCTCCAGCCGATTTTAAACGAAACGGCTTTTAAGGGAGATGAGGTATAGGAAAATAGATTATTTCCCTCTATTCTTGTGAAGACACTTTTGTATGAGAGATTATACAGTTAAAATCTAATTGTTGACTGTAGTATCCTTTTTTGTAACGCCCATAGTTTAAGAGATCTTTATCCCTTATTGTCGCTGTTTTGTTTGTTTTTTGTAGGTTAGGAGAAAATATTCGTTATGGTTGCAGATTTTGCTGAGCTTCGTCGCAAAATGGTTGACAATCAAATTCGTACAGTCGATGTAACGGATTTATCAGTTCTTGAAGCCTTTTTAACGGTGTCTCGTGAAGATTTTGTATCGGAAGATATGAAAGTGTTAAGTTATCTTGATACCGATATTGTTCTATGTCCAGAGCAAGATGGGGTTCCTGCACGCTATTTGATGAAACCTGCATCTCTAGCGAAATTACTACAGCTTGCCGCTTTAAAATCATCAGATGTTGTTTTAGATATTGGTGCAAATAGTGGTTATTGTGCAGCGTTGCTTGCAAAACTTGCAGGGTCTGTGATTGCGCTGGAAAGTGATAAATCTCTCTTTGAACGTGCTCTTGAAGCTTTAGAACGGAATCAATGTGATAATGTGGTTGTCGTTCATGGTCCATTAGAGAAAGGATATGCCGTTGAGGGACCTTATGACGTGATTTTCATTGAGGGATCTGTTGATTTTATTCCTCAAGGTATCTTTGATCAAATGAAAGACTGTGGACGTCTTGTTGTGGTTGAAGGGCATGGAAATGCTGCTGTTGCACAAATCTATATAAAAGAAGATGGGATCATCTCGGCTCGTCGTGCTTTTAACCTCGCTGTAAAGCCTCTTCCTTGTTTTTTCAAAACACCTGGTTTTGTGTTTTAGTGCTTGTTTGTTTTGTGAATAAAAGATAATTTTGTAATTTATTTGGGGTTTGTTATTGTGTGTATTATGTTTAGAGTAAACAAGAAGTTTCAGGCGTGTTTATTGCTGGTGTTGAGTGTTTTACTATCAGAGGCTGTTTGTGCTGAAACATTGATGGATGCCTTTTCTAAGGCTTATAAATATAATGCTAAGTTGAATAGTGAACGTGCAGCTGTGCGTATATCCAGTGATGATGTTGTCATTGCGCGATCGGGGCTATTGCCACAGGTTGAGGGGGTTGGGAACTATGGGCGCAATAAGTCTTTTACAGGTCCTTATGTCACTTCTGGATCTATAGGAGTGAGATTAAATCAAAGATTATTTGATGGTTTTATCACGCAAAATATCTTTTCTTCAGCTCAAGTTAAGTTGCAGGCCCAGCGTGAATATCTTCGTAATGTTGAACAAAATACGTTTCTGGAGGCGGTGACCGCTTATGCTAATGTCTATCACGCACGTCGTGTTGCCGATCTTCGGAGAGAAAATTTGGCAGCTCTTGAGGAACAAGTTCGTTCTAATAAAGCAAAATTTGATGTGGGTGAAGGAGGGCATGTTGATCTTGCTCAAGCTCAAGCTGCACGTTCCGTGGCGGTTTCAGAGCTGAGTCTTGCTCGTTCTGATGTAAAAGCAGCAGAGGCAGTGTATCGACAAGTTATTGGTTCTGATCCTGAAAAGTTAAAACGCCCACCTCTAGCCAAAGATTTTCCCGTCAACCTTGATATGGCTTACCAAATGAGCGTTGTGATGCATCCAGCAATCCTTTATGCTAAATATTTAGTTGATGCGAGTGCTTATAATGTAAAGGCGAAAGAAGGGGCATTGCTCCCTAAAGTTGATTTTTCTGCAACAGCATCTTATAATCGAATCTACAGCGGGGTTGGAGAAGATGGCGTTTCTAAATCTGTAGGATTGTCAGTAAGTGTCCCAATCTTTGAAGGAGGGCGTACATCTGCGCAAATTCGCCAATCAAGGGAACAGCTTGGACAGGCGCAGCTTCAACTCGATTTGGCGCATAGTAATACGAGGCAAGCACTGACTTCTGCTTGGTTTCAGTTGGAGGGCGCACGCTCATCTGTTGTTGCTTACCGTGAAAGTGTTCGTGCTGCTGAAATTGCTCTGAAAGGTCGTGTTCAAGAAAATCGCGTAGGGCAAGCAACGACGCTGGATGTTTTAAATTCTCGTACTCTATTGATTAATGCTCAGATTGCGCTTGCAATGGCAGAGCGTAATGCTGTTGTGGCGAGCTATAGTGTTCAGTCTTCTATTGGTAAATTGACTGCGAGTTATTTAGGTTTAAAAACAATTAAATATATCCGATAATGTATAAAAGTATCTCTTTAATCTTAAATTATTTTAGTTTTTAAAAGATTAGTAAATCAACAGTTGAATATGTTGAAAGATATTGCGGCGAGATATTATTTTTATAAGTGTAGAAAACTGTGTGTAGCGCCCTCTTTATGACAAGCATATTTGAAAATATCGTAGGAGGCATGTTGATCTTATAATTCTTTTGCATACACTGAAAATATGATTCTATTTGTTGTTGCGTCTTTGAGAGGTTGTAAAGTATGGTACAGAGTTCAAGCGTGTTACGTGAGCCAAGTATGGATGAAATTTTAACATCTATTCGTGAAATAATCGAAGAAAATGCGGTTCAATCTGATCACTTTTTAAATGAAGATGTTGCAGTGAATGCTTCAGAAGTGGCATCCGAGGGTATTTATGATACAACCTTATCGGTTGATGATGCTATGAAAGCTTTAGCTGATCGTATTGGTCTTTCTTCTGAAAATCAAGGAGGGAAGATAACGCAAGAGAAAGAGGATATAGAGGCAGAAAATAATACAGTTGGTATGGATATGCAAAAGATGAAGCTTTCTTCTGAAGAACGGAATTCTGTTTATAAAGCAAAAGAATATGAAGATGAGATAAGGAAATCACAGTCAGACGCTGGAAGGGATGGTCATGTGGAATTGTCTGCATATTGTATTTCTTCTGCAGAAAAGATTGCAAAGGATGTGTTGCGTCCGGCTATAGCGGAATGGTTACAGTCTAAATTGCCTATTTTGCTGGAAGATATTTTGCGTGAAGAGATTGTGAAGGCGATTAAAAAATCGTCTTAATTATTTTTATGTTTTTCATTTTATGGGGATTTTGTTTGCGATTTTGCGAGCTCTCTAGTGAATGGCTGAGATTCACGAGATTCTGATCAGGTTTTGATCATATATTGTGTTTTTCAGCGGCGTTATGGATGGATAGAATGTTAGAAAAAAACTATGATGCTGCCTCTATAGAGCAACGGGTTGCAAAGAGATGGGAGACTCGTGGGGCTTTTAAAGCGGGAGCTGGTTCTAAAAGCGGTGCAGAACCTTTTTGCGTTATGCTTCCTCCTCCTAATGTTACGGGCTCACTTCATATGGGGCATGCGCTCAATACGACAATTCAAGATATAATAGTTAGATTTCAGCGGATGCGTGGCAAAAATGTGTTGTGGCAGCCTGGTATGGATCATGCTGGGATTGCTACGCAAATGGTTGTGGAACGTCAACTTGCAGAACGTCAAGAGCCAACGCGTCAAGAAATGGGGAGAGAAAAGTTTATTGAGCGTATTTGGGAATGGCGTTATGAAACTGGAGGCGTTATTGCAAACCAGTTGCGTCGCCTTGGGGTTTCATGTGATTGGTCGCGTGAGCGGTTTACAATGGATGAGGGGTTGTCGCAGGCGGTTCGTGAAGTCTTTGTCACGCTTTATAAGCAAGGGTTGATATATAGGGATAAGCGCCTCGTCAATTGGGATCCTAAATTGTTGACAGCTATTTCAGATCTTGAAGTTGAGCAAAAAGAAGTTCAAGGACATTTGTGGCACTTTAGATATCCACTTGAAGGTAAAACTTTTGATCCAAATGATGCTACAACTTTTATAACAGTGGCGACAACACGACCAGAAACAATGCTTGGTGATACAGGAATTGCTGTTAATCCTGAAGATGAGCGTTATAAAAATCTTATCGGTAAAAATGCTCTTTTGCCGCTTGTTGGTCGTAAGTTATTAATTGTTGGTGATAGCCATGCTGATCCTGAGGCTGGAAGTGGTGCTGTAAAAATCACACCGGCTCATGACTTTAATGACTTTGAAGTAGGACAGCGTAATCATTTACGCTTGATCAATATTTTTACCCAGCAAGCCGAGATTTTTCTTCGTGAAAATGAAGCATTTTTCGATGGTTTGATTTTATCAGATGAATTAAAAATGTTAGTAGAAAACCTCGATAAATCTGATCGTTTTGTTGCTCGCCAGAAGATTGTTTCTTTGATGGAAGAACAGGGATATTTAGCTTCTGTTGATGATCATACCCATATGGTTCCTCATGGAGATCGCAGTGGTGTCCCTATTGAGCCTTTTTTGACAGATCAATGGTATGTTCATGCTGCTGAATTAGCAAAGCCAGCGATAGAGGCTGTTCAACAAGGCAAAACGCAGTTCGTTCCAGATAACTGGAAAAAGACGTACTTCAATTGGATGGAAAATATTCAACCTTGGTGCATTTCTCGCCAATTATGGTGGGGACATCAGATTCCTGCTTGGTATGGTCCTGATGGAACGGTTTTTGTTGAAAAAAGTGAAAAAGAGGCTTTAGATTCAGCTTTTGCTCATTATGGTGAGGTTGTTGAATTAATCCGTGATCCGGATGTTTTAGATACTTGGTTTTCATCAGCTCTTTGGCCTTTTTCAACATTAGGATGGCCAAATAAAACGACTGAATTATCTACTTTTTACCCAACATCTGTATCTGTGACAGGATTTGATATTATTTTTTTCTGGGTTGCTCGTATGATGATGATGGGACTTCACTTTATGGGTGACGTTCCTTTCCCAACGGTTTATGTGCATGCTCTTGTACGGGATCAAAAGGGTGCAAAGATGTCAAAATCAAAGGGAAATATTATTGATCCCTTAGAGCTTATTGATCAATATAGTGCTGATGCACTTCGGTTTACTTTAGCTATTATGGCAGCACAAGGTCGTGATGTAAAACTTGATGTTTCCCGTATTGCTGGTTATCGTAATTTTGCTACGAAATTGTGGAATGCTACCCGATTTGCACAGATGAATGGTGTGAAGCATGATCCAGCTTTTAAACCAGAACAAGCAAAATTGGCGCTTAATCGTTGGATTTTAACAGAGTTATCTAAAACAATTTCAGCAGTTACGACTGGTATTGAACACTATAAATTTAATGAGTCTGCTGCCACTCTTTACCGTTTCATTTGGAATACATTATGTGATTGGTATTTGGAGCTTCTCAAACCTATTTTTCAGGGGGAAAATGAAGATGCTAAAAATGAGGCTCAAGCTTGTACTGCTTGGGTTTTAGATGAAGTTTATAAACTTCTTCATCCTTTTATGCCTTATATGACGGAAGAGTTGTGGTCTCTTACAGAAACGCAAGCCATCAAGCGTGAGGATATGCTCGCATTGACAAAATGGCCAGAGGAAACATTGATAGATGAAGAAGCTGCTGATGATATTAATTGGCTTATTGATGTCGTCACAGGGATTCGGTCTGTACGTTTTGAAATGAATATTCCAGTGGCTACACAAGCACCTCTTGTTGTTGTCGAAGGAGGGGAAGTAACGCGAGAGCGTATGAAGCGTTATGATGCACTTCTTAAAAAATTAGCGCGTATTGAAGTTATTGATTTCTCTGATAAAGTTCCGGAAGTATCAGCACAAATGATTTTGGGAGAGGCTGTTTTTTGTTTACCATTAGGACAGTTGATTGATTTGGAGGCTGAACGTGTTCGTTTGAGGAAGGATGTCAGTAAAATTGAACAAGATATTGAAAAAATATCGCTTAAGTTAAACAACCCCCAATTTATAGCAAATGCAAAAGCAGAAATTGTTGAGCGTGAGCGGAATAGGGTTGTAGAACTGCGTGCAGCGCAGAAAAAAATATTTGTTGCTTTAGAGCGGTTAGATTGATTTCAACTTTTTATTTTTTTGATAGATAATTGCATACCAGTAGGGCTAGTATAGATCTTCTTTAAAAGGAAACTTTTTCTTTTGTTAGTTTTTCATGAACGATCATAAAATCTCTACTGAAATCCATTGTTTTATGTTTATCATTAAAGAGACATCTTTTAAGGCATTCAAGCTTATTCCACGACGTAGATCATGAATGGTATAACGGTAAATCCATTGAGCTTCCCTTCTTTATGCTTGTGAAGTAACAAGCGCTGGGAGCACCATTCTGTCCAATATCCGGACAACCCTTAGCTCAAACCGTTCGTAAGAGGCATTTTTAGTTCTTTCTTACACAGAGTTTTTATCCACATAGCTCTCTCTACTTGTAATGTGCAAGCGGATGGTTTTGATTGATTTAACATGGAACAAGTTTGGAATGAGAGAATCTTACGATATTCGAGGTCCTCATTCAACATGCAAAATGGTAAAGTATCATTAAAATCAATATCTTGTTTTATTTCTGTAAAATATCATCATTTAGAGTAGCAATATAAGGCATGTAAAATTACATATGTGGTATTTTTTGTATGTAGTGGTGAGTATTCTGAGGTAAAACTTGTGTGTAAAGTATGAAGTAACCCCATGTGAAATGATGTTAGGTGCAATCCGTTAAACAAAAAGCTGTATTGTTATAGATTGACGGAGGCAAAAAACTTCATCTTTAAGGTGGTAAGGCAGTCGTGAAGTTATAAGTTAACTATCATCATTATATTTATCCATCTTTCGTATTGTTTTTTATACTCAAACGTTTACCATTCATCATGTATTCTCTTCGTTCTCAAGTTGCTGTTTAATGCACGTTATTCTATTGAACGATTTTTGCTCATACGTATAAAATTTTAAGATCGATAAATCCTATTGGATGGTTTTTATCTATTTGTTTTTTCTTTTAAAATTTTTACTTTAAAATTGCGTATGCTTCTTACTAAGAAAAAGAGTTTAAATATCTACAAAGAAATTTGTAACAGATATAATCATTAAAATTGAGGTAGGGGGAATGGTTAATAGGTTTCAGATATGGAAAAAAGTCACGATTGTTGTGATTTTAGAGGAATTCTTTTCGACTGTTTATGTAATAGATGTCAATAGCTTGCAAGAAGCGAATGATGGTTCGTTTTATTTTTTAAAACGTGGCATGTCTGTTTATAAAAATGGGCATATAACTCAGGCTATTGCAGCATTACGTTGTGCTGCTAAGAGAGGCTATATTGGTGCGAATTGGAAACTTGGCTCTATCTATGCAAACGGTGATGGTGTCCCTAAAAATGATTATAAGGCATATAATTTTTTTGCATATATTGTTGAAAAAGGTGCTGATCTTGGTTCAGAGGATGAAAGTTATGTTTCTGATGCATTGATTAAACTTGCCGGATATATAAAAAAAGGTATTCCTCAATCACCTGTGAAACCTGATCCTTCTTATGCTTCTCATCTTTATATGCAGGCTGCGGTAAACTATGGAAATCCTAAAGCTCAGTATCATTTAGGAAAAATATTTTTAAAGGGAGAGGGAAGGGAGAAAAATCTTATACAAGCAGCACGATGGTTTCAACTTTCAGCAAAAAAAGAAAATCCTTCTGCCCAAGCAATGCTTGGAAATATACTGCTTAAAGAAGGAAAAATTGTCCGTGGGGCAGCAATGTTAACTGCTGCCTATAAAAAGCTAACGTAAAAGACGAAAATTGGATTCACCCTTTGCAAGAAGAGGCTTTTGCTCTTTGTAATGAATCTGAGAGACGTACAGCAATTTCACTGGTTGCTGAGATTTTAAAGAATAACAGTTTTTAAACATCTGATTGTAATATTTTTACATTCTCTCATCTTATATTAAACTCTGTTTTCTTGTATACAAGTTCATAGTAAAGATAGCTTTTTTTGATAATCTAACGGCTAATGACTTAGGATTTTAGACAAAAATTCTTGCGTTCTCGGTTTTCTTGCTTGCGGATCAGAAAAGAACTCTTTAGATGAGCAGTCTTCAAGAATTGTTCCTTGATCTATGAAAATAACACGCTCCGATACTTTTTGTGCAAATCCCATTTCATGGGTTACACAAATCATCGTCATACCTTCTTCTGCTAAGCTAATCATGACATCGAGTACTTCACCTACCATTTCAGGATCTAGAGCAGATGTTGGTTCATCAAAAAGCATGACAAGTGGATCCATAGTTAAGGCACGTGCAATAGCAACACGTTGTTGTTGCCCTCCAGAAAGTTGACCAGGATATTTATCTTTGTGTTCAATGAGTCCAACGCGTTCAAGATATAACAATCCACGTTCAAGTGCTTCTTTTTTGCTTCGTTTTAGGACTTTGATTTGTGCAATTGTCAAATTTTCTGTGACAGATAAATGGGGGAAAAGCTCGAAGTGTTGAAACACCATTCCTACCTGACTTCGCAATTTAGGCAGATTCGTTTTTTTTGAATGAACTGGTATTCCATTAATCCAAATTTCACCTTTTTGAAAAGGGACGAGAGCGTTAATAGTTTTAATGAGTGTTGACTTTCCTGAGCCTGATGGACCACAAACGACAACGACTTCTCCTTTATTAATGTTAGTTGTACAGTTTTTAAGGACTTTAATTTCGCCATACCAATTAGAAACATTTTTTATTTCGATCATATGAGTAGACATTTTTTTTCCTGTTAGCGAATAATGGATACTTTTTTTTGTAAATACAAAACTATTTGTGACAGTGTAAAACAGATAACAAAATAGAAAATAGCTGCTAAGATATAAGCTTCTTGCTTTACACCAAAATTATTAGCAGCAATATCAAAACCATTCAAAAGGCTATGACCACTGATGGCATAAACAAGGGTTGTATCCTGAAAAAGGATAATAACTTGTGTTAAAAAGACTGGAAGCATATCTCTAAAGGCTTGAGGAAGAATGACAATGTACATACTTTGCCAATATGTCATTCCAAGAGCTTGTCCTGCATATTTTTGTCCTTGCGGAACTGAATTGATTCCAGCACGCATAATCTCAGCAAAATAAGCCGTTTCAAATGCGGTAAAGGTAATGAGTGCTGATTTATTTGCACCAATGGATATACCAGTTAAAAAAGGCAGAAGCACGAAAAACCATAAGATAACCATCACAAGTGGTATTGAACGCATAGCTGTTATGTAACTGATTGCAAACCAAGAAAGAAGTTTTATGGAAGAAAGGCGCATCATTGCTAAAAGTGTGCCGAAAACAAACCCCAATACCGTTGCAAAAAGAGTTAGAAAAACGCTAAAGAGTAAACCTGATAAAATGTAAGAACGAAATACATCAAAGGTAAAAAAGGAAAAATCAAAGTCGGAAAAATTGAAAGGAAAATAAAGTCCAAACTGAGAGCTTATGAAATTCATCATATTCAATTTCCCTTTGTTTGAAAATTAGGAATTTTGAGTATTTGTTCAATGACTGTCATCACAATGAATACGAATAAGGCTATTAGAATATAAAGGATCGTAACAAGCAAATAATTTTCGTAAACATGGCTTACTTCTTCAATTGTTTGGTATTGAAATTGCATGAGCTCATTTATTGAAACGGCGAATGCTATAGATGAATTTTTCACAATCCCCATTGCTTCTGAAGTAAGAGGTGGCATAATTGCACGTATAGCACGTGGTAGTATAATATAGCGATAACTTTGATAAGTTGTAAATCCCATTGCCATAGCAGCATAGCGTTGTCCAGAAGGAATCGCTTCAATGCCTGAACGAACCTGTTCAGCAATGCGTGCAGATGTAAAGAATCCCAATGCGCATGTTATTAAGAGAATGGGGGAAAATTTCATCGCTGGTGGATAAATCTTCGGAACAACAAAATACCACAAAAACACTTGTACAAGGAGGGGAATATTACGCATAATCTCTACCCAAATAGTACCGATAGTGCGAAATATATAATTGATTATGGATGTTTTGGGTAAAGTGCGCATTGTTCCTATAATAACACCACACAATACAGCTAATATAAGTGAAGTGATAGATAATATAATTGTATTTTTTAAGCCATCGAGAAGTGTATCTAAATAGGTATGACTTACGCCGGGAGTTCCCAAGCATCCTGTTACCAATGTTTGAGTAAGGTCATCTCTACAAAGGAAAGAAAAGTCCATTAATTGATATTCCCTCAAATTAGTCATTCACAAATAGGACAATAAACCACGCGCATCTACATAGTCCAGATTTATTAAAAAGTGAATTAAAATATAAACCACACTCAATTTCAAAAGAGTGTGGTTCTTCTTTATTAAACTCTATAAATCTTTTTCTGCGTAGCTTTCTCGAGGCTTATTATTTGGGTGATCCCAAGCATATCTTGTTTGTTTTGATAAGGGAAGGTTCATAACAGTGTTAGCAGGTGGGATCGGTTTCATAAACCACTTATTATAAAGCTTTTCCAGTGATTCATCTTTAATCTGACGTACGATACTATCGTTGATTGTTTGTTCAAATTTTTTGTCATTTAATCTGAGCATACAGGCAATAGGTTCGACTGAAAGTACAGTATCAAGAATGACATAATCAGATGGATTCTTTGATTTAGCAATATGTCCAGCAAGAATTGAAGCGTCCATGACAAAAGCATCTGCCTTACCAGATTCTAATAATAAAAAACTATCTCCGTGATCTTTCCCCTTTAAAACTTTAAACTGAATGTTTTTTGCACGTTTATTTTTACGAATAAGTTGAACAGATGTTGTACCGGTGGTCGTTGCAACTGTTTTTCCATTTAAATCCTCAAGAGATTTAATGTTAGAGTTTTTCTTTACAGCAATCCGAACCTCTTCAATGTATGTCGTATAAGCAAATGCTGCTTCTTTACTGCGGGCAATATCATGTGTTGTTGAGCCGCACTCAAAATCATAGGTTTTATTTTTTAAGAGAGGAATTCTATTTTGAGAAGTGATGGGAAGATAATGAATTTTAATTGGTTTACCAATTTTTTTTGAGATATCATCAATAATCCGTTCTGCCATTTCTGTATGAAAACCTACATATTTATTATTACCAAGGGCGTAGGCTAAACCAGATGATTCACGGACACCTAAAGTAATTTCCCCTGTTCGTTTTATTTTTTCAAGAGTATCATGTTCAGCATGCGCGAAACTTGAGAATCCAATGGCCGTTGCTGCAATAAGCATTAATAATGATTTCTTCATTTATGTCCTCCATTCATTTATTTTTATTTTATTTGCTTAAGATATACTGTTTATATGCTGTAGCATAGTTATTATTTTTGAGTGGAATTTTTTTGTTGTCTCATGAAATGAGGATTTTACTTTCTTAATTGATATTAAGGTGAATCCAAACAGGAACGTGGTCGGATGGTTTTTGATATCCCCTTACTTCTGTTTGGCTATGAGCGCAAATTAATTGATCAACAGCTTCTGGTGATAATAATAAATGATCAATGCGAATTCCATTATTCTTAGGCCAGGCACCTGCCTGAAAATCCCAAAAACTGAAGGAGGGAGTATCGGTGACATTCCGGATAGCATCATAAAAACCTAAATGAAGAATACGTTGGAATGCTTTTCTTGTTTCTCGAAGAAATAAGGCATCTTGATACCATTCTTGAGGTTTTTTTGCATCTAATGGAGTGGGGATGACATTATAATCACCTGCTAGAATAAGAGGTTCTTCATACGCAAGCAATGATTTTGCATGTGTATATAATCTTTCCATCCATTCTATCTTATAGGAATATTTTTCACTCTCAATAGGATTCCCATTTGGCAAATAGAGAGATGCAACACGAACAACACCTTTGTTTGTTGAATAAACAGCTTCAATGTAACGTGTTTGTTTATCATTATCATTGCCTGGTAATCGACGGATCACTTCATCTGGTGTTTTTTTAGAGAGAATCGCAACGCCATTAAAACTTTTTTGTCCGTGTGTTTCTATATGGTAACCTAAATTTTCAATTGTATCGCGTGGAAAATTTTCATCAATACTTTTAATTTCCTGTAAACAGACGATGTCCGGTTGGCTTTGCTGCAGCCATTGACATAATGTTTCATGTCGCGCTTTTATTCCAGCAATATTCCACGTTGCTATTTTCATGGTGCTCATCATTAGATATCAAATATGCAATTCAATTTACTGCTATGTTTTACTACAGTCACATCGCTGTTTTTTTGTTTATAGGGGATATTACTATGGTAAATTAATTTATCAAGAGTAGCGGTAAAAGCAAATTTAAAGCTTTAAAATTTAATTTATTTTCATTTTTAAAAACTTTCTGCTGTTTAGTTCTTGACGAATGTACGTGTTCTCGCTATTAGAAATGAACATAACCGATGTGGATGTAATCAGGTGTTTTGGATATGAGCCGGAAAATTATTCACAGGTGTTAAGAAGATTAAAAGCAAATGCTAGTGCAAAAGGCTATTGCCTTCTCTGCTTATGGTCGGGTAAACTGTTTTGTACAGGTATGCCCGATTTTGTGTGTAGACTTAGATATCTGCTTCGATTTTGTTGGGGTGGATAGAAATGAAAATAGAAAAGCCCGATTGGGTGAGACGAATGTAGATCGAAAAGAGGAAGGTTGCATGCCTACCGTAAACCAGTTGATTCGCAAGCCGCGTGTGGCGCCAGTTAAACGTAATAAGGTTCCTGCTCTGCAGTCGAATCCGCAGAAACGTGGTGTTTGTACGCGTGTTTATACAACAACACCGAAGAAACCTAATTCTGCTCTTCGTAAAGTTGCTAAAATTCGCTTGACGAATGGATTTGAGGTGATTGGTTATATTCCTGGAGAGGGACATAATCTTCAAGAGCACTCTGTTGTAATGATTCGTGGTGGTCGTGTGAAAGATTTGCCAGGAGTTCGTTATCACATTATTCGTGGTTTGCTTGATACGCAGGGTGTCAAGAATCGTAAACAGCGTCGTTCAAAGTATGGCGCGAAGCGTCCAAAATAATATTGAGAGACAAAGCCAATGTCCCGTCGTCATAGAGCAGAAAAGCGTGAGATTAATCCAGATCCAAAATTTGGTGATTTGGTTATTATGAAATTTATGAATGCCATTATGTTTGATGGTAAAAAATCAGTTGCAGAGCGTATTGTTTATGGTGCGCTCGATTCTGTAGAAAAAAGAGTAAAAACAGATCCTGTGGCTCTATTTCATCGAGCTTTAGAGAATGTTGCTCCTCACATTGAGGTTCGTTCACGCCGTGTTGGTGGTGCTACTTATCAAGTTCCGATTGATGTTCGTCCTGATCGTCGTCAGGCTCTTGCTATTCGTTGGTTGATTGCGGCGGCACGTGGTCGAAATGAAACGACGATGATTGAGCGTTTATCTGGTGAATTGATGGATGCGGCTAATAATCGTGGTTCTGCCGTGAAAAAGCGTGAAGATGTTCATCGTATGGCTGAAGCTAATCGTGCTTTTTCTCACTATCGCTGGTAGAAGTTTTAAACTAAGGCAAATATAATGGCTCGCGAATATAAAATTGAAGATTATCGTAATTTTGGTATTATGGCGCATATTGATGCTGGTAAGACTACGATGACTGAACGTATTCTGTTCTATACCGGTAAGAATCATAAAATTGGCGAGACCCATGATGGTGCTTCTACAATGGATTGGATGGAGCAGGAGCAGGAGCGTGGTATTACGATTACGTCTGCTGCGACAACAACATTTTGGGAAGGGCAAGACGGTCGGAAGCGTCGCTTTAATATTATTGATACGCCAGGGCACGTTGATTTTACGATTGAAGTTGAGCGCTCTTTGCGTGTTCTTGATGGTGCAATAGCCTTGTTGGATGCAAATGCTGGTGTGGAGCCTCAGACGGAAACTGTTTGGCGGCAAGCTGAGAAGTATCGCGTGCCTCGTATGGTTTTTGTTAATAAAATGGACAAAATAGGAGCTGACTTTTATCGTAGTGTGGAGATGGTTGGTTCTCGGTTAGGTGCTAAAGCGCTTGTTTTGCAGTTGCCGATTGGTGCTGAAAATGACTTTGAAGGTGTTGTTGATCTTGTAGAAATGAAGGCTTTAAAGTGGGATGGTTCTATTGGTGCCTCGGCAGTGATAAGTGAAATTCCCTCTGATTTAAAGGAGAAAGCTGAAGAATATCGCGAGAAATTGATTGAGATGGCTGTGGAGGTTGATGAAGCTGCGACAGAGGCTTATTTGGAAGGTGTTATGCCAACCAACGAGCAGCTTGTTTCTCTCATTCGTAGGGGGACAGTAGAAGTTCAGTTTCATCCGGTTCTTTGTGGTACGGCTTTTAAAAACAAGGGGGTGCAGCCACTTTTGGATGCTGTTGTTTCCTATCTTCCTTCTCCAATTGATATTCCGGCGATTAAGGGTATTGATGTAAAGACTGAGGCTGAGACGACACGCGAATCTTCTGATGATGCTCCGTTATCTATGCTTGCTTTTAAAATTATGAATGATCCTTTTGTTGGTTCATTGACGTTCTGTCGTATTTACTCAGGTAAAGTTCAGAAAGGTATTTCTCTTGAGAATACTGTGAAAAAGAAAAAAGAGCGTTTGGGGCGTATGCTTCAAATGCATTCAAATTCTCGTGAGGATATTGAAGAAGCATTTGCTGGTGATATTGTTGCTCTTGCAGGACTTAAGGAGACGACAACAGGGGATACTCTTTGTGATCCTTTGAAGCCTGTTATTTTGGAGAGGATGGAATTTCCAGAGCCTGTTATTGAGATTGCAATTGAACCAAAGACAAAAGCAGATCAAGAAAAAATGGGTATTGCTCTTAACCGTCTAGCCGCCGAAGATCCTTCATTTCGTGTTAAATCGGATGAGGAATCTGGTCAGACTATTATAGCTGGAATGGGTGAGCTTCATCTTGATATTATTGTTGATCGTATGCGGCGTGAGTTTAAGGTTGAAGCAAATGTTGGGCAGCCTCAAGTTGCTTATCGTGAGTCAATTACTAAAATGGCGGAAATTGATTATACGCATAAGAAACAATCGGGTGGTGCAGGTCAATTTGCTCGTGTGAAAATTGTTTTTGAGCCTCATGATGGTGATGACTTTATTTTTGAGTCAAAGATTGTTGGTGGTGCTGTTCCTAAAGAATATATTCCCGGTGTCCAAAAAGGGATTGAGAGTGTTATGGGGTCAGGTCCTCTTGCGGGCTTTCCTATGCTTGGTGTAAAAGCGACTCTCATTGATGGTGGCTATCACGATGTTGATTCTTCGGTTTTGGCTTTTGAGATTGCTGCTCGTGCGGCTTTTCGTGATGGGGCAAAAAAGGCTGGTGCACAGCTTCTTGAACCGATCATGAAGGTGGAAGTTGTTACACCAGATGATTATGTTGGTGATGTTATTGGTGATCTCAATTCTCGTCGGGGACAGATTTCAGGAACTGAAGCGCGCGGCATTGCAACGGTTGTGAATGCAATGGTTCCTTTGGCAAATATGTTTGGTTATGTGAATACTCTTCGCTCTATGAGTCAGGGGCGTGCGCAGTATACAATGCAGTTTGATCATTACGAGCCTGTGCCTTCAGCTGTTGCTTTGGAGATTCAAAAGAAATACGCGTAATTTCAGGTTGGTAATTAATTTTTAACTTAGTCCTTAGCTTGGACGGAAAATGGAGAGCTCAAATGGCGAAGAGCAAGTTTGAACGAACAAAACCGCATGTTAACATTGGTACGATTGGTCACGTTGATCATGGGAAGACCTCGTTGACAGCAGCGATTACGAAATATTTTGGTGAATTTAA
>NZ_JBHIRS010000011.1:0-49439 GCF_042197365.1 Bartonella sp. AA168HLJHH | reverse complement strand
AAGGCATTTAAAAAGACAACAGATAGGCTTGGGATTGTTTATACGCCCGTTGAGGTTGTTGATTTTATCATTCATTCTGTTGATGATGTGTTGCGTAATGAGTTTGGAAAAAGCTTGGGGTCACGGGGTGTTTCTATTCTCGACCCTTTCACGGGAACAGGGACCTTTATCACACGGCTTTTACAATCAGATCTCATCAAACCAGAGGATATGGAATATAAGTTCCGTCATGATATCCACGCCAATGAGATTGTTTTACTTGCCTATTACATAGCAGCGATTGATATTGAATCGACTTATCATAGTTTGAAGAAAGGAGAGTATATCCCTTTCAAGCATATTGGCTTAACCGATACGTTTCGGATGATTGAAAAACAAGATTTAATGAAAGGTATACTTAAAGAAAACAGTGAATATTTAGAACATCAAAAGAAACTGGATATCAAAGTTATCTTTGGTAATCCTCCTTATTCTTTTGGACAAAAGAGTGCTAATGATAATAATCCGAATACATCTTACCCCATATTAGATGAATGTATCCGTGAAAAATATATATTGAAATCAACAAAAATTATAAATCGGAACAAACTTTATGATAGTTATATTCGTGCCATTCGTTGGGCTAGTGACCGTATTGATAATGCTGGGGTAATCGGCTTTGTTTCTGGTTCTGGTTATGTAGAAAAGCCAACAATGGATAGTTTACGAAAATCTTTAGCAAAAGAATTTACAAGTATTTATGTACTTAATTTACGGGGGATATACGTAAAAATATGATGAATAAAAATAACGCTCAAGAAGGAGAAAATGTTTTTGGCAATGGAAGTATGACCGGCATTGCTGTGACACTATTTATCAAAAATCCCAATGTTTCTGAAGATTGTAAGATTTACTATCATGATATTGGAGATAATCTTTCCACCGCAAAAAACTTGAGATGCTTCAATAATTTGGTAGTGTTGATGGCATCACAAATAAATCGAGTTGGAAAATAATTACACCGGATGAACATGGTGACTGGATTCATCAACGTGATAACAATTTCAAAACATTTTTAGCTATAGGCGATAAGAAGGGATGTAATTTCAAACTATTTGAAACATTTTCTCTTGGGGTTGTAACTAATCGTGATGCTTGGACGTATAACTCAAGCCATGAAACTTTAAAGAAAAACATGAGTAATATGATTGCCTTCTATAACAGTGAAGTGGAACGTTTTAATGATATCTATCCGCATGCTAGTCGCAAGATACGTACAAAGGCTGTAAATAATTTCGTTGATACAGATGAGAGGAAGATAAGTTGGAGCTATAATGTTAAACAAGAGTTAGTAAGAGGAAAAATCTTTGAATTTGAAAATAGATGCATCACGCAAAGTCTTTATCGTCCTTTTACGAAACAATGGCTATACTGCAACCGTACTTTTAATGAGAGAGTCTATCAAATGCCGCGGATATTCCCTATGGGGAAGGTGGTTGAAAATATGGTAATACAAATTACAGGTACGAGAACTCAATCGGGTTTTTCTGTACTTATGTCTAAAAATTTACCTAATCTTGATGTAGTGGATAAAGGTCAATGCTTTCCACGCTATATTTATGAAGATGCTGAATCCTTGAAAAACAATAAAGAGAAACAATCCCATTTATTTACACAAAAAAGCACAACAGCTGGTTTACAGAAGCATGATGCCATTACGGATGAAGGATTAGCACATTTTAAAGAGGCTTATCCAAATGAAAAAATTACTAAGGATGATCTATTCTATTACGTTTACGGTTTACTCTATTCGGAAGATTACCGTGCTCGTTATGCTGATAACCTCTCTAAAGAATTGCCTCGTATCCCGTGTGTAAAGAGTGCTGATGATTTTTGGAAGTTTGTAACAGCAGGACGTGAACTGGGTCATTTGCACGTAAACTATGAAACTGTAGAACCTTATCCCGTGACCTTTAAAAAAGGCAATCCAAAACAGACTGATATCTCTAATCCAGAAAAGTTTTATTATGTGACTGAAATGAAATTCGCAAAAGCAGGTAAAGAGAAAGATAAATCGATTGTTTTTTATAATAGCAATATCACAATAACAAATATCCCTCTTGACGCTTATGCGTATATCGTTAATGGTAAACCCGCTCTTGAATGGGTTATGGGGCGTCAATGTGTAAAGACTGATAAAAAGAGTGGCATTGTTAATGATGCCAATCGCTATGCTGTTGAAACCGTTGGCAACCCTGCCTACCCTCTAGAATTGTTTCAAAGGGTTATTACGGTAAGTTTAGAAACAATGAAAATCGTAAAAAAACTACCAAAATTAGAAATTAAAGAAACTGAATAACTTATAAAGCATGCTCACATAATGGGTATGATAAACTCATAAGGGGTATAGAACATAGCGATTAATCTATACCTCTCTTGTTAAGTTGATTACCTACCATCTTAAAAGGAGTGTTTATATGCGTTATTCTAAAAAGAAATCCCATCTTAAAGTGAATAGGCTTCTTTTGAATTGCCTTTAAAAGATTATATCGTAATCTAAAATGAGTGCTTTATGCTTTTCAAAAGCTTTGTTTAAAGAGAGTTATGTATATTCATTTTCTTATATTACTTATAGGTTTTGAAGGTGTAAAAACCGTCAAAACCCCCTCAAAACGTATATTATTAGTTGAATTTATAGGTTGTATTATCAATATAGATTGTTTTTTTAAGATCTGTAAAATATTAACCTATTGAAATATATTGATTTTAATTTTCTTTTATTAAAAAAATAATATAGGCTCTAAAAAGAACTGACAACACTGACACGGTCTATTAAAAGGGATTTTTCTAATCTTTATAATGATCAATCTCTTTTTAGATGTTTTCATAACAAGCAATAAATCGCAATTATTCTATTTATCAACTAGTTGTATAACATCATCTAAGGTATAAGTTTTCATGAATCTTCCCCTGCATACTCTTTAATTCTTTTGCAGAGAAATTCATAAAAATTACTTGCGTAATATTCGGAATCTTCAGATGTATACTTGAGATAGAGTGGGCATTCACCATCCCGAAACTGCGTATAATCAAAATAAAAGGTTTCACCAAAATCAGTTGTGCAGATAACAAGTTGTTTGGGGTCCGTAAAGCCATCTCTTCTATCGAGCAAATTTCGGTAAACAATATCACCAGCAGGAATACCTGCGCAGATTTCATAAATACTGAATATCTCTTCACCACCAATTTCTCCTCCTCCATAATTTTTTAAAAAATTCTTATAGGAAGAGGTAAATTGTAAACCAAGAGTGTTCTCAGCTGTTTTAATCCGTACATCATCAGGGGCATTATCTTGAGTACCAAAATTAATAACATGACTATGCATATCAACATATTGTGCAACATCTGATAAAGTATAACTTTTCATAAATTTTTCTCCATAAGTCACAGCGTGTTTTTACTCATAATGAGTGCTCCTAATGATCAATCTTTTTCTACTATAGCCAATGGAATTGAGATGAGATTGATAAAATCATAAGAGATATGTTCTTGACGGAGCTCTTTTCTCATCTGTCTCTGTACAATCATCTCGCATTTACAATATATGATGGAATTAAAGGAGGTGATCATTAAAGTTTAGAGAGCGCCTTTTAGGGATATTATTTCAATATTTGCAATAATTACTCTTTCTTTTTTCCTACTTAGGAATTTTTTTTGAAATCCAACAAATAACTTTTCTGATAAAATTTGTCTTTGGATTCATAGGAGCAACCAAACTCCTGCCTTGATAAAATGAGTAGAGAACCTCAACGAGAGGACTATCTTGTTCTTGTGTCACAGGATGTAACATAATAGGTCTAAAATCGACTCCAATAGGTGCTCTTCCTGATACCATTCTTTCCACATTTGTACCCGTTACTATCTGTCCTTCTTCTTTCCAAGAAGAAACTGTTTCGGGCTCAAACAGTTCATCTTCCTGATAAACTTTTTGACTTTTAAATTCCACCGGCTCAGCTGCCCCCATACTTTTTTTCTTTATCCATTTCATGATTCATAATCCCCTCGATTTTTTCAAAATAATCAATTTATTCTTTGTTCTAAATAGACTTAAATAAACTCTCCTTCCAAGAGCAAGGTTATTCCTCGCTAGAAAGCTCTGAGTGATCATCAAAATCTTTTGCTACCCGTTCAATCAAAGCGTAGCTCACTTGCTTCACCTTTGCTACTTCTTTGGCTAAAGCTAATGCACGTTCAAGGTGGGTTTTGTTGATGCTCTCGTCAAAGCCTAGGTGATCACCTGCCGTAAAGCTTTTCTGATAAGATTGTAAAGTCTCAACATCACCCAATAAAGCAAGAGCGCCAAGATGAAGTAAAGCATAATCCGTATCGTTTGCTTTAGACGTGGCGCCTTTTTCCCAAGGAGCAGCGCCATAATCAGAGCGAAGTCTTTTAGAAAGGTCAATCTCTTTGACTGACCATTCTAGCGCATCATCAAGCGCCTGTGTTAAACGATCCGTAGTGACTTCTGGTTCAAAGATTTCTAATCCCTTGGCTTCAAAATTAAGCTGTATATCTGGAATATCTTCCGTGTGGGTAGGATCAATGAATTTACAAGCGGTGGAAAGAATGCCCGTGCTAATCAAAAAGGCGCTATCAAATTGTGGGTAATCTTTGGCAATTTCGTCGTTATAAAGAATGTCTACTTCACGATCAGCCAATTGATAGCTTGCCATATGGTCATTCTCATTGATTTTCTCAGTTGACCAACCTAAGCTTTTCAAAAGTGCATGAGCACTTTCCATGGTGAGACGATCATCAGTGTCATCTGCTTCATCCACTTCCTCTGCCACTTCAACAGAAGTTGTTTTAGAAGAAACAGGTGCTGTTTGCGGATCCAAGCTCAAAATCGGTGCATTTTTCGGAAAACCTGCTCGATAACCCCGTGCAAGAGTGAGGAGATTATCAATTCTATATTTTGAGATTTCTTCCACAAAACCTAAAGGATTTCCTTTTCTAAAATTCTCCTTATAAGATTTGAGCTTTTCAACATCCCCAATCAAAACAAGCGCAATAAGGTGACGCGCTACAAGATCAAGTTCACTGTCTGGGGAAAAAGCCGCATAATCATAAATGATTTGATTGACATTTTGCCGATCTGCCCATTCAAGTATATCTGTACAAATCTCCTTTAGCTTGCCTCTATCCAATTCAGTACTAGAAACTGTATAAACTTCTTCTGCTTCTTTGAGGGCTATATATTGAGGCATATTATAGAAAATCTCTCTATGAGCAGTGGAAAAGCCAAGTGTTGAAAGGGAAGCCTTAAATGCAACAATTGGCTCTTCTTCAGCACTTTGAAGACTGTACATTATATTGATGATACGGTCTTTACTGATAAAATAGGTATTACGATCATAGTTTTTATCACGATAAACTGTCCAACCCATTTCTTTTAATTGCTCAGCAACCTTATTGAAAGTAATCAAAGCTTTCGGACCAAGATGTGCTTCTGCTGCTTCTCGCTCATTAAGGATTTTCAGATGTTCTTCAGCAAATTCAACGGCATGGTTAACATATTTTTCTACTTCATCATCATCCAAATGTTCAGAAATCGTACCAGCTTCTAAAAAATTTTTATAAGATTTCAGGATATCAATTCGACCTGTCAACGCTAAACAAGCCAAATGCCAGACTATATCTATATTGTAGCTATACTTTTGAACACGTGTTTTGCTTTCTATTGATGCTTGTAAATCTTGGGAGCGTGCCCACTGTATTATCCGCTCAGAGATTTTTGTTAACTCTTGCTCATTCAATTCCTCTACACAAATATCAATTTCCTTGCCAAAACCACTAAAAAAACCTCCTCCAATCGTGTTAAAAGACTTATAAATATCCGTAGGTCGTATCCAATTATATTCTCTCCTATAGTGAATATATTTGCAAGCTACAGAAATCTCTTCATTAGATATTTCAGCTTCAAGACGAACATTGTAATTATCATGAAGACGTATAAAGCCAAAATCAAATTGAATAAAACGGTCTGGCAAAGAGAGAAACATTCTCTCAGGTTCCATAGCAATCCATCCTCGCGTTTTGAGGATGCGACTTGCTGCGATGAGATTTATCGAGCGCTGTTTTGGCTTATTGCGCGTTAGAATATCGTCTAATTCCCCATTTTTATAGACCTGTGCAAAAAGAAGCAAGCGTTCATTCCACGTCATTATTTTATAATCAGAAAATTCTGATACGTTTATTTTGGGCGTAGACTCATAACTCCTTAAAGCTTCTATCTCGCCGAGAAGAGCCTTTGCAACAAGAGAATGATTAGCAGCTTCTTCATGTAATTTTTTTTCAATATCTTGTGCTTGCGCCCAAGTAATGACTTTGTTTAAAGCAGATTCAATATGACTTTCTGAAAGATCCGGTACCGTAACCCCGAAATCACCTATTTCTGGATAGAGTATATATCCATACCGTGACTTTTGCCCCCTAGAATATTCACAAGCAAGACTATAAGAAGCAGTTGTGAAACTAGCTAATAACCAAAATTTTTCACCATCCGTTTCATGTTTCACACCATAGCTCAAATCCACAATGCGATCCGGAAGATAATAATAGGCAAATGTATCGCCTACTTCATCACGATAGAGCTCACAGCCCAGACTTTTTAATATTTCTGCTGCATCTTTAGTTTGCATAATGTTTCACTCTTCTCCAACCGCCGGATAACAGCTAACTGTATAAGGAATTATTCTATTCCACTCTTTGTTTATTTGATTTTCACTCCAATTGTCTCTAAACTCTTTCAGAAGCTCTGCATCTCCTTCAAATTTTTTCAAATCTTCTTGGTATTTATTAAGCTGTTCCTTATTTTCGCCCAGATAGCGTTTCATAATTTTCCCAAAAGGTTTTGCATCTCCTGTTTTATACGCTATTTCAAAATCTTTTTGACATTCTGTTAATTGAAAATTACCAGTTTTTATATCAATAACTTTTAATACACCTTTCTCCACATAAATAATATCAGGGCGATGTATTTTTTTTAACGAAAAGTTCATAGATTATTCTCCATAAGTCGCAGTTTATTCACGCTAATACTGTTCTACCACTGTAAATAATAGTTGATCTTTCGTCTCCCAGCCAAGCGTTTTTAAAATCTCTGTCGCGTCTTTAGTTCGCATCGCTATTCACTTTCATTCAAAAAGTCCTGGATAATGAAAAACGTTAACGTCAGTTTTGTCTAACTTATTATTCAATTGTCCTTTAATCCATTCTTTACTAGCCTCGTTTAATTCTTTATCACTTCCTTTAAAATCTTTGAACGATTCTTGATATTTCTCTAAGAACTCTTTGTTCTCTTTAAAAAATTTTATAAATTTTCCTTTTGTGGACTCAGCATTTCCTTCTTTATATGCCTCTTTTAAAATCTTTTGTTGTTCACTTAATTTAGAATTCTTCCCCGTTTTTACCTCGCCAATTTTTATTTTACCATTCTCTATATAAACAATATCCGCACGAGATTTTACTACCCCCTTATCCGTCTTAGTTTTGAATACTATTTCTGTCTCGCATACTATACATCCTTCATCCTTTAATTCTTGTTTTTTCTCATCGCGTTTTTTATCATGATGCTTCCTGACTTGTTCAAGTATGTTACCCTTTCCATCATTATTGTTTTGTGGTTCTTTATTGTTTCCGTTTTTTTTCTTATTTTTACTTTCTTTCTGAGAATCTTTATTTTTTTCTTCTTGTGAGTTTTGATTTGTTTTTTCGCTATCTTCTGCAGAATTTTTCGATGCAAACCAATAGGTAAGGAAATCAGCTATAGCGGTTCTATTGTTAGGAGATTGAACAATAGTTGCTCCACCAGCCATAAAAAGAGACAGAGCTGCCAACTCTTGTGGCGTAAGCGACACAATGAACGCTACAGCAGCTGCTACCGCAGGAAGAAAATTATTTTCGGCAGCATTACCTGCGGCATCAGCGCCAGTATTGACATCACCACCAGCAAGGGCAGCAGCAAAGCCCCCCGCTATGCGCGCGATATCAATGGCATGATCATTAAAATCAGAAAACTGTGCTTCAATCTTTGCATTGATACGCGCTTGTTCTTCTGCCGTTGGAACACGACCATCCAATGCTGCTATTTCTTTTTGTATAAAATTTTTGGTCGACAGTTTAAACTGGAGCATAGCAGTGGCTTCACCCACAGCCCCCCCCCACAGCACCGGCCGTGCAAGCACCGCTCGCAACCGCGCCTTTTAAACAGCCAAGACCGGCGTGGGCAACGATCTGCGTGACCGTATCTATTTTGCCTTCTGCCTTGGCGGTACCGATTTCTTCCGCCAACGATTTGCCAACCGTATCAGACAGGGCGATGCGCAGATTGTTAAAAAAGTTCTTGTCAAGAGAGCCACCCTCAAGAGCCGTTTGAACGCCTGTGCCAATGGCGCCTTTGATCAAGTTCTTTTCCGCTTCACTGGCGATACGATCGACAAAAGGAGCGGTTTTTGGCAAAGATTGTCCAACACCTGCCATTTCCGTTATTTGGCTGGTTAAGCCCGCCGTTAACATCGATGAGACAATGCTGAGAACATTCTTTGAAGAGCCAAGCTCATGCAAGGCGCCGGCAATATTGCCGCGATTATTGACAAGAGCCACAGCGCTTTTGTTAATCAGCGCTTGGACACCAGCCTGTATCGCCGCATTCATGGCGGTGCTCGAGCCAAGCCCCAAAGCACCGGTAATGGCACTGGCAGCGCCCGAGGCTGCTCCACCCGTAACCGCCGTGACAACCAAGGCCACAAGAGCTGCACCGGCTTCTGTCAGCCCTTGGGCTTTATAATCCCAGTCTTTAAATTCAGCCTTAACTGCTTGCCAATCAACTTTCCTTACAAATCTTAATCAACCCAAAGTAATAAGCAGTGTGTCGTATGGAAAATTAAAAACAAAAACCGAATGAAGAAAATGCACTTGAGACTTGCATATGGCTTCACAGGTTTATTGCTGTAAAAGCTTCAAATGATGATATCTCTAATACTTTTCGCTTGTTCTCTTGTGGTAGCTTCCACATGCAAAAATATATGGACTATAATACCTCTTCTCAAGCTTATCAAACTGAACTCAAAGGTATTTCCTTATTGATTTTGAAAGAGTCCTTAAAACGCATTTTGCAGAGCAACGTAGAAAGCATGTCTAAAAAAATCATTCCAAGAGCAACAGATTTTTCTAAGTATTGTGAAGAGATTGAAAAAGACCTTCTTTCACGCACCAAAACTCTTCATGAACTAATGATAGGAGAGTTTAAAATAGATTTCTAAAAAGTAGCAAAATAGTGAAAAGTGCTGATTATTTTTGGATTGGATATGCATTTAAAGAGTGATTAAAAAGTTTTTTTAATGTACAATATATTTCTAGAAGCTAAAATAGCTCTATAGTATCAAATTTATAAAGTAAATAAATCCATTAATACAAATTAAGGATTTTAGGATACGCGAATTTCAAAATATTTGTTTTTTAAAACATGAGTAGCCAGCATCAGCGCAAAAAATGTTGCGGCAGTTATGATTCCCTTTCGTGTACTTTTGAAATAACAGAGCTTTTCTTTAATCTTTATGAAATGGTTGCCAGTGCGATGGGCTTTGTTGAAAGGTGGATTTGGGTATCAAAATGCAAGCAAGAGTTTGGGATTATGGAGCTCTGTGTTTAAAGCTATCATCAACTATAGATAAATCATAGACGAGGTTAACTAAAATATTAAAAGCAACTGGATGCAATAGAAGACATTGCTATTAAAAGAAAAGCAAATGCTAAAAAGACTAAAAGGTAGTTTGTGTTTTTATATCAGAAAATAATTTAAGAAATTGAGATCATAATTTTTTCACAGGAAATAAATATGTTTACAGATAAGAAGAGAAAAGCCTTGTTTGGCGTTATAATTTTTATATTTGTATGTTTTTTAGGAATAAGAAAAAATCTTGACTTTATTCAGGGTATTTTGACATTCGCGTCTATTTCTTTGGTGATCGTAACAACTGTTTTTGCAATTTTATGCAATTCTAATATCCCTTCTGAGTTGCAAAACAACCCACAATATAAATGCGGCAATACAACAGGTTGGAAGAGATTAACATGTGAATTACATCAGTATATGCACAGTCTCCTAAAGTTAATAATTTTAGCGCTTGTCGTTTTAATTTTCCCAAGTAGTTATAAAGAAACTGTTTCTTTGCCTGTCATTTCTAAGCACGTGGAACACAAGTTTTCTTTTTCATTGGATACCATACTTTGGTACTTAGATATTGCTCTTGGATATTCAAATATTATAATTTGGTACTTTTTTAGTCTGTGTGTTCTTTCTTATGTTGCGTACACGCAGTTTAATAAATATATCTATTTACACGCTACAGTACTCTATTAAACAGATGCAGTAAAACTTACGATTTCATGCTTTAATTTTTCTTTTATATGACCTTCATTATACATACCATTATCATTTTTACTTGTTTTAATAGCAAATTTATGTTGAAAAGTTTCAGTATTAAAGATTATATCAAAATTATTATGTGTCTTTCCAACAAAACTTATGTTTTTAAATGCTGGATTTAATTTATATTTTTTAAAAAGATTCAAAAAATAATTCTTTAAATTATTTTTTTCTTTAAATTTGATACCCAAGTCAAGTTCCATTTCAGAATAATCATCCGTGGGAAATTCACCCAACAAAAGTTTAGCCATCTTTAGCAAGTTGTCTTCTGATTGCACTGCAAAAAAATCTAATTGTTTTGGTTGTGTATATTTCAGTTTTATTTCTTTAATTAAAAGCAATTTTTTTCGAACTCTTCCTTACCAACAATATCAGGTGAGATATCAATCGTTTTCGGGGGAAAAGATTTTTTGTAGTGTAGCTGCAAGAATTTGTTTAACTCTTTATTTGAAGAAAAAAGAGTAAACTCTATAGGAATCAAAATTCCAAAATATTGCTTATTCTGTTCAACATATTTTCTAGGATGTGGGTTAGGAATATTCTGAAAGTCATTTTCAGAATCAATCACTTCGGGATTATAAGGACTATTTTCTCCCGTTAACACATAAATCCAATAGCAGATCTTCGAGTTCACAGAAAACTTTTCGATTATTAAGGTAGCACATTGATTATCACGGTTAAAATCGTATCTCCCTTCCTCTAAAAATTTATCAGCATCATTGATATTAACTAATTCTGAGGCTGGATCTATTTTATATTTATAAGAAAGGAAGTTAATGGTATTCATAAAGTTAACATAATTACAATGTCTATGTCTTATCGGGTGGTAGATGTTGCCTAAGTTATCTTAGTGACTATGGGAGTGTAGTGTATCCAAATATACTGCGTCGTTTAGAATCGTTTGGCTGAAAATTGAGGCTATAAAATTTTAATTGCAAAAGCAATACGAACTTTAGAGAACTCTGCAGTGAGAGCTACTTAGATTTTTAAAATATGGGCTCCCCCTTCCCTGCTTTTAAGTGGAGGAGAAATCAGTGCATTGAACGAAGCATGGCATCACGTAAAATGGCGTTAATCCGCGTTTGATATCCTTTCCCTTGACTTTTAAAGTCACGCTAGTACGTCTGAATCCACACGCACAGTTGTGACAGTTTTCATGGGTTTACAGAATGGATTGAAAACGGCGTCTTTCCAGAACTCATCATTGAGTGACAGAATATCTCTATGATCAATTGCTCTATCCGACATTACAGCCAATTTATCAATTTCAACTATCTGTTCATCTGTCAAAGCCGATAAGTTACCTACCTCGATTTTATAACGAACTTTCTTCTTTATAACGTTTCTTTTCTTTCGAGTTGGCTCTCTGTGCTGAAATAATACGGATTACCTCTATGCCATCTTTATCGTCATGGACAGTATGCACTACGAATAGTAATAAAAAAAACTCCACAAGCACTAAAGCTTGCTAACCATACTCTCCATTTTCAACACGGTCTTGTTTAGCCATGGAGAATAGATCAGAAAAAACATATGCAGCTATTTCAAAACTTTACACGGTGCTTTCTAAGATTACTTTTTGTTTTAGCTTCATTCCATTCAAATCTCATTTTTATACCTTATATTAATACATTTATAAGGGTATTATATACATCAAGAGTTTTAGATGAACACTTAATTATCCATGTTTTTGTACAATTAATATAATTTAATAATTTAAAAATTAGTGATTAATTAACTAAAAATATTAAAAAAATAATAAATTATTCTAAGGCTTTATGCATATAATATGCAAATCGAATAAAACTTACAAGCATGTTGAATAAAATGATATTAATTGGCTATTTGAGAGCTGCTCCTGAAAGAAAAAAGAATTTTGGTGCCGCAACATTCAATTTTCGTATGGCTACCTCTGAGAGCTATGCAGATAAAAATACCAATAAAAAAGTAGACAAAACAGAATAATATTCCGTAGTGCTTTTTAATCTACATACATTTGGAAAAACTTGTTCTTCAGTACAAAACTGCCCCTTTTTCCGAATGAATGAGAGGAACGGTTTTTTTAATGGTCAACGCTACAAAGGATGTAATCAGCACTTTCAAGAAACCACTAACAAAAAAAACTAATGAACTTATTAAAACTGTCAGCAAAGGGACCTGTGTCATATAAGCCACCCATGGTATTCCAAAAGAATAGACTATCCCAATGCCACCCACGGTATTTATCACAAATAATATTATAAAATTTAACCGGTGCCAAAATAATTCTACCATAAAGCCAATAAAAAATGCAGCAAATGGAAAACTAATCAGATAACCACTCGTAACTCCTGAAAAAACACTAATTCCACCACGACCACTAGGCAATAGAGGTAACCCAATCGCAATAAGAACAAGGAAAAGAAGTGATGCTAAAGCTCCCCTTTTCGCTCCAAGTATAGAGCCTGCTAACATCGGAGCCATAGACTGAGCTGTAATAGGGACACCCAGCAAAAAAGGAAGATAAATAGGAGGAAAAAGACTCAAAACAGCGTAAATAGCGGCAAATAAAGCAATATAAACTAAATCTTTTGTATTCACTGAATTATTCCTTCACTAGGGAAAAGCTTTCGTTATTGTTGTATAATTAATAAAAAGTATCAGATTTATAAAAGTACACTTTAAATGCTTTAGATATAGAGAAAAATACTATAATAATTTATTTTAATAACATCACTTATATGAATCATATTAGATTCTACAATGTTTAATTACATCATAAATTACTATATTTAAATTCGATAATAGTGATATATGAATATTATATAATAACAATATAACAAAATAATACATTTATTTTAGTTATTATGCTTTGAATGAATGAGAGGAACAGATCTTTTAATCGCGAGTGCAATAAAGGATGCAATCAACACTTTTAAACAATCGCCTATCAAAAAAACTGATGAAGCCATTAAAACCTTCAGTAAAGAAACTTTGGTCATATACGCTGTCCATGGAACACCAAAAGAATAAACTATCCCAATGCCACCAAAAGTATTTATTATAAATAATGTTATAAAATTTAACCGCTGCCAAAACAACTCTACCATTAAACCAATAAAAAATGCGGCAAATGGAAAACCTATTAAATAACCACTTGCAATTCCTGAAAAGACACTGATTCCACCACGACCACCAGGCAACAGAGGTAATCCAATCGCAACAAGAACAAGAAAAAGGAGTGACGCTAAAGCACCCCTTTTTGCCCCAAGAATAGACCCTGCTAGCATCGGTCCCATCGATTGAGCTGTAATAGGTACCCCTAGAAGAAAAGGAAGATAAATAGAAGGAAAAAGGCCCAAAATAGTATAAATAGCGGCGAATAAAGCAATATAAACTAAATCTTTTGTATTCATTTAATTCTTCTTTTTTTACTATAAAAACTCTGATTATTACGAGATGCTGTATCAATAGTATCAGCATCATAAGAACGCGCTTCCAATGCTTCAGCCACTTCTGACGCCATTCTTATAGTCCGTATAATTAAAGGTATCGCAAGAGCGACAATGTTAGTATTAAGTCCTCGTGCTTGCTGTGCTTCATGTACCTCATTAAACTTTTCACTCAAAAGAGGAATAAACCTGATCGCCATAGAGATAACCATACTCACTTTTGATGGATTTATACCAAAACAACGAAAGGGCTGGAGGCCTGCTTCAATTGCATCCACCATATCTGACACTTTTGTTGTGAATGAAATAACTGATGATAAAGAAAAGAGGATAACAAGACGTAATATGACCTCAACCCCCGTAAGCCAACCGCTAAAAATAGTTTGAAATACAAATAGAAGAACTAAAAGCAATCCCATCGATTTAAATTGCTTTATCACAGTTTTGAAAGGGATCTTGGCGACTCTATAGAATAAGATGACAAACAACAAAAATAAACCAAGAAGCGCTATGGAAGAAACCATTATTATAAAAGTTCCACAGGCCGTAAGAAATAATAACTTAACTCCAGGACTTAACCTATGAATAAATGTATCCCTCGGAATATATAAACCGATCATGACATTCTTCTTATATACTCCTTTATAGCAACAAAAGGTACTTCATCAATTGCTATCTCCCCCTTATCAAAAACCAGCACTCTATCAAACTTTTTCAAAAACTCTAAATCATGCGATACAACTATTGCCGTTTGTGGTAATTCTTCTATCACTTGCGTAACGCGATGCTTATTTCGCAAATCAAGTAATGTCGTCGGCTCATCAAAAATAATGTAGTCTGGTTTCATTGCAACTACACTAGAAATAGCAACGAGTTGTTTTTGCCCACCACTTAATAAATGGACAGCGTGATTTCTGAAATCTTGAAGTTCATAGCGCTGTAAAATTTCATCTACACGCTCCTTAATTTCATCTTTATTAAGCTTTAAATTTTTGAGACCAAAGGATAAGTCCTCTTCAACTAATGGTAAAACAATCTGATTATCGGGATTCTGAAAAACAAATCCAACTTTACGCTTTACTGCTTTTGCATCGCGCTTGGTATCAAGCCCATCAACGCTTACAAAACCGTGAGATGGTAATTGGAGTCCATTAATAAGACGAACAAATGTACTTTTTCCAGAACCATTCGCACCTATAACAGCAATTCGTTTTTCGGTAAGCTGTACAGTAATATTTCTTAAAACACACAAATCACCAAAAACTTGTGTTACCTCATCAAATTTTATAGTCCCCAAGATTTATTCCAATCAATCCCTTTTATTAGCTCTTCTTTCTCTATCGTTTCAGTTTATAACCTAAAAGTAATAACAAGCACCATAGAGGAATAATAATGACTGCCAAACTCATATCAGGCATCTGTACAGGAATATATGCTTCAAGAAAAGGCAAGCTTATTCCTATCATATCAAAAAGTCGAGTCATCAATCCATTTTTCCCCAAACCACTGACAAACATAATGCAAAATAATAAAACAAGAAAGCAGAGGCAAAGATAGTTAGCGTAAGGATATAAACCAAACGCATAAATAAAATCGCCCTTTCTGTTCTTATGGGCATTGCGAAATTTCAAATGAACAATAACAATAATAGCCCAAGTAATCACTGCTGCTGCAGTTGCAAGAGCCATGATCCGCATGAAACTATTATCAGGAATAAGAGCATTAACAACGACAATCAACGCCGTACATAATGATGAAAAAAGGATAGCAATATAAGGAACACGAGCAGCACTCAGTTTACTAAAAATATGTGGTGCATTTTTTTGTACAGCTAAACTATAAAGCATACGGCCATTAGAATAAATGCCACTATTGTAAACAGAAATAGCAGCCATAATCACCACAAAATTCAAAATATGACCAGCAGCAGGAATTCCTATAGTCTCGAAAATTGTGACAAAAGGACTACCATTTTTTCCAATCATATTCCAAGGGCTGATTATCATAATAATGCTGATAGAACCAATATAAAAAATTATAATCCTCCACATAACTTGACGAATAGCCGCTGGAATTGTTTTTTGTGGATTAGATGCCTCTCCAGCAGCAATACCAATAAGCTCCGTTCCTCCAAAAGAAAACATTACTACAGAAGTTGCTAAAACAACCCCTACTGCTCCATAAGGGAAAAACCCGCCATGGTCCCAAAGATAATGAATATTCGCTTGATTTTCCCCTAGTCCAGTGACAATGAGAAAAATTCCAAAAATAATCATACCAATAACAGCAGCCACTTTGATCAAAGCGCAAGCAAATTCAAATTCTCCATAAAAACGAACATTAAACAAATTAACAAATGTAACAAATAAAAGAACAATGAAAGATGTCTTCCAATGATCAATCAAAATCCAATGATCAAGGTAAAACCCTATCACTGTAAGTTCAGCCATGCTCACAAGAATATAAAGAAACCAATAATTCCAACCTGTTATGAAACCAGCTAATCTCCCCCAATATTTATAAGCAAAAAAACTAAATGCTCCTGAAGACGGTTCTTCTACTGACATTTCACCAAGCATTCGCATAATGAAATACATAATAAGCCCGCCGACAAGATAAGATAAAATAACTGAGGGACCAGCTAATTGAATTGCCTCGGTTGACCCATAAAAAAGTCCTGTCCCAATAACGCCACCCAAAGCAATCATTTGAATATGGCGATTTTGAAGGCTACGCTTCAATTCCTCGTGCTTTTTTTCAGACATCATGCCTCACTACTTTTGTTGAACTTAACCTCAACTTTTATTGAAAAATTAGGCACCTCTTTTAAAAAACACAAAACAAACGTAAACTTATTTTCTTATCATAATGCAACTCCTTATTTTTTTGTGCATTATACGTATGTCCGGTTGAAGTTTTAAGAAAAAATATGCTCCACCCTTTATTTAAATTAATGTCCTTCATTTTCGTTACACTAACCATTATAGCATTGGTCATTGATAACGCACACTCTGTAATCACATCACATTGGACAACAACCCCCTTTAATAAAATTTTAACAAGCCTTCTGCAAACAGATATCTATCACCTTAATCAATCTCTATGCAAGGTAATGCCTGATTTTCTGTCCTCAATTTGCATTACTCTCACTTATTTACCCGCATGGTCTATCTTTGGTGCTTTAGCAATAGTATTTTGTATCTTAAATTACGAAAAACAAAAGCCTTTTCACAAAATATCATATACATATAATGAAGAGTACATTTGATCTTGAAAAAAACTTCTAGAGCTCTCTGTACTATAACATAATCGATGTCGCTTACCCCCCCCCACTCTATTAAAACAACTGAAGATCACTTGATCATCAGAAAAAATTAAAACGCTTCATTATAAATATAGGTGCTCACTTATGATTTCTATAGATAACGATAACATCACTTTATTTGTATCAATTTAAAAAAATTAGCGAATAAATCTACCTCCCATCTATAAGAAAACTCTGTACAGAAAAAACTTAAAATATTGCAGTTCATATATTTTTCTATAGCTGCTTCTTTAATACTCTACAAAAACTTTTCTTAATTTTCGTACTAGAAACCCCATATAAAAAAACGTCTTCTAATATCAGCTCTCCTTATAAGATTGGAACTTATTAAAATTAATGAAGAAGCTTATAAAAATTATTCTACAAGTCTAACAAAATGCGTGAAATAAAGACTCATCTGTAAATAATTGCAATTGTGATAAAAAATATTTCGCACCTTCTCCCTATTGAGAAAATGGTAAGATAACAGCTTCAGTAACACTCTAGTTCTTTTAAATCTGAAAATCGTCTCGCTAAAATATCAACTTTTTTAGATATCTCATCCAAACTTTTCCATTGATTAGTTACCTCTCGAGAAAGTTCCTCAATGAATTTTTCTTGGTTAGCTAGCTTCATTTCTAATTCTATCAGCCGATCTTCATCCAACATGATTTTTACTCCCTCTTAAATAAAAAACGTGATTAATTCTATTAATTCTCCTCCCTTTTTCTTCCCATAAAAATGAGAAGTAACTTCTCAACTAATTCTACTCATCTATTTGCACATTATAAAAGGTTTATGATGATCTTTATTTTCCCAATCACTCTATGTAACAAATTTCTTTCTTAAGAATCAGAAAATGTTTTTATCTTTACTAAGTGATCTTGACACCATTTTTCATCCTAAAGATCTACATTCCCAGCTTCTTAATTTAAGTGCTATCGTAAATTGAAACGCATTTTATAGCATTAAGGTCAAAGAATACTTTCCTCTGACTTTTACATAATTCTCCTTCAAATTATTATCATATGTATAAATTATTGAAAAAATGCATTCTTGCTTTTATACATACTTTTAGCTATTACCCTCAAATTAGTTTTGTCTCATTGACTTACAAACCTATGCCGCATTAGCTCAGTTGGTAGAGCACATCATTCGTAATGATGGGGTCGCTGGTTCGAATCCGGCATGCGGCACCATATTTTTTTAATGTATTGAAATATATATTTTTTTAATTAATTATCTGTTTGAAGACCACCTTCTAGGGTTTATGCAATTTTATCTAATCTGTTGTTATTTGCTCCGTATTTTTCTCTGGAGTAAATGCTAAAATCTCTTTCTTTCTCCACCTCACTGCTCTCCCTAGCTTATATGGCTCCGGCCCCCTCTGAAGCACCCAATTACGAATCGTTGTTGTGGATATACTAAAAAGTTGTTGTGGATATACTAAAAAGCTGTGCACACTCACGTATTGTTACATATCTATTGCCATCATCAAATATCATCTCATTGCCTTTTTATTTTTTATGTTATGTGAATGGGCTGGGATGCTAGGAGGAGAGAGCTTCCTATATTGTCAAGCAGCTTTTTGTCAAAATCTTTTGTGTCTCTTGTGCTATTGCCTCTAAAAAGATTTCAATAGCTTGATTGATTTGTTTAAGAGGCTGCTGGAAACGTAGCCAATACAACACCAGGCAAAGATGATACCATTGGACCCGAACGCCCTACCAAATGCTTCATATGAAAAAGAAAATATATGAAACCGAACTAATTGTTCAAATTTATTACAGTACAATATTCTTAAAAAAACTATCAAATATCATTGGTCTATATATTGAATATGCTCCACTAATATATTGTTTCAGTTGGAAACAGACTGTAAGAGAGGAGAAACATCCATTATGTTTTTTATGTAACAGTTTATTTAAAATCCTTCATAAAGGTATTTTTTAATGAAATTAAGCAATTAGGGAAAAAAACAAAGAATAATTAAATTAACTATAGATTTTTTTATTAAATATGTATAACACGTTATGTATATGTTTTATTGATTCTAAGATGAGTTTTAGATGTATAATGTTAAATTATAATGTTTTTTTGTTTTTATAAAAAAATTCTGTGGTGCAATTTATGACTTTTGAAATTACTTAAAAATCAACACCTAATTATTTCATTAATTATTATGTCTCTTATTTTTTGTTAAAAATGCTTTTTGTCATTGGAATTATTGAAGTTTTTTCAAGTAAAGTTCTTCTAAATCATTCTGGATCAACTGTAAGAATTTATGAGTGAAATCTATCTGATTATAAATGGATTTATTATAAAGTTATTGTCTTTAGATGGAGATCAATTGCTGCAAAATGAATAGTATTTAGCATAATCTTTATTCAAAAAAATGATATAGATCTTAAAATAATCCACTATGGATGTTTTGAATTTATTATGCCCTTTCGCTGTTCTGTTCTTAAAAATGAGTAGATGTAAGTTTTTAATTCATATCCTGCTTTGTGTAGTTTTTTATAGGTAAAAATAATGCGAAAAATATCAAAAGAAGGGCTTGTATTGATTAAGCAATTGGAAGGCTTGCGTTTATCAGCTTATGAAGATTCTGGTGGTGTATGGACAATTGGTTATGGACATACAAGTGCTGCTGGTGCCCCAAGCGTTCACAAAGATATGCAAATTACGGAAAAAGAAGCTGAAAAAATCCTTTGTCAGGACTTGAGGGAGTATGAAGCTGTTGTTGAAAAAGCCGTTACCGTTCCTTTAAACGATGAACAATTCGCGGCATTAGTATCATTTTGCTATAATGTAGGAATCACAGCATTTCGCAGTTCTACACTTTTAAAAAAGCTTAATAAAGGTGAATATGAAGCGATACCAACCGAATTGCAAAAATGGACAAGAGTGGGAGGAAAACGTATCCAAGGTCTTGTCAATCGCCGAGCAACCGAAGCAGGATTGTGGGCAAAAGGAGCTCATGTTGCCCCCAATTATCATGTAGTAGAACCAGAAGGCGTAACAGGTATTTGCAAAGTAGAAGCTCTTGCACCAATCATAGGTTCTTTTTCAGGGCTTGGAGGTCTTTTTGCAGGAAATGGTCCTGTTCAATGGGTTCTAGCAGGCATTATGGTTTTAGCCGCTTGTACAGCTATGATATACATTGCTAAACGTTTTCAGGAACACCGCCTATGATTTTATGGATAAAAAAATATCTGACAATGACGTCAGCGCTCATAGCAGCTTTTCTTATAGCTTTAGTCAAAGCCTTTTTTCTTGGGAAAAAAGTTGAGAAGCAAAAGCAAACAAAAGAAGATTTCAAGATAGCGACAACACGGCTTGAGGTAGAAAATGAAATTAATAAGAAAAGTGATGCTGATGTGCGCACTAAGCTTTCTAGCTGGTTGCGCGACGAATGAACGAACTTCTTGTATTGGATGGCTGCCAATTTATTTGAATCGACAAGATATCAATGTCATTAGTCCAAATTTGGCGAGAGATATTTTAAAACATAATGAACAAGGTGAACGTTTATGTGGTTGGAGAGATAAACGGAAAATAAAGTGATAAAAATATAATTCCTCTGAAACATCAATCAATGAAAAGATTTGAAAGAGGTGGATACATTCAGATTAAAAGTAAAAGCACTTAAAGGATTAAAACACTCTGGTGGTCGATTAGTTTTAATTAGAGTAACGGAGATGTCTGAGTTGAAGCGAAAGGATTCAACAGATTATGTTTTGTAAAATGATTGAGTCTATTGATGTATTCTATGGGCATCTTTGTTATCCTATCAAAAGAAGATGAGAAAAGATTTTATGGATTGCACTACTATCGTCGTTCAAAGAACTGATCATACACAAAGGCTCTGTTTTCAACAAAATAACATCTAGGAGCTGGCATGCTTGAAGAAAAGAAATCTACGGAGCTATATAATGAATAATGGTAAGGCTTTTATGTGATTTGTAAATGACGTTGCTTCAGCTTCCTAATTATAATAATGATGTTGACGATAAGGCAAATACTTTCGCACTGTATCTGCTTTTTCATGCTAAAGTGGCGGGAAAACATTGTGAATGATCTTGGCTGTTAATTTTTCTATAGGTAAATTCCCTATGTGGGAAATGACATGCAACTCCAGTCGAGAAAACCAGCAACCATTTTTGCTTTTATTTTTTAACTTAGCTTTTTTACTTTCAAAAGTCGCCTAGCAATTTCTTGAAAAATATTGCTTTACTATTTTAAGATAATTTTTTTCTGAAATAAAATCCTTCTTTTAAAATATTACGGTAATATCTTGCAAACTCATGTACTGCTTTTAGAGAAAGTTTGTAATAAGACCGTGCCTTTCACGGCTTTTATTGTGATGTGTATAACGGAAAAATTAAGAGTGCGTATTATCTTTTCGAACATTCAACTACAATCTTATTTCATCACAATATTTATCTTGAGAAGATACTTTTACAAAGATACTGATAATCTATAAATCACTCTCCCCTAATTCACCTTCTCGCTCATCCTTCCATGCATTGCCTGTCCACCTTTTAAACCACCTTAAATTTTTGATATAAAATTTTTTCTTTAATTTTTATTTTTTATTGAATCATAAAAATGATATGTCTCAATCTCACCTCTATGCATCTTTATACGCTCTGATTCTTGTTTCTAAAGCCCAGATTGCCTACATATCGTACTGTTTTTATATTTAATGTATATTTTTAGATTTATTCCTAACTTGTTAGAAAAGTTGCTATATTTTGATAGAAATATCTTCTATCAGTTCACTTTTTTCAAAAGATTCTGAAAGGATTCTCAAAAAGTCTGTAAAGTTAAAGACTATTTAATACGTATTGTTTCTTTTTTAGAAATCAAAATTGGTGATGCCCCATTCCTTACCAGCAATTGTGTTATTTGCAGAGCAGTCTGTATAAGATGGTGTATAAAGTTAACTAAAGTTTTTTGAATTTCTAGCATATTGTTTAAAGACAAAAAACTCCCTCTTATTATGCAAGCAGCTTAGACATCGGCTGATAATCCTCCCGCTTATAAAAATCCTTTCTTTAATAACCTTCAAAACCACAATTAAAGTGGTGAAAGATAAAACAAGATTTTTAGGCGATCATAACGCACAATAAAATCAGACCAGTCTAAATGTTCAATGCTAACACCTGCTAAACAGTGGAAAATAAGTTTTAGCACGCATTCAAATTGGAAGGGCTTAAGCCCCCCGCGCGCTACGATGGTTTTCTACTCTCATCGTACGATTTACATTCCCTCTAAAACTTAATCGCTGTAAATATAAAAATCTTGAAGCCCGTTCTAAATCCGTGAGAGTTTCTGGATCTTGCTGTATTAAACGTTGAAATTCCTCACAACTGCTCATCTGAAATGCTAAATTTTTCATAAAAGGACGATAGTGGCGTTGTAACATCCCTAAAAAGTTTACGACATAACCTGAGAGATTATTGCTGATTTCAGGAGATAGAATCAATTTCTGTTCAAAGAAAATATCACTCATACCAACAAAAAGGTTTAGTTTACATGCCATGAGGAATGTCCTCAAATAATTTTGATATTTTTTTGATCAAATTTCTTTTGTTACCAATATCAGCAGCAACTGGTGTGGAATTAACAGAATGATAATTTTTTATCTTAAAATGTATCCATCATTTTTTACATTCTTTCATCTATCTTAGCCTTCTTTTCACAGCTTCAAATGATAAAAAGTAACTGCAATGTTAAGTCGTTTTGCATCGAACAAATTTCTCGCAAACTATCCCTATTGGCTAGATGACAATCCATCCTCTATTTAAAGAGAGAAAAACTTTTCTTTTTTATTCAGCGATAAAGTAAATATTATCCAATTACTTACGAGTAAGTAATTGGATCAAATGGAAACTGTAATTCTTTCTACTCTGAGTAATCTTGTACCTATTTATATAGGTTTAGGAAAGCGTGCTGTTATGAATATTCATAAAAATGCTTCAAAAATTGATATCAGCAAAACCTCTGTTTAAAAAAGGAAAAGATGTTCTCTTACTTGCTACTGAAGAAACTGTTCAGATTTGTCTTGATGTTGCTAAAGAGATTCAAAAAACATGAAGTTATCCCAACGCTTACAAGTGTGCCAACAATTCAACTTTGAGATAATAGATCAGTGCTAGAGTTATGCCAATCTCACCAATCTGTTGTTGTCTATGAAGAGCATAGTATCAAAGGAGAAGCTTGGAGATGCAATTGTTAAATCGCTTATGGAACAAAACATTCTATGCCAATTTGTATCATTAGGCCCCCCACCATCCCCATCTGCAATAAAAATGAACTGGATATTTTAACAAGTTATAAAATCAATCGAGAACGCATAAATAGTGTTAGAAATGACATACTATACAAAAAATATTCAACTGCTTCCTAATATGCTTGCCAGTTCAAAAACATCATAAATCATTGAGAATACAAGAAAATAAGAAAGAAAAGCATATTAATTCACGCAGTTTTGCTCTCAGTAAACGAGCTTTTTTAAAGATAGTACGGATATTTTTTCATTGCTTAAAAACGTACTCCATAAAAACAATATCATATCCATATAATATATTATCCAATGAACTTAATATAAATAATATATAGATTATAGAAATATTATTTATTAGATACATTTTTTATTATAATTATAGATTAAAATAAATACATATTGACATTTTTAATAATTTTATTTATGTATAATAATTAATATTATTCTATATTAAAATAAAACTAAATGGATTTTATAAATTTACGTTTTATGCCAATGTGGAAAAGAAGTAATTAATATATTATATTTTAATGTTTTTTATATACAGGAGGGAAAAATGCTCACAGCATTATTTATAGCTATTTTTTCTATATCAACAGTTGTTTTACCTTTAATATCAGCACTTGTTCCTTTTTATCCGTAGAATGAGATTTTAATAAAGTAAATAAAATATGTATGCAATGTTATTATTGTTTTTTTTCGTGTTAATTATTATCAATAATATTTAATATTATTGTAGTTACTGAGTATTTTCTGTGATTTTATAGAGGAGCTTATTGATCTTTTCTATTTAACTTTAACTGTCAACATATTTTTAAAATATATAATTATGCTCCTCTATAAAAAGACTTTCTTTTTCTGAAAGAAGTATAACATATTGCTTTCATTGCTTAAAAACATCTATATTTACTAAACTCTTGCGTGTAATATCTTTGATTATCTGAGTACCAGTCAGTGTCATAGCTACCCGCATTTCATTGGCAAAAAGATCAAGGAGATGCATAACACCTTTCTTACCTGCTGCTGCAAGCGCATAAACAAAAGCACGGCCAATCATAACAGCATCCGCGCCTTGTGCTATCATGCGTATAACATCAAGACCAGAACGAACACCTGAGTCCACTAAAATAGTCAAATAATCCTTTACAGCATCCGCAATTGCAGGCAATGCTCGTGTTGTTGATAATACACCATCAAGCTGACGTCCGCCGTGATTAGAAACAACAATACCATCCGCACCAAATTTTACTGCTTCTCGAGCATCTTCTGGATCAAGAATACCTTTCAAAATCATTTTTCCTTTCCAAAAATCGCGAATCCATTGTAGATCATGCCAACCAATTGATGGATCAAAATTTGCACCAAGCCAACCAACGTAATCATCCAATGCAATTTTCTTTTTGAGATAAGCAGAGACATTTCCAAGATCATGAGGGCGCCCCATAACACCAACGTTCCAAGCCCAATATGGATGAGTCAAAGCTTGTAAAAAACGACGTAAACCAGCATAAGGACCAGACATTCCCGAATGCGCATCACGATAACGTGCACCAGGAATTGGCATATCAACTGTAAAAACCAACGTGCGTACACCAGCCAACCAAGCCCGTTCTAGTGCATCACGCATGAAACCGCGATCTTTGAGAACATAAAGTTGAAACCAAAATGCACCTCCAACCGCTTCTTGCACTTCCGCAATAGGACAAACTGAAACAGAGGATAGAGTAAAAGGAATCCCTTTTGCCGCTGCGGCACGCGCTGCTTTTACCTCTCCACGACGTGCATACATGCCCGTTAGCCCAACAGGCGCAAGTACAATCGGTAAATCAAGTGTCTGATCAAAAAGCTTGATTGAAAGATCAACTTCACCAACTTGCCTTAGAATCCTTTGACGCAATGCAAGTGCTTGAAGATCTGTACAATTACGTCGCATCGTTTCTTCAGCATAAGCCCCACCATCAATATAGTGAAAAAGAAAGGGAGGAAGACGACGCTTTGCTGCCTTACGATAATCAAGTGTTGAAGAAATAATCATTGATGGCACCATTGTTTCTAAATGAAAAGAGAAAACATCCTAAAACGCATAAAAGCGAATCCATGTACCTACCTATTCGCTATTCTCCCAAAGCACTCTATTGAATAGATAGAAGCAACAGAGACTGCAACTTTCTAAAAAAACTAATTGATAAAAACAACGTCTTTATTGCTCTTATCCAAATTTAAAATCTCACAGTATGAAGTATCATTAATAACGTATCTACTCATATATTCTTCATGTGCAATTAAAATGTTATTCTCTCTTTAAAGCAATCCCTTTTCGAAAGCGATTGCTCCGTAGCTTAATTAGTTATAATTTAAAGTCGCTTCTCCCTCCAAAGATCCTTACATTATCAGTTATTAAGAATATAGAGTGTCATTAAGTATAAATCATAATCTCCCCCAAAAGATGAAAAAATCCTTTATTAATACTGGAAATAAAGCTGTCGCATACATGCAGAAATCTTCTTATATCAATATTCAAAACTGAGATCTGTTACTTATTCATGAAAGTTTATAAAAATATATAGTGCCTAATTCATATAAAGCATAAAAACTTTTAATGTTCATACCAATAGAAACCTTCATATTTAATTGAATAATTTTCTAGCAATATTATATCTTGAGGCTATAAATGAGTTACTAAAATTAGAACAATGTTTATTGAAAATAATTGTTACTAAACTGGAGTGAAAACTTATCTATTAACGCTTAAGGATAATTTTTATGCGGAATAAAATATACTGGTTATTACACTCTAGAAAAATTGAGCCAATTGCAGCATCCAATCTCGCATATTTACTTTGAAAAGTGAGTAGCTACTGTTATATTGAATTTTATTAACCTATTGATTTATTATCATAAATATGAACAACATATTGAATATAGTAAAATTCTTTTATTGTAAATTTTGTCATGATGAAATAATCAAAACTATTCTTTTGCACATCATAAATGGAGTTCGTATAGATAGAACCTCTTGAAAAAAGAAGTAAAAATGCCTCTCATACCCTCTCAAATGCAAGAGATGAGATAACCTTGGAAATTAAAAATAGAATGCATGACGCCGGTTTTGCGAAGCACAAAATTTTCTTTTATCTAAAATACGTTTTCTGCATACATGTTATCAAAATTCGTGGTTCCCAACTCATTTAAAATGCTTGGACAACTTTAAACCCTGTGCTTGATAATGTGATCCAACATCATGTCCATAAAGGGTTGATGGTCGATTAAGCATATGCTCATAGACCAAACGGCCAATAATTTGACCATGCTCTAAGATAAAAGGAACTTCATGGCTCCGCACTTCTAAAACCGCTCTTGCTCCTTTTCCACCCGCCTCCTTATGCCCAAATCCTGGATCAAAAAAGCCTGCATAATGCACCCTAAACTCGCCCACTAAAGGATCAAAAGGTGTCATTTCTGCGGCATAAAGCGGAGGCACATGAACAGACTCTCGTGAAACTAAAATGTAAAATTCATCAGGATCAAGAACCAACTCCCTTTGACCACGATCAAAAAGAGGTTCCCAAAAATCTAAAACGTGGGCAACGGCACGTTTATCAATATCAATAACACTTGTATGATGTTTACCACGATAACCTATAAGCCCGTTTTCGTCTCCCTTTAAATTAATGGAAAGACCAATACCACCAACACTAATATTAGGAAAATCATCCGATATCAGTGTTTCTTGCCTTTGCAAAGTGTGCAACTCTATTTCATTTAAATAACTTTGCCCTTTTCTAAACCGAAGCTGTGATAAATGTGAGCCTGTATGCACCAAAATTGGAAATGTGCGTGGACTAATTTCCAAATAAAGTGGACCATGATAACCAGCACAAACTTTATCAAACTCTTGAGCATTATCCGTAATGACACGTGTAAAAATATCTAATCGGCCTGTAGAACTTTTGGGATTAGCAACAGCAGATAAAAATTCTGGTAAAGCTAAACTTTCCAAAAGAGGAACAATATAAACACACCCCGTTTCCAAAACGGCTCCACCTCGTAAATCAAACTCATGCAACTTTAACCGTTCAAGCTTATCCAAAACTTTTGTATCAGGTCCCGGCATAAAAGAAGCACGTATACGATAAGCTTTCTCCCCTAAACGAAGATCAAGGCTTGCTGGTTGTATTTGAGATCTATCAAATGGATACTGAGCCTTGAGAAAGTTATTCTCAATCAAAGCTTGTATATCACTATCTGCTAAAATACCGCTTATACGCGCCATATATATTGCCTTCCCTTTTACATTGTTTCTTTTTTGACCTAGATGATAAACTGGTGCAAGCTATTTTAAAGTGATAAAAACTATTTTTATGTTTTTTCCAACCGACTTGTTAACATAAAATAAAATAGGAGGTATTGTAAAAATAATACCTCTCATGTTCTCTTATTCTTGAATGTCTCGCAAATGATGTTATCATAATTTTCTATAGAACCCTTAAGATTCCTGTTAGAATTTATTATGATTATACGCCATCTTAGCGAAAATATTATTAATCAAATCGCCGCCGGTGAAGTTATTGAACGACCAGCAAATGTTGTCAAAGAACTTGTTGAAAACGCTATTGATGCTGGTGCAACACGCATTGAAATTATTACAGCAAATGGTGGAAAAAATTTTATAAAGGTGAGTGATAATGGTTATGGAATTCCTGCAGATCAATTAACTTTAGCAGTTTCTCGCCATTGTACCTCAAAGATTACCGATGACGTACACAATATCTGCTTCCTTGGATTTAGAGGAGAAGCCCTCCCTTCTATTGGTTCTGTTGCTAAACTTAAACTCATTTCACGAACAAAAGATGCTGAGAGCGCTGCTGAAATTTCCGTTACTGCAGGAAAAATTGTAGGACCCAAACCAGCTGCTGCGAATCTTGGAACAATTGTTGAAGTTCGTGATCTTTTCTTTGTCACGCCGGCACGATTAAAATTTATGAAAACTGATCGGGCTGAAACAAATGCTATTAGCGATATGATTAAGCGAATTGCTATCGCATTTCCACATATCCGCTTTTCTCTTTCAGGACTAGACAGAACATCTATGGAATTGTCTGCTACAGAAAATAATATTCAAGGACAATTACAACGTATTACGCAGATTATGGGAAAAGAATTCGCCCCTAATAGCATTGCGCTGAATGCTGAACGCGAAGCGGTGCGCTTAACAGGTTTTGCCTGTTTGCCATCTTTTAACCGAAATAACAGCCTACATCAATTTGCTTATGTTAATGGGCGTCCCGTGCGTGATAAATTTCTATGGAGTGCACTCCGAGGTGCTTATGCTGATGTTATGCCCCGTGATCGTTATCCTGTCGCTATTCTTTTTATTGATCTCCCACCTGCTGAAGTAGATGTTAATGTTCACCCAGCTAAAGCTGATGTACGATTCCGTGATCCAGGATTAATTCGTGGTTTAATTGTTGGAGCTATTCGTGAAGCATTGCAGCAATCTGGTATTCGTCCGACTTCAACCCGTTCTGAAGCAATGCTTACTGCATTTCAAACACAACAACCATTGGCACAACAACCATTAGGCAATTTTAAGAACACGCACCAGTTCTCTTCTTATAACCCACAGCCTCATCATTTTACCAGCGCTTCAATGGTTCACAAACCCCTAGATATTACTAGCTCTTTTGATTTAAAAGAAGATGCTACTCCTATTATGGAGGGCTTAAATATACCAAGTGGAGATGCATACATTCCAAGCACTATACCTTCATCAGAAGAGTTATCTTATCCACTAGGAGCGGCCAGAGCACAAATTCATAAAAACTATATTATCGCCCAAACACAAGATAGTTTGATCATTGTCGATCAGCATGCAGCTCATGAACGATTAGTTTATGAAGCACTCAAAAATGCACTTTATTCCAAACCGCTTCCTTCACAGTTATTACTTATTCCTGAAATTGTAGAACTCTCTGAAGAGGATGCAACATGCCTTTTAACGCATAAAGATGCTTTGCAAAAATTTGGATTAGGAATAGAATCATTTGGACCAGGAGCAATTGTTGTGCGTGAAACCCCTTCCATGTTAGGAGAGATCAACGTCCAAGCTCTTATTAAAGATCTTGCAGATGAAGCCGCTGAGTATGATACAACAAACAATTTAAAAGCAATGCTTGATTATGTTGCAGCAACGATGGCCTGTCACGGTTCAATACGGTCAGGGCGCCTTTTACGCCCCGAAGAAATGAACACACTATTACGACAAATGGAGGCAATACCTAATACAAGTACATGTAATCATGGGCGCCCTACTTATATTGAACTCAAATTGGCAGATATAGAACGGCTTTTTGGCAGAAAATAAGCTCTTCATCATTTTTACAAGAAAAATATTTTAAAATTAACTCTCGACTTTATAATATATTTTATGGCACTTTTCTTGAATCTCTTGTATCAAGTAAAAAGGAGTTATAATGTTTCCCAATGGTGAACGCGAAGCAAAAATTCATTATTCTAATAACGGATATGACATTATAGAATATGGTACCTATACCATTTGTGCCGTTAGCGGGCAAAAAATCCCTATAGATGATTTAAAATATTGGAATCATCACCGCCAAGAAGCATATGCTAGTTGTGAAATATCCTATCAGCGTGAACTTGAGTGCAACCCATATCTCAAGCAATTATTAAAAACAAAAGAAAAATAACCCCTCGAAAGCTACAAATTTAGCCTTTGCCTTTTAGACAAGAAAATTCAAGGGAACGTTTTCTAAAGCGGGTCATGACCTCTTCAAGGACCATACGACAGAAGTCTTTTTGAACAAAATCGACATTCACATCAAAGACAATAAGATTTTTCAAACCTTTTTGCGTGTGAATTGTCTGTATACGGATATAATCTTTAGCTGTTGTTGCTAGCCATAAATTGTGCATTTTAGCCTTTTGTATAAGGCTTTTTAAATTTTTATCTGTGAAAAAATAGTGGTCTGGATATATGTAAGTTTGCACCACATGACCGGACAATTCTTTAATAGATTTAAAAAATTTATCTGGATTGCCAATACCAGCAAATGCCAAAAATGATTTTCCTGAAACCTCATCAGAGGCACTGGCTTTAAGATGAGCACGATATAAAGGCTTTCCAGTACGCGAAACAAGAAAAGCGACATTATCAGGCGCATCGGAATGACCAATCAATAAAACACTATCCATAAAAGAAAACTGCGTTTTTAATGGTACGCGCAAAGGTCCTGCTGGAAAGACAGCTCCATTACCAAAACCGCGCATCGCATCAACAACGAGTAACGCATAATCCATATAAAGACGGCGACTTTGAAATCCGTCATCCATTAAAATAAGATTACATCCCTCTTGTTTAAGCCGTTGTGCCGCTGCATAACGATTAGGTGATACAGCTACAAAAGCATGCCGTGCAAGTAAAAGTGCCTCATCTCCAACACTATATGGAGTATCATATTTTTCATTTACAAGATGTACCCCTTTAACTGATCCACCATAACCACGAGATACAATACCAGGTACGAAACCAAGTTCTTTAGCCACTTTTGTAAAAGCAATAACAACCGGCGTTTTACCCGCACCGCCACATGTAAAATTTCCAATACACAAAACTGGCAGATCAATCACGGGAGGCTGTCTTGTCATAAAACGACTTGAAAAATAACCATACCCCCATGAAACTGGAGCTAACACAAAACGCAAAAAGCTTTTATTTTTCCACCAAAAACGAGGGGCGCTAATATGCATATCTACCCTGACGCTGACGTAAACCTGTTTGTATTACAAGGGGTTGTAAAAATGGATCTAAAATCTTTAATGTGCGCTCAAATGCACCTGCCATACCTGTCGCCACTTCATGAGCCTTATCAATCATTTCTTGCCGCAATGTTTCATTTGTTAAAAGCTTATACACCTGAATAGCAAGCTGTTTTGTATCTTGAACCATATATGCTGCATCATGCGTTAGAAATTGTTTGAACATCTCTTGAAAATTTGAAACATGGGGTCCTGTCAAAATAGCGGAACCAAGCAAAGCCAATTCCAATGGATTGTGTCCACCATTTCCACATAACGATTTACCAACGAAAGAAACTTTCGATAAGCGAAGAAAAAGTCCCATTTCTCCAATGGTATCTCCCCATAAAATATCGGTATTCATGTTTGGAACAACGTCTCTACTCCTACGAATAAAACTTAACCCCTTATTATCGCATTTTCTGATAAGATCTTCTGAACGTTCAGGATGACGAGGTACAATAATTGTTAATAAATCTGGCAAATAATTTTTAACAATTTTATGGACCTCAAAAGCAATCTCCTCTTCCCCTTCATGCGTTGAAACAGCTGCCCAAACTGGGCGATTGCCGATAGCATTACGATAACGTGCAAGCAATTCTTGATTTTCAACCAGAAAAACATCAGCCTTGAGATTACCAGAAAACGTAACAGATTTTACGCCAAGTGTATGGTAATAAGCTACATCTCTTTCGTTTTGACCAATCGCCAAATCAATATCCTTAAAAATATGTTTGGCAAGAACGCGTCGTTTTTGCCAAGCTTTAAAAGAACGTTCAGACATATGGGCATTAACCAAAATCTGCGGAATACGCATTTTTGCAAGTTCTTTAATACGAAGGGGCCAAATTTCTGATTCACAAATCAAGACGAGATCAGGCTTCCAATGACTAATAAAACGCCGCACTGCAAAATCTAAATCCAAAGGAGCATATTGATGAATCAACCTATCACCAAAATGTTTTTTCACAAGAGTAGAAGAGGTCACAGTCCCTGTTGTCATTAATACATTGATTTTCAATGATAAAATATAATTTACAAGTGGAAAAAGTGCAAGTGTTTCTCCAACACTTGCTGCATGCAACCAAACTAATGAACCTTGGGGACGTACATGAGAACTTTTACCTAAACGCTCTTTTTTGCGACACCACTCTTCTTTTCCACGAATAGCACGAAAGAACAAATAAAAAGGAATAACAGGACATAAGCAAAAACCAATTATCCGATAGCTTAAAAGAGCCGTATGTGCCTTTAATTCTACCATTTAAAATCACCTCATCCAGCTATTTTAAGATATCTATATACTTATTTTGTTAAAAAAATCATCAACGCTATTGGTTGCATCCATATTTTTTAATATCATCCATATCTTAAATAAAAAAAGCTTAATCCATGAGAAAATTCAATACATATACACATTATTTAAATCTCTTTTAATTAAATTTTGTAACTTATATCGATTTTATCACTTCATTCTGCACCCTATAAAAAATCTTACTCAAAAATAACAAAACTACATTTCAGTCGATTATAATTTTTAAAATATAAATGATAAACCTATGACATAGATTGTATCAATTTTTTCAACTCACTGAATAAATACTTCTTATGATTTTAATGAGACTTTGAATTTTGCACGTTGGTATTTTAGAGAAAAAGCTTATTTTTACATATGTTAGGTATTGTCAATTTTTCAAAAAATAACCCATATAGACATTACAACCTAATATAAATACAACAAATAAAATGTGTTTAAAAGAAAGCTCAATCTCTATTATTTCATTTCAATAAAATGAATATGTCAAACTAATCTTAAAAACTTTTGAATAGTATAGAGTTCTCATTTTAAATTGTGATATAATCTCTTAAAGGTAATCTAGAAAAATCTAATCTCGTTTAATAGAGAATTTCTTAAAAGTCTTAGAGCAATTTAAATAAGAGTTTTCAAAATTTTAAATCCTCTCTTTTCAGGAGGTCGCAATGATATATTATTCCTTTTAAGATTGTATATAATCAACACAAAATGATTAACTTATAGATTGTAGTTTTAAATGAGTACTCAAGAAATCCTTATGAGGTAAGTTAACTTCATAAATCTATTCAGTTTCTCTAAGTTTCTAATTTTGGTAAAGTTTCTAACGACTTTCATGGTTTCTAAGCTTATAGTAATAACTCGTTTAAAAAATTCCAATAGATAAGTAACGAGTGCTAATAATCTCAACAGAGTAGTAATTGCTATCATTAATAATGCTACTCTTTTTATTAATCTTAACGCATTAGTGTCTCATACCCCATTCAAAAGCAGAGTGACTATTCACAATATAATCATAAACTTCGAGTGATAGCTGTCATGATAATATTGCTGTTGTAAATAGGTTGATAGAAACTGTCTTGCATTTTTATTAAGCGTAAAGATGGTGGTGCAATAATGGATTTTATACCTTGCACGGACACTATTATGAAATGGGCTTGGGTGCTTTGGGAGATGTTTCTTAAAAAAACATATGAATTTTAAACAACAAGCATATTCTTTTTTACGGCATTCTATTTTACCCGAAGAACGTACCTATGAAAAGGACGACTAAACAAAAGCATGAAGCAATCTACAGGTTATAATGACCAAATATTCAAGCTTTATTCTGCATCGCCTAACTCAGCATCAAGAAACTGATGCAAATCTACAATGTAATAACGTTGTAATGCATTATCTACACTGCTTTGTGCTTTTGCCTGCCATGCTTCTTGAGCGGATTGATAATCTGAGAAAATACCAACCACATCTAAATCATCAGGATTCTTAAATTGATTACTGTTAAGATTTTTTAATTCCCCACCAAATACAAGATGTAAATATTGTTTTTTTTCTTTGGTTTCAGTCATATGTGCCTCCATATCATTTAGATTATCTTAGCGCGCTTTTACGTGATTAAACTAACTTTGTTTGACGAACAACATCTATCATATCTTGACAGCAATTATTTTTACCAGCAATTAAAAGTCCATACTGGTAAGGTTCAATTCCATAAGATAGTAAAGGGGCATCAAGCGATAAAAAACACCCTCCACACTCCTGCAAAATAAGATCAGCAGCGGCAATATCCCATTCATGACAATTTGGACGAACTAATACGATATCAATTTCATCTTGAGCAACAAGAACAATACGATAAGCAAGAGAAGGAAGATAATGGTAAAGACTGACTTGATTGAGAAAATCATCTGGTAATTTTTGTGCGAGCGATTTATCAAGTGAAATTTTATATTTTCGATGAACCTCAAAGGCTAAACGAGGAAGTTTTATCCCATTTAATGTTGCCCCTCCACCTGTTACAGCTGTATAAACATCTCCTTGAGCCGGACATTGTAGAACGCCCACAATAGGACGCCCATTCTCAATAATGGCAACCGAAATACACCAATAAGGATTGCCAGAAAGAAAACCACGCGTTCCATCAATAGGATCAACAACAAAAGAGCGCTCATAATAATCTTGTTTTTCTCGATTATCTTTTGTTTCTTCTGAAATCCATCCATAATTTGGACGAGCTCCAAGAAGCCTCTCTTTCAAGAAATGATCAACAGCAAAATCTGCTTCACTAACCGGGGAATTACCTTCTTTAATCCAGACATCCAACGTGCATCCAAAATACCGCATTGCTAAATCTCCTGCCTCTCGACAAACATCACGCAAAAGATTTAAATCAGAAGAATGATGCGTGTTATTTTCCTGCAAGTGTCATCCCTTCAATTAATAATGTTGGAGCAGCTGTACTATAACGCCGATCAATATCATTGGCAGGTGTTAAATGTGCTAACATATGAAGCAAATCAGAACCTAGCGTTACTTCACTTACCGGATAAGCAATTTCACCATTTTCAATCCAAAAACCGGAAGCCCCACGACTATACTGACCAGTAATAAAATCAATGCCATGACCGAATAATTCGGTCACATAAAATCCATTTCGCAAATCTTTTATCATATCGCAAGGTGATACTAAACCCGGTTCAATAGCAAAATTTGTACTGGTCGGCTGCACTAATGATGCCGAACGCATACCGTGTCCATTTGTTTTAAGTCCCAATTCACGTGCTGTAGATGATGAAAGAAGCCAATTTTTTAAAATACCATTTTCAATAATATTGAGTGTTTGCCCCTCTACCCCTTCTCCATCAAAAGGATGAGAAGCATTTCCACGTAATCGCAAAGGTTGATCGGTTACATTAACATTAGGCTTCATCACTTCCTTGCCTAGGAAATTCTGTAAAAGACTCGTTTTTCGAGCCACAGAGGCTCCATTGACCATAGATGCGATATGCCCTGCAATTCCACGAGCCGTACGCGGATTAAAAATAACATCAACGCTCCCAGTCGCCGCACGAACTGCACCCAAACGTCGAACAGCACCAAGCCCTGCATTCTTTCCCACAGTTTCTGCTGCCTCTAAATCAGAAAAATGTAAGGCTGTTGTATAATCATAATCCCGCTCCATCTGTGTTCCTTCACCTGCAAGAGCACTACAAGAACGTGAAAAACAACTTGAGCGATAGGCTCCACAAAAACCATCGCTGGTCACAAGAATAAACCCACTACGGCCATAAGCTGTTGCAGCGCCACCAGAATTGCTTACACCTTTAACATCAAGAGCTGCTGCCTCCGTTTTTAAAGCATCTTCTGTTAAAAAATGACTGCTGGGTACAAAATCATCAAAAAGATCAAGATCTTTAGGATACTTAACCAAACACTCTTTATCTGCCAAACCTTCAAATAAACTATCGGGAGAAGCTTTAGCCATCGCAACAGCACGTTCCGCAAGTTCTTGCGGATAAGATCCTAAATTAGCAGAAACACTTGCTACTTTTTTTCCAACAAAAACCCTTAGAGTAAAATCATTGCTCTCTGCTGCTTCTGTCGATTCGACTTTCCCAAAACGAACTGATACACTGGTAGAATGAGCATGAACAATAACAGCATCAGCAGCATCTGCCCCAGAACGCTTTGCTGCTTCAACCAGCGAAACAGCTTTCTCAATCTGGTTTTTGTCAGTCATTATAGACTCCCTAAAATATTTTATTATTTACATTGATAAGCATTCTGACAAATTTATATAAATCAGAATATAACTCTTGTGTATTGATTCATAAGATTATGCACATTCATGCATTCTTTTTTTTTAATGCATTAAATCATTTCCCTTTTAGCTTCTTTATGAAAAGACGTAATATGCCGTATATGCCGTAAAATCTCTTTAGTTTCAAGATTTCTCATGGGCCCTTATCATTTTAGGAGCCAAATCTCCACTGACAATCAAATCAACAGAACAATTGGCAATTAACAAAAGTCTTAGCTATAACACTTGAATTTAAGCCAAAATCCTCAAAAATTCGAAAAGCATAAAATGATCTAAATCACAGGTCTTCCTTCCTCTGGGTAGTAAAAAACTTACCTCATATCTTTCCTATAGCATTCTTTTATTTCCAAGCAAGAATCAAGAAAATGCCTTATATTTGTATACACTTCTTCGCTTCTATAAACTCTCTCATAATGAGACGGCACTCTTGTAAATGAAACAAAACTTAAACAGAGTAAAAAATATTTCCTTCCATTATGGTTTCAACAAAATGAGCAGTCATAAACTTCTTTACCCTAATGGACGTAATATCATAAAGAACTCATTTTTATATTTAAAAGTAATCAAGAAATTATCTTGTAATCTTTCAATAAAATTAACAGTTTGATTTATACTTATAATTTATTGTTTTGTAATTTGTATAAAAAGCCTAATATCATAAAATTCTCTCTGTTTCGAACCTATTCATGTTGAGTCAATCACAACTATTTGCGAGCAAATCATAAGTAAGGAGCGTATGAATGAAAACCATTTAAGAAGAAATCAAAATGTCTCTTATGAAGGTTTTAAATGCAAAAGCTATCGCAACATTAGAAACCAGCAAATATCATGACGATATGGGCCTACATCATAAGAGAAGCAATGAGCTTCTGAAACTTTCTCATTTTCAACGAAGAGAGCATCTTATAAGCTTTTATATATAAAAAATTCAATGAATTTCATAAGATTTTTAGCGCAAAATTAATCCCGTAAGATGCTTTGACACGATTTCAACAGCTAACTAAAACCAAATCATAGCTCATCAATTTGCTATATACTCATAACTGATTTCATTCTAACAAGGCTAAGAGTTCTGCACCTTTTTAAGGTATTAACTTCTTTATAAATGTACCCCCTTACAAAATGCTTTTGTTTTCAGTAAGAGCACGTCTACTCATTTCAATCATTGCATCCCGAAGATGTAACTTAATTTTTGATCCAATAATCATTCCAAATAAAGGAGCAAGTAAACCAGACATGATTACAGTATGACGAATTTTGTTATTTGAAGAACCAGTTTTTGTTGAACAAATATATTCATGATTAAAACTCATACGTGTAAAAGGAAGTTTAGCATAATCAGAAAAACAAACATTTTTTATAACTTTATCAAGCGTAAAAGTTACTGTAGGTCCCTTTTTAGGTTTCATGCGTCCTATAGCGCCTTCTTTGAAAGGACCAGAAAGTTCTACCCACTCAAGTTCACTATCCCAGCAAGGCCATGATGCCACATCTTCCCATATAGCCCAAATTTGCTCAGCACTTGCTTCTGTACTAATCTCTTCACTATATATCCAATTAAACACGATAATCTCCCCTTTTTTACAAATTACTTATCTTTAGTGATAAAGAGTATTATAAAAAAGTACCCTTAAAGCTGCACAACGATAAAATACTTAATACTCTCAGATTTACTTAATATGTAATGATTAAATCAACAAGGGATACTACTAAACTAAACAGACAAATACTCAGGATAAATGAACAATATTTTCAATACTAAACAAAATATCTTTTTTAAATTTATACAATAACAAAAATAGAAGTTACGCATCATATAAGATATAAATGCAAACTGCACAGCTTAAAGCTTTCAACTGCTGATGAAATGTGATGATTAAGGTATAGCAGAAAAAAATTAAACAAAAAAGATCATAACTATTATCGAGGAATATATATCCTATTGGAGAAAAAACATCCTTCTGTAGTAAAGCTAATAAAAATTCATCAATTCCTTTAACATTAGAATCTTTTATTGATTTTCTACTTGACCTTTTAAAAACCATATAAAATGAAGAAAACTGTGTAAAAGCATTTTTTCATCCTATCGGATAAAAACAAGAACTTTCTCAAGATGTAAGCGATCGTAATTTATAGAGACGTATTGCTGTCTCACCATAAAAACGCTCATCGTCTAGATAAAAGACGTTAGGTAAATAAATCATTGTATCTTTCTTTTCTTCAAGTATGAAGAGTGTATCAGCTTTTGCCCACCCTCCTCGCAAAGCTTCTACAAAAGCACGTTCACCTAAACAACGGCTATACGGAGGATCAGCGCAAATAACATCAAATGGCAGCATTGTGCCAATATTGCCAAGTTTGGTCGCATCACGACGCAAAATCCGTCCTATCGACTGTAATTCAAAGGCTTCTATATTTTTTTGAATTACCCCACGCCCCTCAACCGAGTTTTCAACAAAAACAGCAGCCTTTGCTCCACGTGAAAGTGCTTCGATGCCTAAAGCACCAGTCCCAGCAAAAAGATCAAGAATGCGTTTATTGGTCCAAAATTGTTCTTCACGGCTAGAAAGAATATTAAAAAGGCTTTCACGTGTACGATCACTCGTTGGGCGAATCGACTGATTAACAGGCGAAAACAAAATACGCCCAGCAAATTTACCGCCTATGATCCGCACGTGGACCTCCAAATCGCTTCGAAGTTTTTGCACCGTCCCTATGTGGTTTAGATTTTTTCATAGCACCACCAAACGATTTTACCTTTTTCTTTCTCTCAAAAGAATGCTCATCATGACCACCTTTTATCATTTTCTCTTTATCCTTTAAAAAGCGATCTTTCTTACCAAAGGGATGCGTCTCTTCATAAGATATTTTGCCATGTTTTTGAACAAAACTTTCCCTCTTCTCTTTGTATGACGGATTTTCTTTTAGTTTTTCCTTGCTTCGATGAAATGATTTTCTACCATCCAAATCGCTCTTATGACCATGCGATTTCTCCTCACTATAAGAAGGCTTTCTACGTGCACTTTGCGGACGTGCACCAGGAGCCATCCAAACATTAGCACGGCGAGAACGCGGTAGAAAACGCTCTGCTTTTCCTTCTTCACTTTTCTCCTTCTTTACATTCTCATGAGACTTTGTACTTAATCGTGCGCGACTATGTTCAACAGAACCATCTCTTGGTCGGCGTCGTATTGCCCTTTCACTTGAGAAAACCCAACCATCATTTGCAATAGAAAGATCTTTCTGGCTTTGCTTTTCTGCAACAACTGCAGAATTTGAAAATGGCTTAAGAATAGGAGCATCAAAATCTGCATTGGCTTGCATAATCAAACGCTCCCCCAACTGATCTCGTAACATCCGCCCTTTTAATTCTTGCACGGCTCCTTCTTCTAAATCAGAGAGATGAAATGGACCATAAGATACACGTATTAATCGATTAACTGATAATCCCAATGCCCCTAAAACATTCTTTATTTCACGATTTTTTCCTTCTCGCAAAGCGACAGAAAGCCATAAATTCGACCCTTGTTCGCGTTCAATTGATGCTTCAATCGAACCATAAAAAATACCATTAATCGCAATACCATTTTTAAGGTTATCCAACGCGCTCTGCCTTACTCTTCCATGAGCACGTACACGATATTTGCGGACCCACCCCGTTACAGGAAGCTCTAATACACGCGCTAAGCCACCATCATTGGTTAAAAGCAAAAGCCCTTCCGTGTTAATGTCAAGCCTTCCAACAGAAAGAACACGCGGCATTCCTTTTGGTAAATTACTAAATACTGTAGGTCTGCCTTCAGGATCACGGTTCGTGGTGACAAGACCTGCTGGCTTATGGTAAAGCCATAAACGCGTTCGTTCTATAGGAGGTAAAGGTTTGCCATCAACTTTAATAACATCAGAGCGGCTAACATTAAAAGCAGGCGTTGTCACGACTTTACCATTCACAGAAATACGACCTGCAACAATCATCATTTCTGCATCTCGACGCGAAGCAATACCAGCACGCGCTAACCTTTTAGCAATTCGTTCACTCTCATTATTTTCATTCATTTGCGTTTCAAACCAATCTTTGCAAGTATGTTCAGAAAATTATTCACATGCACCATACCGCTTATCCTGAAAAATGAAGTAGCATAATCATTTATCATTTTCTATACTTTAACGACAATAATATATCTGCCGACTTGCAAGTTTGTTTTAAACTCTTAAAAAAATAGAGGTCTTCTTTTCATTATAAAAGCATAATAAATTATTCATTCCATAGCATTCCTTATCGAGATAACCTTTAGATTTTCTATACCTTCAGTAGAAAGAATATTATGACTTTGACGCCCATGGAAATAGCCCTTTTAGAAGCACAAGAGGCTGCAAAAACAGATGAAGTTCCCGTAGGTGCTGTCATTACACGTGGAAAAGCTATCATTGCACGCGCTGGTAACTTTATAAAATCTGCATATGACCCTACAGGACACGCAGAAATACGCGCAATCCGTATGGCTTGCAAAACATTGCAAAGCGAAAGGCTTCCTGATTGCGATCTTTATGTAACACTTGAGCCTTGTGCTATGTGTGCCGCTGCCATTTCATTTGCACGCATACGACGTCTCTATTACGCAACAAATGATCCCAAAGGGGGTGCTATAGAGAATGGTCCACGTTTTTATCAGCAACCAACCTGTCATCACAAACCTGAGATTTATTCTGGTTTTAAAGAAAAAGAAGCTGCTCAATTACTTAAAGATTTTTTTGTACAAAAGCGATACTAAAAACAATTCTTCTTCCATAACTTTCACTCTTTAAAACTATCCTACTTCTCAAAAAAGACTGTTAATTCTTTTGCCATATATATAGCAAAAGCTATTTCGAAGCATTTTTTCTCTCTTTTAATTCTGCATATTGTTTCTATTAGATGATACATTCATTCAAAAGAATAATTCATTATTTTGTATATAAAATATAAAGTCCAAAATATCGTAGACATACTCTCATTTCAAATTACATTGAAACAGTAAAAATCACTTTCTTGCACATCATAAGCGGAATTATCGTCTGGATAAAGAACATTTTAGAAAAGACTAAAAATGTCTCTTATGAAAGCTCTCAAATGCAAGAATTATCGCAACATTGGAGTTTGAAAAATAAAATGATAGTATCAGTTTCCTCCTTCCTAAGCATAAAGATATTGGAGCACAATAGATTTTACGTTATACTATCCACATGAGCGATGTTGTAAAATGAGCTTGAGAAATGTTTCGTGTTAGGAAACGCATAAGGACTCTCTCGATGCTGTTGTCATATTGCTATTTCATGAGAATAACACCCCTCCTACAGCAGCATTATAACTGCGCGCGAATGAGAGCTTGGTATCATAAGTAATTAGAAAAATTCTTTACTTTAAATATTTTGTCTTTCCCCTATCGACCAATAGGTGCGGTTTTTGCCGGTTGGCGATAACTTAAAGGTGGTTCAGTGAGATAGCGACGGTATTTTGAACTTCCAACTTGTGCTCTCTGACGACGTAAATATTCCTGTCGTTGCTTCGCATTCAACTGTGAAGGATTTTCTGAACCAGCGCCATTAACTGACGATCCTTTGTGAGGAAAAGGAGTATTTCCTTGGTGATTCTTCGATGCTGCCATTTCATTGACAGATCTATCTTGTTGTGGTACCGGCAAAAATCTGCGTGAACTAGGGCTTGGTATTACAAGTTTTGGATGAGGTTTCATAACAATTTGGCTGCTATTATTTTTTGGTGTTAATGAAGTAATATTAGCAACATCTTCAAAAAACTGTATCGAAACCGGTTTATTGGTACCATAGGTAGGAGCGGATAAATCGCATCCCGTTAAAACAAAGCACATCCCTAAAATTCCTATTGGAAATATTTTTATTTCACGTTTTCTCACTGCCTATTCCATTTCCTAAGTATATGGCTGATTAATATTCCCGTTATTTATGAGAGAACGGTCCATACACAAATTTCCCCCCTGCAGACAAAATAACGGAATTTACTTTGTACCACAAAAAACTATATTCATCAATATGAGAAATATACTTGCATTTCTTTCCTTTGATTTAAAATTTTAAATCTTACCAAGAATCTGTAGTTCCCGCAAAGCAGCTGCATCACGAGCAGATACATCCGGATAAGCTAAATCACTCCCAACATCTTGTGTATAACGCCATGATCGAGCACATTTTTTTCCTAATGCCCTCTTTGGATATACACCAACACCTTCAACATCATTCAAAGTAAAAGCATCGGAAGGTATCGTGTCCTGCGTAATTGTGAGTGCACTGGTAATACAGATCTCCGCCATATCCACATTTTCTAATGCCTCTCGTAAAACCAGATTGGAAATAAAAACAATAGGCGCAGCTTCCAAAGAGGATCCAATACGCTTATTAGCACGTTCAAGCTCTAAAGCACCTGTTACAACTTTACGGACCTGCCGAATCTTTTTCCAACGCTCAGCCAAAGATTGGTTTTGCCATTCTGCTGGTACAGAGCGAAATTGTTCGAAATGCACTGATTGGCTTTCTGGATAACGCTCTAACCAAGCTTCCTCCATCGTAAAAGGTAACATTGGAGCAAGCCATGTTACCATACGCTCAAAAATCTCACGGACAACCTGCAAGGAAGCCTTGCGTTTTTTTGATGAAGGTGCATCACAATAAAGAGAATCCTTGCGGATATCAAAATAAAATGCCGATAACTCAATGATTGAAAAATCCAATAATGCACGCATAATCTTTTTAAAATCAAATTCATCGTAAGCGCGATTAATCAACTGATCAAGTTCAAAAAGTCTATGCAATATAAATTTTTCAAGATCCGGCAGTGCACCATAAGATACTTCTTCTCCATCATCATGTGCTAAAGTTCCTAGCATCCAACGAATTGCATTGCGTAGTTTACGATATGAATCCACATTTGTTTGAAGTATTTTTTTGCCTAAACGCTGATCTTCCCAATAATCGGTTGTCATAACCCAGAGACGAAAAATATCAGCTCCAGATGTTTTAATGATTTCTTGCGGAACAACCGTATTGCCTAAAGATTTAGACATTTTCTTACCATTCTCATCCAAAGTAAAACCGTGTGTGATCACGGACTTATAGGGAGAACAAGCACGCGTACCACAGCTTTCCAAAAGAGAAGATTGGAACCATCCGCGATGTTGATCTGAACCTTCAAAATAAACATCAGCAGGCCATTTCAAATCAGCCCGATCTTCTAACACAAAGCTATGGCTTGCTCCAGAATCAAACCAAACATCCAAAATATCATAAACCTGTACCCAAGGCTCATGTGCACGCTCACCTAAAAAACGTTCACGTGCTCCTTCAGCAAACCATGCATCTGCCCCTTCTGCTTCAAAAGCCCGTAAAATACGCTCGTTCACACCTTCATCTTTTAGAATAACACCATCCTCATTCGCAAAAATACAAATAGGAACACCCCAAGAACGCTGACGAGAAAGAACCCAATCAGGACGATCTTCTATCATAGAAGCTAGGCGGTTTTGTCCAGAAGGCGGCACAAAACGCGTTTTTGAAACAGCTTCCAAAGCCCGACTACGTAAAGTTGAACCATCCCCAAAATCTTTATCCATTGAAATAAACCATTGTGGTGTATTGCGAAAAATAACGGGTTTTTTTGAACGCCAACTATGGGGATAGGAATGCTTTAAACGCCCCCGTGCAAACAATCGATCTGCTTTAATTAAAGCGTTAATGACCTCTTTATTGGCATCACCCATTTTTCCATTATCATCAATAACACGTGCAGGTCCTCCTTCACGATCTGGTCCTAAACCTGGAACATCTTTCGTATAGAACCCTGCATCATCAACAGGAAACGGTATAGATGAATCAATCCCCGCTTGTTCCAGTAAGGACTTATAATCATTCCAAATTTCAAAGTCCTCACGCCCATGGCTTGGTGCTGTATGGACAAAACCTGTACCAGCACTCTCTGTTACGTGCGAACCATCAAGCAATGGAATTTTAAAGTTATACCCCCCAGCCAAACCTTTGAGTGGATGAGAAAGAACAAGAGCTTTCAACTCTTCAGAAGAAATAACACGCAAACGCTTCAAAACAAGTTTGGCTTTTTCTCCACAACTCATCGCTAAAGGATCTGCAAAGAGAAGCTTTTCTCCCACTTGAGGACCAAAATCATTTTCAGCACTTTCAACTTCGTAAATACTATAAGAAATTTGCGAAGAATAACTCACTGCACGATTGCTTGGAATTGTCCACGGTGTTGTTGTCCAAATGACGACATGAGCACCATATAAATCATCAGAATTTGCTTCAAAAACAGGAAACTTAACCCAAAGCACCTCTGATTCATGATCATGATATTCAATCTCAGCCTCTGCCAAAGCCGTACGTTCCACAACAGACCACATCACTGGCTTGGAACCACGATAAATCTGATCTGACATAGCAAATTTTATCAATTCACTGGCAATGCGTGCTTCTGCATGAAAAGCCATTGTAGTATAAGGCGTGTTAAAATCTCCCACGACACCAAGGCGTTTAAATTCTTCACTTTGAATAGTTACCCAATGCTGTGCAAATTCACGGCATTCTTGACGAAACTCGTTAAGAGGTACCTCATCCTTATTTTTTCCTTGTGCTCGATATTTTTCTTCAATTTTCCATTCAATTGGAAGCCCATGGCAATCCCAACCAGGTACATAATTTGCATTAAAACCGCGCATTTGGAATGAACGGACAACCACATCCTTTAGAACTTTGTTTAAGGCATGCCCAATATGAATATGACCATTTGCATAAGGCGGACCATCATGAAGAATATAAAATGGACGATCTTTTGCTTGTTGGCGCAATTGCGCATAAAGCCCCATATCTTCCCAACGCGCCATCAATTCAAGCTCTTTTTGCGGAAGCCCTGCACGCATAGGAAAATTTGTCTGTGGGAGATAAAGAGTTTTTGAATAATCTATTGTTTCATTTTTCACAGTCATTGTGAAATATTCCTGTCCACTTTTACGATTTCATTTTTGCATAACTTCCCTGAACCCTGCAACTCTGGTTTTTATCTATAGGGAAAGCCGAGCTTATCATTCGTATTAAGCAGCGATCAGGAAAATATATCATCACAATCTATGGGCTTTATCATGAAATTCACAAGAAAAGAAATCAAAAATTGATCTTTTAAAAAATAAAGGCTCCACTAATAGTGGAGCCTTTTAGAAATTTACTCTTTTAAAAATTAGAATTTATAAGCTACACCAACACGGAAATCATTGGTTTTGTAGTTAACTTCAAGTTTTTCCTTTGCAAATTTCTTTTTACCAAAATCAGAGTAACGATATTCTGCACGTACAATCACATTATCCAAAAGCGAGAAATCAACGCCACCACCAAGTGTGTAACCAATCATGGTTTTTGTTTCATCAGCTAAGTTCTTAGAAGAAACGACTCTTCCATCCTCATCCTTAACAGATATTGATACAGTGTCTTGGAATTGCCCATAAGCAATACCACCAGCAAGATAAGGCATAAAGCGATCAGCAGCAAAACCAATACGTACCCGTGTAGCACCACCCCAATTTTGCTTGAAAGTATGACTTAAAGTTTCAACTGCATCCTCTTGATCAAGACCAAGTTCAGAAGCCATCTTTTTTATTTGTTCTATACCATATACACTGGAAGCGTTCTTATCCACCGCTTGTGTACTTTGTGCACCGTGTCCAGCCATATTCTGTCCACCATGAGAACGAGAAACATGTGGATTAGTACCATTCGGATGAGCACCAGAGCTATGCCCACCTGCATGAGGTGCACCATGCGAATTAGCATTTCCGCTACCATGGGAAGAACTATGATGACCTCCCTGTTGGGCTCCGCTTGTTCCATTAGAAGCTTTTGTCTCTGAACCAGAGGATGATCCTGATCTCGCAAGTACAAGTGGTCCGCTCGGTACTGTTTTTTCTGCTGATGGTTGTACCAATGTAGGTGCTTTTGCTGCTGGCTGTACTGCTGGTGTGGTTACAGTAGGTTTTACTGGTGCAGGCACTACTGATACAGTAGCTGATCGCGATGCTGACTGCACTGATGTTCCTGCTCCTGTTGTAAGGGATGTCGATTTAGGTGCAGCTGATTGTGATCCACCTACCGATGCCCCTCCTGTATCTGATCTTCCTGATGAGGACGATGGCAATTGCACTGATTTTGTCCCTGCACTGGAGAGTGTTAGTTTAGATGTATCAGCTGCTTGTATTCTCTCGCTTAACACTGTCGTTGTAGTCGTTCCTGCTTGTGGTTTTGTTACTTGATTAGCGGAAACTGCTTGTACTCCTAACGATTCAGATGTTAACGTTTTTGATGGTAGAGATGACACTACTGGCGTTTTTGTTGAATTAACATCGCCTGTTTGTTTGGATTGCACTGCTTCTGAAGCTGCTGGTGTAGGGTTTCCTGACGCAGATCCTGTTGCTGGCGTCCCTACTACTGCAGCTCCTGCACCAGCAGGTGTTCCTGCACCTGCAGATCCTCCTGAAGCGGATTTTGCTGCTTGCGTTTGTGCCTGTGTTCCTATTGCTTCTTGTGTTGGTTGAGGCGTTGATAGGCTTGCGGATCTGCGGGATCTTACGACTGCATTTTCTACTGTAGTGTTATCAGCCGCTCCTATGGTAATGGTCTTTGTGTGTTTTTTTCCAGATACCATTAAATCCGTATCGATGCCAAAAATAAAGTTATCACCGAGATCAATATTAGAACCTGCATAAAAACCACCTACAAAACCTGAAAGTTTAGGAGAGAACTCTTTATCTAGTGGTAAACTCTTTTCTTGACCAACAAGAGCCATATCAGCTTTGCTCGAAAAACCACCAGCTTGGACACCTAAATAAAGACCTGTCCATGAAAAAGTAGGTGCAACAATGGTAGAAGCAGTCGATGATGCTGGCTGATGAGGAATCATAACATCAGCAGCTAGTGCTGTAGACGCTGAAATTAAAGAAAAAATAGACGCTGTTATTAAACGTTTTGTATTCATAAAATCTCTCCAAATATCCAAAATGAAATTCATATAGAGCATCTTTTCTGAAATATCTGTAGCAAAAATGACACACTCACAAAAAAATAAAGAATTTTTGCAAATAAGGCTTCTTAAACTTTTAATTTTGCATTCAATAAGAATTTGTAAACTAAATCACACTAAAATTATGTGTATTAAAGTTGGATTCATTTTCATTAAAGTTTCGCATAACTGTTAATGATAATATTCTTTATAAATTTCTTTTACCAAAATCTAAATAACAGTATTCTGCATACAATAAACTATTATCTGTTATTGCAAAATCAATACCAGCGCAAACAGTGAAATCAAATATGGCCTTTTTTAAAACCAAGCGCCATCAAAGTTTCATCTATTTACCAGCATGATCTACTTTTAGTACTTTAGCAATAGTATTTTGTATCTAAAATTCAGAAAAACAAAGAAATTATTCAAACACTCGCAAAAAAACTTTTAGATTCTTTGCATAAACATCTTCATCCTGCTACATCACATTGATTTATAAAGATAACTTATTGTTTTCATGTTGAATGAAAAAACTAATTCTGTAGGATTCTATCATTTAAAATCTGTTCCATGTTGTATTAATTAAAATCACTTGCTTGCACGTTACAAGCGAAATTTTCGTAAGGACGGACAAGGCTTTCTCTGCTGAAGCAAGACTTAAGGCTGGCATTCAAGTTGTTCTGAATGTTTTTTACAATAAGGGCTATTTAAGCGTCTCTCAACACTTCGCTGAGGCGTGATAGCACTAGGACGACATATGGGAAGGTTGTCTGATTTATGGTTCTCACACCAATCTTGTATTGTAAAGCTAGGGCGAAAACCTGATTGCGCCATACACATTTCAATACTGGCAAATTGATTCAAATCTAGCGCCACAACCTTATTAAGGTCCGGTACTCCACATTCTAAAAGTATTTTATTTCTCCATAATGCTGGAGAAAGTGAGGGAATTGAGTTAACACATCCAGTGATACTTAACAGAGCTATACAACTCAATAGTTTTAAGATTTTCTTCATTCTTCCCCTCTTTCAATGGATTTATTTACAATAAACAGCTCATAAGCTTGTTGATATTTTCTGTCACCGCTGTTTAAACAACGGTGAACAATATTGAAATGGTTGCTTGAGGAAACAATCCCGCACAGGCATGTAAAAACGTGAGTGTGGGGATTGTCGGTCATCACAAACAAAACTTAAGGTTTGCATTCAGGTTGTACTGGACTTCTTTTACAAAAAGGGCTGTTTAAGCGCTTTTCGACACTTCTCTTCGGGATGACAGCACCAGGCTGACAAATGGGAAGGTCTCTACCGTTAAAAGGAGAACACCAGCTAGCTCTCCCTTTATAATGGAATCCTGCTTGGATCATGCAAGCATCAATCGTTGCATTCTCATTGTTGCTTAACTTTTGAACTTCATCCTCAAGATAATTAAGGTGTGGCAAACCACACTCTAGCAATGCTTTTCCTACCTCCGTAGAATCTGCTCCTAGCTTCTCCCACACAGCCGTCTCTCCTCGAGGAGGTTTATCAATGTTTTCAATATCACATCCAGTAACCGTTAACAGAATGAGCAGGCTTAATAAATTAAACAACATTTTCATTTTTTGTTCCCTGTTCTCGTTGAATGAAGTTTGTTAAAACCAAATGAACCATAATTCCATCTACACGCATCACTCGCATCAGCATAACAATTATGGGGGCTCGGGTTAAGGCCCAAGACCGCTCTCCCCATCTCTCTGATTGGATTAGTTGCTATAGTAAATAAACTGTTTGCTGCAAATATCGTCATATAAAAAGGATTTTTTATACCTTTCTCCAAAAGTGAAAAATCTAGATTTAAAGGTGCCTTATAAGCCGTAGGCCAATTGTAACCAATCACTGTACTAATGGGGTCTAACATATGACCTTGTATGTAGATATAATTTT
>NZ_JBHIRS010000010.1:0-77092 GCF_042197365.1 Bartonella sp. AA168HLJHH | reverse complement strand
TTCCATGTTTTATCTCCTTGAATATGCTGGAGATACAATGCCTTTTTGCTAATTATGTTCCAAAAGGGATATAGAGCAGCTAAAAAGGAATAGGAAAGATCTAAAGTTAAGATCGAGATCATCATGGTGGGGCATTTTCTTTTGAAACTTTTGTTTAAAGCGCGTTCATAGAGAGTTTTTGTTGATCATAAAAAAGGGGGGTGAAAACGACAAGGCATGCCTATAGGGCTTTATGAGGTCATTATAATATAGATGCTGTTTTGTTTATATTCTTTCATAAATTTGAATTTTTATCTCATGACAACGTCTTGGTCGATAAACATATGATAAGCGTTACGAATGGGAATATATTTATGTTTCATAAATAAAAGCACATTTTGTATAGAGAGCTCTTTCTTTGTGTTTGCGCTATTGTATTCTTTTGACAAATGCTTTTCTTTTTGATTGTATCAAAAAGTTTAAAGAGAGACCTTGTTAGGATATAAAATGTTTCGTTCAACTTTTTTTAAAAATCGTGAAATCTATGGACCTCTTTGTATTGGATTTGATCCGAGCCATAAAGTTTTGCAATCGTGGAAACTAAGCTTTGATTATAAAGGTCTAAAAGATTTTTGTGATATTCTCTTAACAGCAGTTGTTGGTAAAGTAGGTATTATAAAGCCGCAAGTCGCATTTTTTGAATTATATGGTGTGGAAGGTCTTCAAGCTCTCAAAGAACTGATTGAAAATGCACACGAACAAGGCATATTGGTTCTGGCGGATGCAAAAAGGGGGGATATTGGCTCTACTGCTGAAGCCTATGGTAAGGCTTGGCTTGGTCCAAGTAGTGCGTTCAAGGTGGATGCCATGACAGTTAATCCTTTTTTGGGTTTTGATGCTCTTATTCCTCTGATAAAGGTTGCAGAAGAAACAGGAGCAGGGGTTTTTGTGGTTGTTCAGTCTTCTAATCCAGAGGGGAAACAAATACGAAATGCCCTTATTGGTGATCAGACACTCTCTCTTCATCTTGCACAGTGTATTTGTGATTATAATAGTCAGTCTTCGGTTATTCATCATAATATTGGCCCCATAGGTGCGGTTATAGGAGCGACATTAGGATCTGAATCAAAAGACACAATTGAGCAGTTAAACAATAGTCTGTTTCTCGTTCCGGGTATTGGCGCTCAAGGTGGAACAATGACACAACTAGCAAATCAATTTCCACAAAGACTTTTGCAGAATGTTATTCCCTCTGTATCACGCTCTATTACAGATGCTGGACGAAATATTGTTGATTTAAAAAATGTTATCAATCATTTTGCAGAACAAGCGCAAAGCACACTGATGTCTTGAGGATTTTTGCATCTGTAATAAATCTGAAGAATTCTGAGAGGGAGGGGTTTTGAGGGGGATGCTTTCGATTTATCAAGAATCAACTGTCGCTTTGAGGTTTCTTTCAACAAGCACAGATGTCTTTTCATTGAATGTTAAGCGGGCATTTCATGTTGAGCGGGGGCTATGTTCTTATTGAAAATGCAAATATTTTCAGTAGATTGCCTTAAGGGTAAAGGTTTGCATCTTTAAAAAGCAAAAGCTTATGCATATTGTTACCAGTTTCCAGTTGATAAAGTTATTGCAGCGTTTGTTTCTATAAGATAGACACACGTTATCGGTGAATATATATTGTTGTTAGAGAAAAACATGTCATCAAAACAAGAAAAAACCAAAGCCCGTTTACCCCGTGGGTTTGTTGATCGTACAAGTGCACAGTTGTATGCAACTGAAACAATGATTGCGCAAATTCGTGAAGTTTATGAACTTTACGGTTTTGAAGCGCTAGAAACTCCAATTTTTGAATATACAGATGTGCTGGGTAAGTTTTTACCGGATTCAGATCGTCCAAATGCGGGCGTTTTTTCGCTACAAGATGATGATGAGCAATGGATGTCTTTGCGCTATGATCTTACCGCGCCTCTTGCTCGTTATTTTGCCGAGAATTTTGAAGTTTTGCCAAAGCCTTATCGCAGTTATCGTCTTGGCTTTGTTTTTCGCAATGAAAAACCAGGTCCAGGGCGGTTTCGGCAATTTATGCAGTTTGATGCGGATATTGTTGGAACACCAACGGTAGCAGCTGATGCCGAAATTTGTATGATGGCAGCCGATAGTTTGGAAAAACTAGGGTTTCAGCATCATGAATATGCCATTCGTCTGAACAACAGAAAAATTCTCGATTGCGTTTTAGAGAAAATTGGTTTGGGGGGAAATGAGCAGGTTGAAAAGCGCTTAACTGTCTTAAGAGCAATTGATAAACTGGATAAATTTGGTTCTGAAGGGGTGCGTTTGCTTTTGGGAAAAGGGCGTTTGGATGAAAGTGGTGACTTTACAAAAGGGGCGGAGCTTAAGGATAAAGAGATTGAGTGTATTCTTACCTTAACTGCTGCTGGAGCTGAAACAGCAGAAGAAACGCTTGAGGCTCTTAAAGAAGTGGTTGGTGATCATGTTCAAGGGCGTGAGGGAATTCGTGAGCTTGAGGAAATGCAAGCAATTTTTGCCGCAAATGGCTTTCAGAATCGTATCAAGATTGATCCATCGGTGGTGCGTGGACTGGATTATTATACAGGTCCTGTTTTTGAGGCTACGTTGCTTTTTGATGTTTTCAATGATGATGGGCAGAAAGTTGTTTTTGGCTCCGTTGGTGGTGGTGGGCGCTATGATGGATTGGTGGCACGCTTTCGTGGTGAAAACATTCCAGCAACAGGTTTTTCAATCGGGGTCTCGCGTTTGATCGCTGCTTTGCAAAATCTTGAAAAGTTGCCTATGAAGGAGACAACAGGGCCGGTTGTGGTGCTGATGATGGATAAAGAGCCAGAGGCGGTTGCTGGTTATCAAAAAATGGTGATGCAGTTGCGCGGTGCGGGAATTCGTGCTGAGCTCTATTTGGGGGCATCGGGGATAAAAGCGCAGATGAAATATGCAGATCGACGCCAAGCGCCTTGTGTGGTTATCCAAGGCTCACAAGAACGTGAGAGCGGAAAAATACAGATTAAAGATTTGATTGAAGGGGCGCGTTTGTCTTATGAAATTAAGGATAATCAAACATGGCGTGAAAGTCGACCAGCACAAGTGACGGTTGATGAAGATCAATTGGTCAAAACAGTACAGGATATTTTAGCCACCCAAAAATGATAATGGTAAAAGTCTTTATCAAAGTGATTGTTCGAAATATTTTGGAAATTTGAAATTCAATTTTTAAAATTTGTGCTTTGCTCGTTTATACGTGTTGGTGCACGCGTTCAAAAGCGCGGTTTTGAAGTGTGTGCGGCATAAAAGAGAGATTTTTTAAGAGATAAATAAGCGCTATTTGCTATAAAACGTGCCCTTCTGAGGATGCGATGATAATGCGTTAAAATGAGCAAAAAAATTGTAACGAACAAAAACTCTGAGAAAATTAAAAGGTTTCACGCAACGCTTTCCCAAAAGTTTATAAAAATATTGACAAGTTCATATTGGCTTCATCTTTGAATTCTCATCTATGAGTATAAAATCCTTTGATGTTCTCTTCTTGGACATTACAAAATTTAGCCTTATTGCAAAAGGAGGGAGAACTAGAGCGTTTTATCCTAAAAGACTTTTTAAGCTTCAAATAACAATGGAATGACTTAAATCGAACAATTTTTTACAGGAGCATGTTTGGATGAATTGTAAGCTGCCATAATGGTAACATACTGATAATATGCATTTTTCATAAAGTCAATTCTTTAACGGAGAAATGAAAATGGTCCAATATGATTTTACTCTGCTCTATGAACGAAATCCCTTTATTCTTGAAAGACCTGAGAATATTGGAAAATCATTTAAACTTCCTCCTTCAAATTTCGGATTTGAAGATCTTCCGCAAATTACCTTTTCAGGCGCCTCGTCGTGTCGGCGTATGATTTTTGGGTTATCATTTAGTGGTATGAAAGCATTTTTTGTGATGTTGTGGCAGGTAGGGAAAATGTTAGATGAGGGGGATGATGTGGATTTATGGTTTGATCAGATAACATTGGATCATGATATTCTTGAAGAATTTTTGACTTGCGATCTTTTAATTCAAGAACCAGAATATCTTAATTTTGAAAGTTTTAAAGAAGGTATCAAAGAATTAGAAACAAATAAAATTGTAGCGAAGGGAACAAAAAAAGATTGTTATTTCATCAATCCAGATATTTTTGGTCTTCCTGAATGTGATGAAGATTTTGAGTTCGATGAAGAGGAAGAGATAGAAACACACTTTACGGTAGAATACCCGAATAAACAACTCCTTTAACCGTTTTTCTCTTAGAGAAAAATAAAAGCTTAGAATAAATGGCTATGAGAACAGCAATGAGTCTGTTTATGGTATGTGAATTGGAATGTTTTCGGGATTTGTTTTGATTTAATATTCTCCATGAATGGTTCTTTATGCAGAGCAGTTTTTATGCCATATTTTCTTCTTTTTATGAGACATAAGTCAATTTGAAGTGTGCACCTCTTCAAACAAATGTTTGATCTGTATTTTCTTTCTTGATACTTTTGTGAACTTTGCAGTCTTGATGTTCATACCTCTTGTATTTTAGAGCGTTTACGAGAGGTATTTTTACTCTTTTTAATCGTTTATTCATATGCCAATCCCACTTGCTAATGAGCAAGAAAATAGTTTTAAGGGATTCAATATAAGAAGGGATAAAATAAAACAATCTTATGATATTCGGCTCCTCTCATTCAATATGCAAAATTATAAATTATCTTTATAAATCAAATTATTATTCGACACAAAGTTTTTCTCAGTATGAGAAATTTAGCATTGATCTTGCATATTTCATCAATACGTTAGTCCTTGATGTTTCCGAGAGAGTTTTTGCATGAATTTGCGCATTTGGCAATTGCATCCCCATTTTTTGATAGCGTGCAACAGCTTTTAACTCTTTGATTTTTTAGCGCTACAACGGGATTTTTCATCGGCAATTTTCCAAGCTTTTGCAAAGCCGTTAAAACATGAAAGATTTATTGAAAAATTATTGTTGGAATATTTTCTCACAGAAGGCGCACAATCAACTTATCGTGTCTGTTTTCACGAATAGAGGTTGCAAAAAGTAAACAACACAAATTCCCTGAGGAGGGAGATTTGTGTCGTAAAATTTTGTTTAAATAGACGATTGGGGGAATTAGCTTTTCAAGGCTTTTAAAACATGTTGTGGTGAAGAAACTTCATAAGGATCTGTTGCACAATTATCTGAAAAACCTGCTTCTTCGAACCATTGTTCAACCACACCATCATTAATAACAGCTGCATAGCGCCATGATCGCATGCCAAAACCAACATTGTCTTTTGCAACCAGCATACCCATTTTGCGCGTGAATTCACCAGAGCCATCGGGAATTAATTTCACATTTTTGATATTTTGTGCTTTTCCCCAAGCATTCATGACAAAAGCATCATTGACGGAAAGACAATAAATTTCATCAATACCCGCTTGTTTAAATTCATCATAGAGTTTTTCAAAATCAGGCAGCTGAAAGGTTGAGCAAGTAGGGGTAAAAGCTCCAGGAAGAGAAAAAAGAATAACACGCTTTCCTTTAAAGTAAGCATCGCTGTTAACTTCTTGCCACCGATAAGGATTGTCTCCAGCCATTGATTCATCGCGTACGCGTGTGTGGAATGTTACATTGGGAACTGTTTTTTTCATCATCATGATGCTCCTGTCTTCTTTTACGAAAATTTTGTTTTAAAACAGCCTTCGTATTTAAAAACATATGGCAAAAAGCGTTTTAAACAAAAGGGCTTCTTTAAAAATTCTTACTTCTAACGAGTGTGCAAATATTTCACACTTCCGTCAAGTAGAATTAATGGTCGACTTTGGATACTCTTCACCTTAAAATTATAGGAAAGAATATAAAGGTATTGATATGACCATAAAGACAGTTTTAACCACGGCTTTTGAGGGGCAAAAACCGGGAACGTCTGGTTTGCGCAAAAAAGTGTCTGTTTTTCAACAACCCCATTATGTAGAAAACTTTATACAGTCTCTTTTTGATAACATTGGGCCTCTTGAAGGAAAACTGTTGATTCTTGGGGGGGATGGGCGCACTTTTAATCGTACTCTTCTTCAGATTGTGTTGAAGATGGCGGCGGCGCATGGTGTTTTTTGTGTTAAAATGGGAAGGGGCGGTATTCTTTCTACACCTGCTGTTTCGCATCTTATTCGTAAAACTCATGCTCATGGTGGACTTATTCTTTCTGCAAGCCATAATCCTGGTGGTCCAGGGGGAGATTGTGGTATTAAATATAATATTTCTAATGGGGGTCCCGCTCCTAATTCTTTATGTGATGCTATTTTTGCAACATCGCAACGTCTTTCCTGTTATAAAATTTTTGAAGCACCAGATGTTGATTTAGATAGGCAAGGTACAACCTTTATAGGAGCCATGCGGATTGATATTATTGATCCTGTCACTGATTATGTTGCTTTGATGCAGGAGCTTTTTGATTTTGACTGTATTGCTAAGGCCGTTGCTCGAGGTCTTACTTTACGGTTTGATGCCATGCATGCGGTAACAGGGCCTTATGCCCATGAAATTTTTGAAAAATGCTTAGGATTTTCTGAAGGGACGGTGGTTAATGGTATTCCTTTGCCAGATTTTGGAGGTGGTCATCCAGATCCCAATTTGGTTTATGCCAAGGCTCTTTATGATTTATTGATGTCAGAGCAAGGACCAGATCTTGGCGCAGCCTCTGATGGTGATGGAGATCGTAACCTTATTATTGGACGTCAACAATTTGTTTCGCCTTCCGATTCTTTGGCTATTATGGCTGAACATGCACATCTCATTAAAGGATATCGGAAAGGTGTTGTGGGGATAGCGCGCTCTATGCCGACGGGGCGTGCTGCTGATCTGGTTGCGGAAAAAAAAGGACTAAACTTTTTTGAAACGCCAACGGGATGGAAGTTTTTTGGAACCCTTTTGGATGCAGGAAAAGTAACCTTTTGTGGTGAAGAAAGCTTTGGAACGGGCTCTCTTCACATCCGTGAAAAAGATGGTTTATGGGCTGTCCTATTTTGGTTAAATCTTTTAGCGGTAACAGAAAAAACTGTCGCACAAATTGTTCAACAGCATTGGTTCACCTATGGGCGTTTTTACACGTTACGGCATGATTATGAAGAAGTCGAAGCAGACAAAGCCTTGGCACTTATAGAGCATTTGCGTGGGCATTTACCACAAGAAGGAACCGAGATTGCTGGATTTTTCGTCAAAAAAGCAGATGATTTTACGTATCGTGATCCCGTTGATCAGAGCGTTAGTACGCAGCAAGGTATCCGTATTTTTTTCGAGAATGGCGCACGGTTGGTGGTTCGTTTGTCGGGAACAGGGACGCTAGGTGCTACTTTACGACTTTATTTTGAACAATATGAAAGTGATCCGCGCAAACACAATTTTAATCCGCAAGATGTTCTTAAACCTTTGCAACAGGTGGCATTAAAACTGTTAAACATACAACAAGCATTGGGGAGAGATCACCCTGATATTATCACCTAAGATCATTGGAATGTTTTTTTGTAAAGGTATGATGATTGATCACATGGGTGTGATTTTAGGGGTGTGATTTTATGTGCATAAGGGAGATCTTCCATTTTCAAGCTCTCTTTGTTTTTTCCTCCCTTACATATCAATCGGATTCCTCAAACTGCCGGATTCTTAAAACTAAATGCTGTAGGAAATTATAATCGAGCATAATCGGAGCATTTATGTCCAATGGGTTTGCTCAATGGCTTGATAGAAATTTTTGTTTAATAGGGGAATGTTTCTCATGCAAAACAAAATACGATCATTGTTGCACATTTCATATGTTTGTTTTAAAGAAGCTTCTCTCTCAAGACGCTAAAAACGCATCTTATGCGTGTTGCTTTGAAAGGTATAACCGGCCATCCATTGAGCAGCATCATTTTTACGCTTATGAGAGAGTAAGACGGCACCATCATTCACTTTGCTCGCTTTCAATGTTGGCTCTTATATTTGAGAGTGTTTAGTATTTTGGATAATCGTGTTACACGGATTTTCCTACTTGTAACATGCAAACAAAAGGCTTTGGTTGTTTCAATGTAAAAGGGGTTGAGAGAATCTCAGCTTATTTATCGGCTCTCATTCAATATACAAAACCATTAACTATGATCATAAATCAGTCTGTTCTCTAACATTATGACTGTTATCTTTACTTAAATAAAAGGTTAAGTTGGGGACATCATTTTCTTGTTTCTCAATGCTGCAATAGTTTTTAGCTCTCTGAGAACGTTTTATTCAGAGATGTTCCTTTTCTAATTGTTTTGTTATCCATTCGTTAATTGCATTGGTGATGTATAAGAAAATGATTTTGATTAATTTATTAGAGAGAATGAAGTGTGTAAATTTTATGATATGCGGGGGGCTTATTTGAGTTGTATAATGATCAATCATTTTTATAAACTTGTGTATAGTATGTGATGATAGTATTCATGAACACAGTTGGCAGATGAGGATTGAAACAAAGGGAAACATTTTTCTAAAATAATGGACAATAAGCACTTCTTGCTTTATGACCAGTCATAATGAATGTTTTTTCTAAAAAAGGGGAATTTATGACCCAATATCCCAAATGTCCTCGTTGTGATTGTCTTTATACTTATGAAGATGGTGAAAATTTTGTGTGTCCTGAATGCGCACATGAATGGCCACAAAAAAACGATGATACGGTTCTTGCCAATACTGTTTATGATGCCAATGGTCAGATTTTAACAAACGGAGATACCATTATAGTGATAAAAGATCTGAAAGTAAAAGGCGCTTCATCTGTTTTAAAAGCGGGGACGAAGGTAAAGAATATTCGCTTGGTGGATGGAGATCATAATATTGATTGCAAAATTCTAGGGATTGGTCAGATGAGTTTAAAGTCGGAGTTTGTGAAAAAAGTTTAAGCATTTGTCCTCTTGCAATTGTTTTTGGATTTCGTTGGTTTTCTATTTTTACATTCTTCTCTAATTGGGCATATTTTTCTCCAGTGGCTTCTTTTCTTGTTTCATAGATTACACCAATCAGATAAAAGCAATATGTTTTCCTTTATTGTAAGGCCATGTATAGCAGAGAAATAGCGACTCTGTCTTTTTCTTTTAATATGCGGTTATGAGGGGACAGGATGTTGACTCATAAGCAACAATAAAAGTATGCGCTTTATGAGAAGAACAATACCGTAAAGTAGACAAACTTATTCCTGCTGAATTGAAAAAATATTCTCATTTTTTTTATCAGATAATTTCTCAAACAACCATAATAGATCTGGCTTCAATGTATTTATTTTTTATGGGTAGTTACACCTTTTGCGTCATATTTATGGAAATGAGATTGAAAATGATAGAGGAAATTCTTGATTTTAAGAATGGAAAAAGGACGCTATGATCTTGATAAGGTCTTATTGCCATGCATTTTCCAGCTCTTAGTACTGCAACAGTCTCTTATAAAAGTGTACATAAGAGCTATTAAAAATAGTTTTTGTTATTATCCAGTTTGTGCTGTGTAAGCGGACGATTTTGATTGATGCAATAAAAACATAATTGAAATAAGAAGAATGTCAGAATTCTCATTGCAAGTTGCAAAATGTGATCTTTGTCGAGTGGCTGAAACAACATATTGATTTATAATAATAAATTAGCGTTATTCATATTGAATTAGAACCCCGAATAACGTGGGATTCTCTCATTTCAAATCTGTTCCATGTTGAATCAATTAAAATCACTTGCTTGCACACCACACGCGGGGCTGGCGTGTGGGTAAAAATGAGGAAAGAAAGGATTAAAAATGACTCTTATGAATCGTCTTAATGAAAGAGCTGTCGCATCATTAGGGGCTGGCAGATATGATGATGGTGCCGGCTTGCTACAAGAAGTATTTTGCGTGATTTGTCGTTGGAAGCACTGAGAAAGATAGAGCAAATGAGCACTCTATCGTACAATGTTTTCTTTTTTGGGTTTTCTTTTTTTGTAACGAGGTCGTGTTTTCCTCGTTAAAATTGCATGACAAGATTATGAGATAAAATAAATTTAAAGTGCACACCCATACATTGTACTTCTGTGTACGATTGGTTTGTTGAAATAACTTATGCTTCTTAAAGGGGGCTTTGAAATCTTTTTAAGGCATATGTGGAGGTGAAAGGTGAGTGAAGGTATCATTATTGGACAGATTTTTTTAACAGTACTCTATTTTTATGACTGCATGGCTTACTTCGAAAATTTCAGGAATAAAATGACGTAAGATTTTTGCACTCCATGTTTGAGCGCTGTTGAAGAGGGGCAATCGGTGTGGTTATTTTACCTATTGAGGTCAATATTTATTGTGGCATGGCTTCAACGCCTAAAACTTCAGGGATAAAATGGCGTAAAAGATTTTCAATACCATGTTTGAGGGTTGCCGTTGAAGAGGGACATCCAGCGCAGGAGCCGCGCATATTGAGATAAACAATACCATTTTCAAATCCACGAAAAGTAATATCTCCACCATCATTGGCAACTGCGGGGCGGATACGCGTTTCAAGGAGCTCTTTAATGGTTAAAACAATATCAGCATCTTTTTCGTCATAAAATTCTTCGTTAAGGGCATGGGTTTGTGCTTGTGTTGTGGCGTTGGTGGTGATCACTGGCTCATTGGATAGAAAATGTTCCATAATTGTGCCTAAAATGACGGGCTTGAGATGTTGCCATTCTCCTTCTTTTTTGCTTACGGTGATAAAATCATAGCCTAAAAAAACACCATTGATATTGGGAATATTAAATAGTTTAGCCGCTAAAGGTGAGTTTTTAGCTGCTTCTTCACGGTCACGAAATTCTAATACTCCCTCAGAAAGAACCACGCGTCCTGGCAAGAATTTAAGTGTTGCAGGGTTTGGGGTGGTTTCAGTTTGAATAAACATAAATTCTCCTTTTATAATGAAGGATTGGGAAGATCTTACATTGTAGAATATTATATTTTTTAGGCAATAGATCTAATATCTTCATCGGCAAGATTGCTAGGAATAACAATGACAGGGATTGAAAAAGCTGTTCCTTTATTCCCGATTAATTGAACAAGGGGTCCTGGTCCTTCTGTATGTCCACTGGCTGCTAAAACAATCAGTGCAATCCTTTTATCTTCGTCGATCAGTTTAGAAATCTCATCAATTTTTTTTCCTTCACGCACTACTATTTCTGTTTCAAGCGCATGGGTGGTGCGGACTTCACTGGCAATGTCTCCTAATATTTTATGAGCACTTTGCTTTGATTCTGTACGCATAACGTTGTTTACACCCAGAAAATGTTGAAATTCTGCACTATCAACGACACAAAGTAATACCAATGTTCTACTGGTATTTTGGGCATGCTGTGCGGCAAACGCAACGGCACGCCGACACTCTGGTGTTTCATCGATAATAACTAAGTTTTTTTTCTTTGGTTTTTTTTTCGGATTTTGGGGTTTGGAAATCATGCACTTTCTCTATTTTGTACAAACGATTTTTTTGCTCTCTACAGTTTTTAGTTTTATTATTTTTATGTATCGTGCAAAAATCCAATAATTTCACGAATTTTTTTCATATTTTCTTCTGCGAGCATACTAGCACGTTTAGCGCCATCATGCAAAACAGAGTCGATATAATCATTTTCTTGATGAAGTCGACGTAACTCCTCTGTTATAGGGGCAAGCTTATGGACGGCAAGGTCGGCTAGAGCTGTTTTAAAATGCGAAAATTGTTGACCAGAAAATTCTAAAAGAATCTTTTCTTTGCTAACTTTGGCAAAGGCGGCATAAATACCAAGCAGGTTATCTACTTCTGGTCGTTCTTTTAAAGCGGCAAGGGTATCGGGAAGTGGAGCCGAATCCGTTTTGGCTTTGCGTATTTTTTTTGCGATAAGATCAGCGTCATCGGTCAAATTAATGCGTGAAAAATCTGAAGGATCTGATTTTGACATTTTTTTCGTCCCATCGCGCAAAGACATAACGCGTGTGGCTGTTGTTCCAATAAGCGCCTCTGGGAGGGGAAAAAAGCCTTGTCTTTTTTCTTCATCCGTTTGCATAGAGACGCCAAAATTTAATTCGGCAATACGCTGTGCATAGTCGTTGTTAAATTTTTGTGCAATATCGCGTGTGAGTTCAACATGCTGTTTTTGATCTTCACCCACTGGAACATGCGTTGCACGATAGACTAAAATATCAGCAGCCATCAAAGTGGGATAGGCAAAAAGCCCGAGGGATGCTTTTTCACGATCTTTTCCCGCTTTATCTTTAAATTGTGTCATGCGTTGAAGCCAGCCAATGCGGGCAACACAATTTAAAATCCAGGCGAGTTCAGCATGTTGAAAAACACGTGATTGATTAAAAATAATATGTTTTTGAGGATCGATACCGGCGGCTAAAAAGGCTGCTGTCACTGTTCTGGTGGATTCGCGTAAAGTAAGGGGATCTGGGTTGACGGTGAGCGCATGCATATCCACAACACAATAGAGGCAGTGATGAGAGTTTTGCAGTTCAACCCAATGCTGAATGGCTCCAAGATAATTGCCAAGATGTAAGTGACCACTCGGTTGTACGCCGGAAAAGACAAGTGGTGTGAAGGTATCCATAGGAGTGCTCTTTCTTCAATTAAGGTTATTCATTTTATTGTTTTTGACAAAGTATAGATATTATGAGCGTTTTTTCAAATTTTTAAGCGTGTGAAAAAAGGAACGGGTGTTGAATAAAAAATAGGCACTAAAATAGATCAAGAATATGCCGAGCATAATCCCTACTAAGGTGATCGCGCGCAAGAAAAAGGATGCTTGTGAGGATAAAGGAAAAGACAAAAAACCAAGCACATTCAATCCGTAATAGAGGGCTAGTGCACTCAAAAGAGTTGCCATCATGAGACATAATATTCGCTTTATCAGTTGGAAGTCGTATTTCCAATAACCGCGTTTGATAAGGACCCCCCAAAGCAACAGTGTGTTGACCCATCCAGAGGTAATTTCAGCAATAACAATGCCTCGTGCAGATAGAATAGGAAATAATGTTAAGGCGAGACCGATATTGATAAAAACGCAAATACCTGTAAAAATCATCGGTGTTTTGGTATCTTCATGGGCAAAAAAATTAGGAATAAAGACCTTAATAAGAACAAAAGCTGGAAGTCCTAGTCCATAAAGCTCTAGTAATTGTGCAACATGGTGTGTTGATTGACTGGTAAATTGTCCTCGCTCAAAGAGCAAACTGACTATGGGAGTGGAGAGCAGCAAAAAAGCGATGGATGCTGGAAGTGTTAAAAATAGCGTTAATTCAATAGAGCGGTTTTGTAAATGGTGGGTTTCTTCATGCTTTTTACTTCGCAAAGCGCGTGTTAATTCTGGTAAAAGAACGGTTGCAACGGCAATGGCGATTACGCCTAAAGGCAATTGATAAAGACGATCAGCATACATCAAAGAAGAGACAGCACCCGATTGACTAGAAGCAATATTGGTATTAATAAGCAAATTAATTTGCGTGATGCCACCCGTAATGGCTGCGGGGAATGCTAAAGTTAATAGCTTACGAACATTAGGACTTAAATGGGGCTGGCGGAAGGAAATTTTCATGCCACTTTGACGCAAAGCAAGGGCAATTAAGGTGAGTTGAATAAGACCTGCTGCCAATACACCCCAAGAGAGATTTAAACCGATATGCCAAGCGTCAAGTTTATAGATCCAAGCATAGGCAAGCACACCAATCAGAATAATGTTTAAAAAGAGTGGGGCAATGGCGGCAATAAAATAGCGTCGCAGTGCATTAAGCATGCCCCCCATCATGGCAGCAAGCGACATGCAGGTTAAATAGGGAAACATGATCGCCGTAAAATGAATTGTGGCGTTAAGCTTTGTTGCATCTTCGGTAAAACCTGGAGCAATAATGGTTCGTACCAAAAAAGGCATACTGAGTTCCATCGCAATCGTTAACAGTAAGAGCAGTGAAAAGAGAACGCCAAACACCTCTTCTGCAAACTTGCATGCCGTTTCGTGACCATCTTCAGTGATTTTTTTGGCAAAAAGAGGAATGAAAGCAGCATTAAAGGCACCTTCAGCAAAAAAACGGCGGAATGTGTTGGGAAAACGGAAAGCAGCATTAAACGCATCAGAAACAGGACCAGTTCCTAGTGCTGCTGCCATAAGCATTTCGCGTACGAAGCCAAAAATACGGCTCATGAGGGTTCCGGAAGCAACTGTTGCAATTTTTTTAATCAATGTCATAAAGATATATCAACTTTGTTGTAAAAGAGAAGCGATGACAGGAGAAATAAAGCGTTTTAAATCGTAAAAATCTGATCTCTATCCTAATCAAGGATACTTTTTGAAAGCGTTTTACGACGGTGTTTATCTTTCTGTCAACAATGGTGCTTGAAGACTTTTTTATGCTCCTTGTTTACTGTTGCATTAAAATTTTTATTGTTGCCATAAAATAATTAAAATTTCTTTTTCAAACTGAAATATGGGAGTGATATCATAACAGTTTGAAGAGACATGTAGGGATATATAATGATAATTTCTCTTTATGGTGTGATGTCGTGAATAGTGCAACCCAATGCCGTTCTGTTTTATGTGAGGGGTGTGCCCCTATTAAAAGAATGCAAATAAAATAAAAGCGTGGAGCAATACGTAATTTCCATTATTTATTCATTATTTAAAAAAAAACAGCGCTTTAGATGTTTTAAAAAGTCGTAAGGCTAAGCTAAAAGGTGATGGTAAAACTGGTGATTACTTTTCACTTTTACGGCTTTATGTTCTCCCAAAATTTGTCTGCCCTCCCGTTTTAGAGATTACATAAACAAGAGGATAGGAAGATATGATCTTTCAACAGCATTTTTGCTGTTCAGGTTTCTTTTCACAGTTGATGAGGATAAAATCTGAGGAAATAAGATAAAATTACTCTCTCATGGTTTCCATTCTCGTTGAGGTGCAATTGATTTGCCGATGAAGGCAAGGGGATAAAGGCTATCATTTTTACCAGAGGGGGAGAAAAAGTTAAAGTTTATGAACCTTTTAGACATTCATTGTCATTGCTTTTGCGTGCGCCGTTTTGTGAGGTTGAATATTTTCTTGTCTTTTGGGACTCTGATTGACGTTTTCTGTCATTTTTTGCACTTTAATTGCTTCTTTATCAAGGGTGTTGGAACATTTTTTTTCATTGTTTTTCTTTATAGATTGATGCTGGATAGATTGATACTGGTTTGGTGCGAAGCGCTCATCGAATTTATGGTTATAAAAATACATGGGTTGTATATGCGGTTCTATCTCTTTTATCTGCTTGATTATTTCCATAATCTCTTTTGCTTTAATGGTTGATGTGCCAAGACTCTTCGCAAGTCTTTCAGGATTATTTTCTTTTATAACTTCATGCTCGTTTGAAGATAAGCGCTCATTGATTTTTTTGATATAAGTCCTTATCTCCCCCCTTAATTCAGGAGAGTTTGATAACATTTCTTGCTGTTGTGCTTTTGACAAGGAAAGGAGATTTTTCATCCAAGCCTTAGGCATTTCTACCGACTGTTCACACCGCCTTTGTTTTACATGATGGGTATGGAGAATGTCTCTTTCTGTTTGTTTAGAAATATTGATATAACGATCAATGGCTCTACAGAGGGGCAAAATATTTTCTTCAGCATGGGCGCGCGCGTTGTTTTTTATGCCAAATACATTGCTACCAGAAAGCTTAGAAATCGATTGGGGAGAGGTGGTAATTTGATAGGTGAGTTGTTCTCCTTCAGTATGATTTTCATGGATCATCTCAATTCTTTCCCGCAAAATATGACGATTGCCATAAATGATTTGGCACAAAGTTTCTATTTCTTTTCTTCTTGCTTGAATGGAAACGTTGTTTTTTATCCTTGTGGCAATTTCATTGTTGGTAAGGGGGGCTATTGTTTGTGCGGGGATAAGCACTTCTTGCTGGTTTTGAATTTTTGGTGCTGTAAAGGAGAGGGCGTCACCGATTTTTAATGTCTGTATTTGCTCTGGGGTGAGATCTTTTTTATTTCCCAAGATGAAAGTTCCGTTAGCATCAAGCATAAAGCCATTGGGTCCACTGCCTCTGTAAAAGCCTTTATAGGTATGACCTTCTTTTGCTGTTATAATAAGATGATGATGAATACTCTCAAGCCCGATATGTTTCATACTGTCCATGAATTCTTTTAAAATAAGTATTTTTTCTGGATTTGAGATATCCTCAAGCAGATGTTTCATTTCTTCTTTATCTTTATGTTTTAGCGATGCAATGCTGGCAAGATTCATGCGTTTTTCTGTTACAAGAGAAAAGTCGAGTGTGTGGCCAGCAACTTGCCCAAGTTTTTCAAAAAACATTCGTTGTGTGCGTCCATTACCTTCTCTGAAAGGATGCGTATAGTTGAGTTGTATCAACATTTCAGTGACATGTTCAATAAATGTTTCGCGGGTTAAGCCTTTTAAACTATTCGTTTCAGCAAGTGTTTTATCTAAATTGTCTAGACCCTCCTGTATCTGTTTTGCTGAGGCAAAAGAAATACCAGCTTTTTTCATCATTGGCATATAAGCAACGGTACCATCTTCAAATGTAAATGGTTTTTCGCGTGTTTGTCCGGCCCATTCAAAAGTATTTTTAAATAGGGTGTGATGAATATATTGGAGATATGTGGAGGTTAGTTTTTGTGGTGGCGCTTCTTGGCGCAGATGAATGATTGCTTTTGTTGTATCATGGGCACATTGCACTTTTAATTTTCCATAGTCTTTTATTCCATATTTATTCTTTAAGGTGATACTATTGGGATAAAAGAAATTACGATGTATTGTCTTATTTTCTTCGGTTTCAGGCGGTGATGATAATTTCTCCTGTAAGGTGAGAGGGACGGTGTCCGTTTTTCTTGTACCAGTATCCCAGTATGCCATTGCTTTTTTTGGGGGCTGTTTTGTTCTTTCTTGATGATCAGAGCGTGTTTCCTTTGTCATTTTGACAGATATTGGATTATTTGTCGCTGTATTACTGCTCTGTAAAATGTTTTTTTGAAAATCTTTTTGCATTTGCCTCATAGCGGAAGCCGATTGAGCAATTGGTTGTGCCATTTGTTCTTTTTCTTGTTCTTGCAAACTTTGGGGCATAACTTTAACGCTGTCATGTAAAGCATGAGGGGCAATACACGGTGAAAAATGGGCTTGTTCTTTTTTCTTTGTTTGAATGGATGCGTTGTCTTTGCTCTTTTCAGTTATTTCATCGTTTTTAAGAGTGGCTCTTTTTTCTTCTTTTTCTTCTGGAAGCAATGTTTTTTGCTGGGTTTTTTCTGGGTTTTGAACTTTTTGTGCTGTAAAGGAGAGGGCATCACCGATTTTTAATGTCTGTATTTGCTCTGGGGTGAGATCTTTTTTATTTCCCAAGATGAAAATCCCGTTGGCATCAAGCATGAAGCCATTGGGTCCACTGCCTCTATAGGTACCATGATAGGTTTCTCCTTCTTTTGCAACGACAGCGAGATGATAATTTTTTTCATCCAATCCAAGCTCTCTCATAGAGTTGGTGAATTCTCGTAAGAGGAGCAATTTTTCTGGATTTGAGATATCTTCAAGCAGATGCTTCATAGGCTCTGGGTTGCCATGTTCCATGGCAGCGGCGCGGACAAAGTCTTTACGTTTTTTGCTCACAAGAGAAAAGTCTAGCTCATGTCCTGCTGCTTGAGAGAGTTTTTCAACAAACAGTCTCTTTGTGCGCCTATTGCCCTCTCTGAAAGGATGCAAGTGGTGCAAATCTATCATTATACTAGCTGCTTGTTCAACGAATTCTTCGCGCGTTAAGCCTTGTAAATTATTCTTTTCAGCAAGCGTTTTATCTAACTTTTCTAGTCCCTCCTGTATTTTTCTGCCAATCGCAAAAGTTTTTGTAAATTCTTTTCTTTTCAAAATGGGCATAGAAGCAACAGTGCCATCTTCAAATGTAAAAGGCTTTTCGCGTGTTTGTCCGGCCCATTCAAATGCATGGGAAAAGAGGCGTTGATGAAGGTATTTTAGATAAGAGGCATTAAACTGCTCTGGTAGAGGTTCTTGGTGCAGTTTTATCATTTCTTTTTTTACATCATTAGAACAGCATTCTTTTAATATTTCTTTATCTTTGATGCGGTATTTATTTTTAAGCACTTTGCTATTGGGGTAGAAAAAATTTTGCGCTTTTTCATTGATTTGCTTTGAAATGGCTGCATTAATTACAGAGTGTTGTTCTTGCAATTCTTCCTGTGTAGAGGAGGCACAATGTTCTGTGTTTTCTTTCATGCATATTTCCTTTCAAATGGTAACATTATTTTTGAAATCTTCTTTGTTTACATTTTTTGCCTTATATTATTTTCATAGCGTTTTCTTCAAAGAAGAATGCCTATTTGAATGATTGAAAAAATTGATCTTATTCGCATGGAACAAAGTTAAAGTTTATAATTTTGAAGTATTATCGTGAAATTTTATCAATGAATTCTGTAAAATAATGGGGTGTCTTATTCAAAAATTTCTGTATTTCATACACCGTCTTTGGTGCAATCTTGGCAAGATAATTGCACCAAAGTTTTGGATAAAAAGCCAACAATTAGGAGATTTATCACGACAAAGCCATTGCTTTTGATGTTTCGGCTCTGCGCGGTCGAACATGCGGCTGGTCTTCTTGTCTAGAAGTTGCTGCAACTTCTTGATGCCGCTTTGCTGTTGAGCGTTCAGGCAGCTTCGGGGGCTGCGATAAGCTTTGCTGCTTTTGTAATTTTTTATCGAGATCGGTAAGTGGTTGATGACGTTTTTGTTGTTCTTCCTGATGGTTTTGCACAATGGTTTCTCTTAACTGTTTTATCGTATCAGCATAATCCTTAATGGCGGTACAAAGGGTAGGAAGATTTTCTTCAGCAGCTTTGCGTGCTCCGTTTTTTACGCCAAGGTTTTTTCTACCAGCAAGTGGAGCAAAAGATGTAGAATCCTTTTCAATTTGAAATACAAGCTCTTCTCCCATCTCTGGAATTTTGTGCATATCTTCTAGTCTATATTGCAAAATAAATGGATCCTTATAAACAATTTGGCACCAATATTGGATCTCTCTTTGACCATATTGAACCGATGGATCTTTTTGAACTCTGCGGGCAATTTCCTCATTTGAGAGAGGCTTTATTTTCTTTTCTGAATTGAGCGGATTTTGTAAATGTTGATTTGTTAGCTCTTCCTCTTGTGCTTGTCGCTGATGTTGTTGTTCCGTGTGAGAACCTTGTAAAATATTTTCACTTTTTGTATATTTTGAAGTATACACATAACCGTTAATGGCAGCACATAGGGTGGGAAGGGCTTCTTCAGCTTGTTTGCGCGCATGATTTTTTATGCCAAGAACTTTTCTACCAGCAAGCTTAGAAATAGACTTAGGCTGTTCTGTAACATCCCATAAGAGTTGTTCTCCCATATCAGGGTTTTCTTTAATTTCTGCAATTTTTTCTTCTAAAATAAGTCGGTCGCCATAAACCTTTTTGCACAAAAATCGTATCTCTTCTTGATATGCTACGAGCAATAGCTCTCTTTCCATTGTATTAATAGATGGTTTTTGTTCGTGAGACGGTTTTGGTTGTTCAATTGCTGTGTGTGGAGAGGCAGGCTTTTGGACGACAGTATCGCTTTGTTTTCTGTTTTCCATACGGTGCGATTTTCTTGAAGGCGGGATGGCATATGTTCCACTGTCTTGTGATGATGAACTGCTTTGCTGCCTGACTTTCATATGTGATGGTGTTTTGGGTCTAACACTTGGTTCGTGTGTTTCAGGATTTTGGATTTTTGTGCCGTTTTGCACTCTGTCTCTCATGCGTGGGGGTGTTTGCGGAGCAGGCGTTGCATAGAGATGTTCTCCCTCTTGAGCTGTTGTTTTGTTTTGTTGCTTATCTTTTGCGCGTGGAGGTCTTTGTGGAGCTGCTTTTGTGTGCGGAGAGGAATGTTCTTGGATTTGTGAGCTGGTGATTTTTGTGCCGATTTGTGCTCTTTCTCTCATGCGTGGAGGAGGGGGCGGAGCCACTTTTGTTTGTAGGGAGGGGGACTCTTGAACTGTTGGTTTATGTTGTTGCCTCTCTTTTGCACGTGGGGGTCTTTGTGGAGCTGCTTTTGTGTGTGTGGAGGAGCTTTCTTGGTTTTTTGAGTGGGAGATTGTTGTGCCGGTTTGTGCTTTTTCTCTCATGCGTGGAGGAGGGGGCGGAGCCACTTTTGTCTGTAGGGAGGGGGACTCTTGAACTGTTTGTTTATGTTGTTGTCTCTCTTTTACACGCGGAGGTTTTGGTGGAGCTGCTTTTTTTTGTGGGGGAGGCGTCTCTTGGTTTTTGGCGTTAAGAGGCATTGTGTTGGTTTGCATTGGGCTTTTCATACGAGGGGGTGGTGGTGGAGCAACTTTTGGGTGGTGTGATAAATTTTCTGGGCGTTTTTGTACAGTTGGTTTTGGCAAACTTTGAGAAACTTGGGAAGGAGGGGTTCTGGTGGGGGATTGTTCAGCCGGTTGTTGAAATTTTTCCATCATTTCGGTGATAAAAGGGGAGGGATTTCTTTTTTTCATGCATGTTCCTTTCAAACTCTTCCAATATTGTTTTTAAATACTATTTAAAAATGTACGTTGGTTTTTATTCTGTTTTATGCTTTTTCATTTGCTTTTATGAGAGAGGATATGAAACTGAGAAGTTTCACAAGATTTGACTCTCTTAGTGCAGATCATGATCACTCTCTAAATATTGTTTGATCAATAGCTGAGATTAAGTAGTGGAGGAATGAATTTCTCCATTTCTTGGCGCAAATCACCTCTGCTATGGTTGCGCCAAGACGTTGGATTCAACGTGAAAACTTATGTCTGTTTAGCTGGCAAAAGCCATCGCTTTTGGGGCGGCAGTTTTGCGAGGACGAATATCTGTTTCTCTTTGTTGAGTAGAGGTTGTTGCTCCTTCATGCGTTACTGTTGAAAGCTCAACGCGTTGAGCAGACTGTGAGACGCTTTGTTGTTGATGCAAGATTTTCGCTCTCTCAGAAGATGCTTCATTGTGTCCTTGTTTTGTCTGCTGAGTTTTTGAAAGGCTCTCTCTTACTTGTGTTACAGCTGTTGCATAATTGTCAGCGGCGTCAATGAGGTGAGAAAGACCCGCTTCAGCATGTCTGCGTGCTTGATTTTTAAAGCCACAAAAGTTATGACCAGCGTACTTGTGAAAAGATTGAGGATTTCCGACAAGTTGCTGTGCGAGTGCTTCTATTGTTTCAGGGTTTTGGAAAAGCTCTTCTGTTTGTGATTGCAAAATGTTTTCGTTCCCAAAAACAACTTTACACCAATATTGGATTTGGGCGCGGTGTCTTTTGACTTTTGAATGTTGTTGAATTTGGGTAGAAATTTCTGTCTCTGAAAGAGTTTCTTTTTCACGATGATCTGGTTTTTGCAGAAGTTTAGCGACGGCTTCCTTCCCCATTAAGCGTTCATAGTTTTTGAGTTCTTGCTCTGGAGATTGTACGAGGCTCTCTCTTGCCTGTTTTACAGCTTCTGTATAACAATCAATAGCAATGCATAGAGCGGAAAAACTTTCTTCTGCTTGTCTACGCGTTCGATTTTTAAAGCCCAACATGTTGGTGCCGAAAAGTTTAGTGATGCTTTCAGGATGAGCTGCCATGCGCCATGAGAGCTCCTCTCCTGCAGCAGGATTTTTTTGAATTTCCTGCATTTTTTCTTGCAAAATATTTGGATTGCCATAGGCTTTTGCGGATAAATGTTGGATTTCTTCTTGATAGGTTCGAACCAATGAATGGTGTGGAAGCAATAGAATGATTTCTTCCTCTGAGAGAACTCTTGTTGCTCTTTGGGTAATTTGTGAAGTAACTGTTGAGTGTGTCGTTTCAGGTTTTTGCTGCCTTTTGGTAGAGCTGCCTCTTGTTAACGAAGCTGTTGGGTTTGTTGATGCATGTACAGTTTCTTCGCTTAAAAGAGATTGTCTTTCCTCATCTTCTTCCGGTATGGATGACAGTCTTTTGCTTTTTGAAGGTGTTTCTTTAGGAAAGGGGGCTGCGCCTGAGACTTCTGCCGCCGCTTGTTCATAGAGCTTTATAAGTTCTTGTATTGAAGAGGATGGAAAAGGATGAGGGTGTTTTTTTTTCATGCATGTTTCCTTTCAAAAATTGTTTTAGAAAACCTCTTTGGTGCATTCTTGCCTTTTATGCTTGGATCGCTTTGAGACAAAAGAAATATCGAGCTGAATGAGCTTCCAAAGATCTGCGCTATTTGCAATCAGCTTAATGGACATTTGTGTCTTTTATACAGTTTTTTTGTGAAATATTATCAATAAGTTATCAATAGTTATCGTGAATTACAGGCGCCATTTTTAGGACTATTTTTTGTAACATTCTAAAACAATTCTTGGCGCAATCGCGATGAAACGATTTGCGCCAAGAAACTCACTGAAAAAAAGATTACATGAAAAACAAAAACTATCTGTTTTTATGTTTATGCCCCTTACATGGCATAAGAAAATCCTTTTTCTCCATGTCTTTGTCGTTGAGGGCTGTGCTCTGGACTATTTTGTTCTTGTCCTCTTGCGTGATGATGACGATGATGATGGTGTCTCTCAACTTGCTGAGAATTTTCTTGACGACGTCTTTGTTCTGCCATAGGGGTTTGCGATAGTCTTGTTGTTGCGTCTTGTACAGCTTTTGTATAACCATCAATGGCATCAATGAGCGGTTTAAAACCGTCTTCAGCTGCTTTGCGTGCTTGACTTTTTATGCCAAGTGCGGAATGGCCAGCGAGCTTATGCATAGATTCAGGATTTTCAGCAAGTCGATCTGAAAGCTCTTTTCCTTTACTGGGATCTGTAAGTATTCCTTGCAAGTGTTCTTGGAAAAGCTTGTCATTGCCATAAACAATCTTACCCCAATGCATGATCTCTTCTGCATGTGCTTGGACGTGTGGATTTTTTAAAAGCATGACACTTATTTGTTCCGTTGTGAGGGAAGATGAAGATCTTCCTCTTTGTTGTGGAGAAGCAACCGTTGTATAGTCAGTTTCAGGATCTTCTGTCCTTTGATGTTTACCTCTTGAAGAAGGGGTAACGCTGCTAACTGATGCGTATAGAACATCAGTTTCGTGTCTTGGAGAAGCAACCGTTGTATAGTCGGTTTCAGGATCTTCTGTCCTTTGATGTTTACCTCTTGAAGAAGGGGTAACGCTGCTAACTGATGCGTATAGAACATCAGTTTCATGTCTTGGAGAAGCAACCGTTGTATAGTCGGTTTCAGGATCTTCACTCCTTTGAGCATGATGTCTGTCTCTTGAAGGAGGGGAAGAGGTGCTAACTGATGCGTATAGAACTTCCTCTTCTGGGGTTGGACCGCGCTGGTTTCCTCTGGTTGGTTTATTAACTTTTGCATAGAGGGCTTCTGGATTTGCAGAAGGGCTTGGATGATGTTTTTTCATACATGTTTCCTTTCAATATTTTTAGAAAACCTCTTTGGTGCATTCCCCACTTTTAGTTTTGATAACTTTTATATAAGGAAGATATCCAACCGAATGACCTCCAAAGATTTCGCGCTATTCAATATTGATATGTAATGAACATTTATGTCTTTTATACAGTTTTTTTATGAAATTTTATCAATAAGTTATGATAAATTATAGGATTCTTTTTTAGAACTATTTTTTGTAATATTTTAAAACAACTCTTGGTGCAATCACGATAAAATGATTTGCACCAAGAAACTCACTGAAAAAAAGATTACATGAAAAACAAAAACTATCTGTTTTTATGTTTATGCTCCCCTTACATGGCAAAAGCCATTCCTTTTTCTCCATGTCTTTGTTGTTGTGGGCTGTGCTCTGGACTATTTTGTTCTTGTCCTCTTGCGTGACGATGATGATGGTGGTGATGTCTGTGTTCTGTATCTCTTTCTGGACTTTCGTGTCTTTGACCTCTTTCTCTTTCATGCTCCCGTGTAAACTTTTTATGGAGCTTTTGTGTATTATGTATATGTCTCTCAAGAGCTGAGCAAAGAGGACGAAAACCATCTTCAGCTTCTCTGCGGCTTAGAGATTTTACACCAAGTATTTTGTGACCTGCAAGCTTACCAGCGCTTTCAGGATTTTCTGCAAGGCTCCATAAGACTTTTTCTGCATTTTGAGGGTCGTCAAGAATCTTAGCCAGTTGTTGATTCAAAGCATGTTCGTTACCATAAACAACTCTGCACCATTCTTGCGTTTCTCTTACACCATATTGAAAGTCTACGCTTGTTAAAAGCTTTGTTGTAACCACATCTTTTGGGGTTCTGGGAGGGGAGATTCTGCCTCCGCCAACGCCTTGATAGATGGGATTTTCTAGTTGTTCAGATTCTTGCCCGCCTTCAGCTCCCATGCCAACCGTTGCATAGACGGATTCGAGTGGTCTTTGGGGAGAGTGCCTACCATTTTCACCAACTTCAAGCTCTGCATAGAAATGTTTTGGTTCTTGGGGATGTCGTCCACCCTGTGCACCTTCACCAACTGTGTCGTAGGGTGTTTGCCAACCTTGCGCCGCCAGATCCGTTATTGAATAGGGGTTTACGAGTCCGTCGGTGCGTCGCCCATCACTTGGTCTTTCACCAAGTCTGTCATAGGGATTTCCTAGTGGCTTTTGGGGAGCATAGGCCGTTTCTGATGGTTGTTGAAGTGTATATTGAGGTGAGGTGCGCTGTTCTTTGGGTGGCTTATTAACCCTTGCGTAGAGGTCTTCTACATTAGAAGCTCCTAGGTTTTGTTGGTCAAGTGGCTTTTTGGGAGCATAAACCGTTTCTGGTGGTTGTTGAAGTGTATATTGAGGTGAGGTGCGCTGTTCTTTAGGTGGTTTATTAACCTTTGCGTAGAGGTCTTCTACATTAGAAGCTTCTAGGTTTTGTTGGTCAATTTGTTGTCTTAGTTCCTCTACATTGGTAGAAGGGCTTGGGTGACTTTTTTTCATGGCTGTTTCCTTTCAATATTTTTAGAAAACCTCTTTGGCGCATTTCCCACTTTTTGATATTTTTTAAGACAAAAGAAGAATATCAAACTGAATGGTCTCCAAAGACTTCGCGCTATTCATATTGATATGTAATGGACATTTATGTCTTTTATACAGTTTTTTTATGAAATATTATCAATAAGTTATAGTAGATTACAGGATTCATTTTTAGGACTATCTTTTGTAACATTTTAAAACAATTGGTGGGCGTAATGGAGATAAAATGATTGGTATAAAGAGTTCTGTTGGAAGGCAAAAGTTCACGCGTTTTTAGCCGGTAAGAGCCAGCGATGAGGAACGACTAACTTTCAAGCTGCGAGCTTGGCATTGTGCTTCTTGGGTGTTCTTTACAGTATTCGCAATTTCTTTTGCTTTGCTTTCCGATGTCCCAAGGAGGCAAGCTAGTCTGGTATAATCTTTTTCTTGTATGGCTTTACGATCTTCTGAGGATAGACGATTGTGTAGTTGTCGTGAAAAGGTATGGAGTTCTTGTCGCAGTGAACGAGAATGCAATAAAGCTTCCCTTTGTTGTTCTTCTGGTAAGACAAAAAGGTTTTGTAAATTTTTTCCAGGTTTTTCGACAGTGTGGTTCAGGCGATTTTGTTCTCTTTGGTGTTGCTCTAGAATTGCATCTTTTGTTTGTTGTGTTATTGCGCCATAATTTTTAAGGGCTTGGCTGAGTTGTGGAACAGCTTGTTCGGCTTGTCTGCGATTTGAACTTTTCATGCCAAGTATTTTACTCCCAGCAAATTTAGAAATTGATTGAGGGTTTTGTAGAGTTTCATCGGCAAACTGATTTCCTAAGTTTGGAGCTGCCGTTATGATATCCAATTTTGTCTTTAAGGACTGGGTTTTACCATAAACAGTCTTTGATAAATTTTCGATTTCTTTTCGGCATGCTTCAACATAAGCGTCATTTGAAATCCTTTCAAATAACTCTTCATGGGTAAGAGGGGCTAAAGTTTCTTTTGGGATCAGTGTTTCTTTTAAGCTTTGAACGTTGGTTTTTTGAAAGCAGAGGCGGGCACCGTTTTGTAATGTTTTGACGAGTTCTGGGGTGAGATCATCTTTGTGTCCGACGACGAAAGCCCCTTCTATTTCCATGACAAAACCTTCTGCTGAAAAACCTCTAAAGACGCCTTCATAGGTTACATCTTCCTTTGCTGCAACAACAACACGATCGTTAATTTCATCCAGTCCAGCGTTTCTCATTTGGGAGACGAATTCTTTTAAAACAAGGGATTTTTGCGGATGGGTGATATCTTCAAAAAGATCTTTCATCGGTTGGGAATTGCCATATTGCATGGCTTCAATACAAGCTGTTGTCATGCGTCCTTTTGTGATGAAAGAAAAGTCAATGGTATGTCCTGCGGCTTGTCCAAGTTTTTCCATAAACATTCGATTGACGCGCCCATTGCCTTTTCTAAAAGGATGTGCGTGCTCGAGCGCCATAAAAACATCAGCGGCACTTTCAGCAAATTCTTGGCGCGATAAACCTTTTAAATTGTTCTTTTCATTAAGTGTTTTTTCGAGTTGTGTGAGTTCTTTTTGAATCTGCGGTCCAATAGCAAAAGGAATTTCATAACCTTTGGGACGCATCGCCGGCATATGGGCAGAGGTGCCGTCTTCAAATGTAAAGGATGTATCACGGGTGTGGCCCGCCCATTCAAAAGTTTCGTGGAAGAGGCTCCAATGGATTAATTTTAAATAAGTGAAATCAAATTTTCGTGGGGGTGGTTCATGGCGAAAATTGACGGCTGCTTTAGTGACGTCATGGGTACTGCGTTGATACAGTTTTTTAGGGTCTTTGATGCCATATTTATTTTTGAGTGTTTTGGTTCCTTTATATAGATAATTTTGCTCTAACATGTAATCTCTCCTAAGTAGGTAGGGTGATGGTTGATGAGCGTCTTAAACGCTGCATGTGAAAAATTCCCCTTCGCGTATTCTTTTGAGATTTTGGTTGTTATGAGAGGGAGCACTTTTCCCTCCAGTGTATGGGATGTATCAATCGTTTTGTGATGCTTTTGAAAAGCTTTTCTGATGTTTCCTTTGTTTATTATCTTGTACTGTAAAATGCTGGTATTTAGGATGCTGATATGAAGCCCATGAGTGGTCAGAAAATGGATTTTCTATAAAATTGACTCTGGGTAAAATCTTCGTTTTTTGAGGTGTAAGGAAGAGGTCAAAAAGAAAAATGTTGCTTAAAATTGTTGTTTTTTCCTTTAACAAAGTTGTTTGCAAGAGCGCTTTGATGAGGAGCGTGGATATAGCGGGTGTAATCGCTCTTGGTTAGCGGATGGTGCTGGTACTTTTCATACACAGCTCTCAGATTGGTGAATCTATGGGCAAAAGCAGTCATCAAAAATTTTTCTCCATTATGTTTTTCTTATTGTTCCATATGAATATCTTGCCATACGAACATCTCTTTTGTGTATTTTTGCAACAAAATGTTTTTTATTTTTGTATTGTTGCTCTTATTATATTGCGCTGCTTTAAGATCCATAAGAGAGGAAACCCTTTCTTGGGTTGGGGAGAAAAGCCTTTTTCAGCGCTTTATCATTAAAATAGAACACTTTATGATATCGTAAAGGGGGAAAAGCTTGTATAAGAATGATTTATTCATTTTGATGTATATCTTAAATATTTTTTGGGAAAAAATCGATGTTCTTGAGTGTAGGTGTTTTGAGAGTTGTTGTCTCAAAGATCAACCGTTTTTTTTAAGTCTTGATATTGGTGATTAGCGTTGTGAAATGTTTTTGCTTGTTTGTAGGGGATAAATTATAAACAAAAAGCTTTGTAGGAATGTATTTGCAGGACGTTCTCAAGTGGAAATGTTGGTTTGGTTATAGGTGATTTGAGGGGGGTGGACTTTCTTGTAAAGACGATGGTACTGGTAAAACGATACACAAAATACAAAAAGGAAAACACACGGATTTTTTATCATGTTTTCCTTATGTGTGAAGAAGCGGTCAAAAACTTTTTGTTAACGGGTTTTTAAAAAATAGAAATGTATGTTGTTTTTGTGGTTGGTCTTTTCATAGTCAAGATCTCATAATAGGAAGTTAGTTTTTCTTTTGTGGAGCAAAGCGGTTTTTTGCAGCTGCGGCTAACATTTCTTTCCTTCTGAAATAGATGGCGCAACCACATCGCGAAGGGGAGCCTTGCATCAGAATAATTTGTTCATCTTGACGCATTTCTCGGATAACTTCGTGGGGTAAAATGAGTGCTCTTTTTAAAATATTCATATAACCACGAAAATCGACTCCATCTAAGACAAATAAAATAGGCTTTTGTAGCTTTCGTCGGTAGTAATCATGACGTTTAAAAGGAATTAACAATTATCCTGTCCAATTGCTTTGGATATGGTGTATATGCTATGTGCAAAATTGGTGGTAGGGCGCCTAAGTAGTCTGTTTTTTGCATGTATGATAAGAATATTAAAATATCTCTTTCACATAGGTGTTTAAATCAAAAAAACAAAGTTTCATATTTTTTAGTTGGCCATAGCAAGTGTATTTGAACGATTTTGTGTGCGTGTGTAGAATTGGCTATGAGTGTTCCTTGCTTTTTGAACAATGTCGGTAATTTCTCGTGCTTTCTGTTCTGATATACCAATACTTTGTGCAAGTGTTTCATAATCTTTGTTTGTGATCGCACTACATTCGTTTGATGAGAGACGATGTTCTAAACTGTTTATAAAAGTACGGAGCTCTTGGTATAATTGAGGAGATTGAGACAAGATTTCTCTTTGTTTTTCCGGTGATAAAGCAAAAATATTTTGCAAGTTTTGACTGGGATTCTCTACCGCTTTTCCAAGGCGTTCTTGTTTAATTTTATGGTCTCGAGTGACTATATTATAGGTAGCTTCTACAGTATACACATAATTCTCAATTGCAAGAGAGAGCACATCAAGATAATTTCGAGCGTGTACACGTGCCGGATTTTGTAGACCGCATATACTAAAACCTGCAAGAGGAGAAACAGAGTGCGGTGCCTGTTTAATCTGATTAGCAAACTGTCTGCCTAATTCTGGATTTTTAATAATCTCTTCTATCTGTTCGTTTAATACGTTTGCGTCACCATAAACAGTTTTTGCGTAAGCTCGGACTTGCTTTTGAGCTTTGAGAACGTAACTATCTAGCGCAACTGTTTTGGCACATTCACTTTTTGTGAGAGGCGCTAATGTTTCTTTTGGAATAAGCGTGTTTTCAAGCTCTTTGCTGTTGGGGGCGGTAAAGGTAATGATATCACCAGGTTTTAATGTTTTTAATCGTTCTGGTGTGAGATCATCTTTGCTACCAATGATGTAAGTTCCTTGCATATCGAGTATAAAACTTTCTGAATAACAACCTTTATAAGTTCCTATATAGGTTTCTCCTGCCTTTGTTGCTATAACAAGGCGATCATCCACGTTGCGTCCCGTATTGTTTACGTGGTCCATAAATTCTTTTAAAAGACGTATTTTGGGGGGATTGGAGATATCCTCAAAAAGATCTTTCAACAGTTGTGTATTGCTATATTGCATTGCTTCGCTACAGGCAGCCATCATACGTTTTTGTGTGACAAGCGAAAAGTCAAGCTGATGTCCTGCAGCTTTGGCAAGATTTTCAAAAAAGACTTGTTCTGTGTGCTCATTGCCATCTATGAATGGGTGGATTTTGTGAAGAGAATAAAATAGACTCGTTGCTTCCTTGACAAATTCTTCGCGTGTTAAGCCTTGCAAATTGTCTTTTTCGGCAAGCGTTTGATCTAATTTTTGTAAGAGTTCAGGGATTTCTTCACCGGTTGCAAAATTATTGCCCCATTCCATTCTTTTCATTTCTGGCATGGCGGCAATGCTATCGTCTGTAAATGCGAAGGGGATATGGCGCAGATGTCCAGCCCATACAAAGGTATTTTTAAACAATTGTTGGTGGATATGGCATAGATAAGTTGAATTAAAATATTCTGGCAGGGGTTCTGCACGCAGATTGATCATGGCTTTTTGCCTATCATGTGAGCATTTTTCCAGAAAACGTTTTAAATCTGTTTCTCCATATCTATTTTTGAGAATTTGGGTACCAAGATAGATATAATTATGGGGTGAGGGAATTCCTTTTGTTTTTTCTTTTGCTTTGGGCATTGTTACATTCCTTATAATGTTACATTGTCTATGAGAGTGTGTTAAACTTTTTGTTTGAAAATCCCCCACGCATATTGTTTTGAGATGTTGAGACTTGGGTGAGGAAAAAATCCCTCAAATTCGTAGGTGTTTTTGAGTGTATCAATCTTTATCTTGGCACTTTTTTCTTTTACTGAGAGAGAATGGTTCATTTGGGTTGTTTTCATGCATATTGTCTTTTAATTTTTTTGTAGAAAAATTTCCCTATGAAAGCGGTGCCTTCAAAAGTTTCCTGATAGGATTCTCAAGGCATAGATATGATTGGTATTTATTATTTGGAGATGAGGAGAGTGCTTTATAAAGAAAATTGGCATTGGTAAGCACAGGCATAATACCATCATTTAAAGACTTTTCCCCATATTTTTCTTGTTGTATCAAGCGGGAATTCCTTCTTTATAGGCTTTTATGAGATAGAATCTCTGCTTTTATCCTTTGATGTTTTTGTTTTGATGCATTGCCTCCATTAGAGGGTGTTTTTTAGTTTTTCTTTTGTGGAGCAAAGCGGTTTTTTGCAGCTGCGGCTAACATTTCTTTTCTTCTAAAATAGATCGCTCGACCACAACGTAAAGGGGGTTGTCCTTGCATCAGAATAATTTGTTCATCTTGACGCATTTCTTGAATAACTTCGTGGGGTAAAATCAGGGCTCTTTGTTGGTAATTGACGTTGTATGAACTCTTTCCTAAAGATAAACCTCTTGATTTGTTTGTTCCGGTTACTTCAACGGTCATTTGGCCACAGCGTTCTGAAATGTCTTTGGCAGTTTGGAGATCTTTAATGGCAGCATAGCTGACAAAGGAACAACTTTCAAACCATGAACGTGCTCCTGCTTCTCCAAAGTGGTTGACCAACTGGCCAGAGGATTGATAGAAGAGCATCAAGGATGTACCGTATTTACGTCCACGGTCGCGGGCTTCTTCTAAAATATTCATATAGCCTAAAAGATCAACTTCATCTAAGACAAATAAAACACGCTTTTTATAGTTACCGTCTGCTGTAACCATGGCATTGAGAAAGGCGCCAATAATCACACGTCCAATAGCAGGATAACTGTTTAAAATGCTTGCGGGGAGATTGAGAAAAACATCTGTATTGCCATTGGTAATATCTGAGGAAAAAAAATCATCTCCGCAGACAAGATCTGCATAATTGGATAAAGAAAGCCATTGGGTGTCTTTTGAGGCGGTGGTATAAACCCCTGAAAAGGTTTGCTCTGCCATTTCTGTAAAAATACCAACCATTTCACGAATAAAAGGAGAAGGTGTTGTTTCTTGAATCATGCGTAATTGATTAACAACAGCTGTTTCTGATTGAGAGAGAATACCACGCAATGTTTTTAAATTGCGCTCGCTGTCTTCATATTCATCAGAAAATACAACATGAGCAAGAAGAGCTGTTAATAGATTATGGGCTTGTGTTGAGAAATATTCCGCTGAAGAATTATCTGATTTTTTATCTGTAAGAAGCAACTTTGAAAAGCTTACAATATTTGCTTCGCGTTGTGTGCGTGGTACGCTGTCGTCTAAAAGCCAATCGATGACATTAAAGTTTTTTGTTAACAATGAGTTGGGATCGAGAACAATGACATTTCTATTTCCCATTTTTTGACGCGCAAATTTGACCATTGGGGCAACTTCTGTTGAAGGATCAAGACAAATAATAGACCCTGGATAGGTTAAACACGTGGGAACTACTGTACTTGTTGTTTTATAGCCACCAGAACCAGCAAAAAAGATCATATGAGTTGAACCAAAATCAAGATTAAAGGTTAGCAAAGGGGCTGTTCCACCCTTTCCCCATGTTGTTTTATTGCCAGGTGCAAAGGGAATGTTGCACACATTATCTTGATCGACACGGTATCTTTCACCCACAACAATTTGCCCATTGGCAGGAAAGATTTTTGCTGCCTCTCTTAAATTCATCCAAGCGGCCTCACCAAAAATACCTTTTTTTGCACGCTTGACCTTACTTTTAGGGGGAAGGGTTGTTACGAATTGAATGATGGAAAAAAAAACACCAATGATGATGCCAAAAACAACCATGGGGTCCATGAATTGAAGAGCATAGCCCCATGTTATTCCTTGTTGGCCAACATAGGGACTTAAACGTTTTATTTCACCACTAATATAGTAAAGAGCGGTTGTTCCAAAAAAGACAACGGAGACAAAAGTGATCATTTTACGCAGGTGCAGTTTTTGCGAGAGACTATACAACAATGAAACAGCAGCCGTTAGTGCTAAGACTAATAAAGGCTCAGAACGAAGTGTCCAATAAATTTGATCGCTTTTTAGTCCATTTGTTATAAACAATAAAAAATGAGGGACAAGGAATATCGTTAAAGCACCTAAAGCGATCGGTGTTAAAATGAGTACCATTTGTGTTTTGGTATATTTCATTGTATTTTACTTTCAATTCTGTCAGAATATGTTGCGAAGTGCTCTTTTCCCGTTGTGTGATATGAACTCTCATCTCTTTTTGCAAAGGTGCAGATAACGCCAAACAGTTTTCGCTTATGAGCCTTTCTCATTAAGGAGGAAGGTTTTGTCTATTCTTAGCAGGCCATAGCGAATGCTTTGGAACGGTGCATTGTGCATACTTGTGCTTGCTGGTGTACTTCTTTGGTTTGCTTAATAATTTGTGTAATTTGTTTGGCTTTATTTTCTGATACACCAATGCTTTGAGCCAATGTTTCATAATCATTATTTTGAACTGCTTTATGTTCATTTGGTGAGAGACGGGTGTTGATCTTTTTTACAAAGTTGCTGAGCTCTTTTTGACATAAAGGATTTTTTGTTAAAGCTTCTTGTTGTAATTCTTTTGGCAAGGCGAAGAGGTCTTGCAAGCTTTGACTTGGCATTTCTACCGTTTTTGCACGACGACTTTGTTCTGTTGCATGTTCTTGCGTAATTTCCTTTTCAGCATGTTTTACAGCATACGCGAAATTTGCAACGGCAGTACAGAGCATCTCAAGATGATTTTTAGCGTTTGCACGTGTCTGGTTTTGTAGTCCACATAAACTGAAACCGGCAAGATGAGAAATAGAGTGCGGTGCTCTTTCAATCTGGTTAGCGAGCTGTTGGCCTAAGCTTGGATTTTTGATGATTTCTACCATCTGTTTGTTTAATGTTTTTTCGTTACCATAAACAATTTTTGACAATTGCTGAACCTGTTTTAGGCTTGCGTGGACACAAGAATCTTCTGCAACCATTTGGGCCGTTTCATTTTCTGTCAAAGGGGCTAATCTTTCTTCTGGAATGAGAATGCTTTCAAGCTTTTTTGTTTTGGGAACGGTAAAGGTAAATCTATCACCAGGTTTTAATGTTTTGAGTTGTTCTGGCGTGAGCTGTTCTTTATTGCCGATGATGTAAGCGCCTTTCACATTGAAAGCAAAGCTATCATAACCAGCACCCCTATAGGTACCTGTGTAGGTTTCACCTTCTTTTGCAACCATAACAGGACGATCATTAACATTGCGCCCAAGTTCTTTCATGTTGCTCATGAATTCCTTTAAAAGAAGTATTTTATTGGGATTAGAGATATCTTCAAACAGATGTTGCATTGGTTCTAGATCACCATTTTCTGCTACAGCAACACTGGCGAGCATCATGCGTTCTTTTGTAACAAGTGAAAAATCAAGCTGATGCCCTGCGGCTTTGGCAAGATTTTCAAAAAAGACCCGTTGTGTACGTCCATTGCCTTCTCTAAAAGGATGAAGTTGGTTAAGGGCGTTAAATAAGCTTATTGCTTCAGCGTTAAATTTCTCACGCGTTAAGCCTTGCAAATTATCTTTTTCGGCAAGCGTTTGATCTAATTTTTGTAAACCGTCTTGGATTTCATCGCCGAGTGCAAAAGGATTTTCCCATCCTGTTCTTTTCATTTCGGGCATAGCGGCTATGGTGCCATCTTCAAATGTAAAGGGGAGATGGCGCAGATATCCAGCCCATTCAAAGGTATTTTTAAATAAGTGGTGATGTATAGAGCATAGATAGGAGCTATCAAACTTTTCTGGTACGGGGGATTCACGCAGATTAACCATTGCTTCTGCTGTATCATGTGAGCATTTCTCCAGAAAGGATTTTAAGTCTTTTATTCCATATTTATTTTTGAGTGTTGTGGTGTTTGGGTAGACATAATGATGGGGAGAAACTGTCTGTATATTTTTTGTCTTTGCTTTTGCTTTTGGCATCGCAGCTTCCTTATAATTTTACGTTGTCCATAAGAGTGTTAAATTCCTCGAGTGAAATATTCCCCTTTGCGTATTCTTCTAAAATTTTGAGTGTTGTAGGATGAAGCGCTATTCCCTCTATCGTATGGGTGCTGATGGCTGCTTCAACGGCTTCACGGCGTTTTTTTAATTCTTCCTCTGTCATCGATAAAAGATTTTCTCTATTTCTGTTTCGTTGGTTTTCATGCATTTTTTCTCTTATTTGCAATTGTTGCTTTAAAAGAGCCTTTGGCAGCCGGTGTGATCTTCTTTTAGTCACCTCCAAAGATGTTTCGTTGTTTGAAGGGATCGTAATAAATTTCTGTGACCTTAAATTTTCCTTCAATCCGTTTGCATTGGATGATGATATCAATCATTGAAATCAACAGGCCTCGAATATCATCACGCTCTAAATCACCACCGCCTTCACTTTCTTTGACCAAAAGGGTCATCTGCTCAAAGGCTGCAAGTGCTGTTGATGCGTGAACCGTCGTAATGGAACCTGGATGGCCTGAATTGACATTGCGGATATAATAAAAGGCTGTACCATCTCGAAGTTCTTGCAAAAGAATACGATCAGGACGCATCCGTAAAGATGATTCAAGTAACTCTTTGGGCCCAACGGAGGCTAAGCCTTGTCCATCTTTTGAATAGAACATTGAGACATGGTTAGGGTGTGGTATCACCAATTCTTGCGTGTCTTCAATGGTGATAATACGCTCTTCTTGAGGGATTTTGGCGATTAATGCTTTTGATAATGTTGTTTTACCCGAACCGGTTTTTCCCGCAATTAAAATATTTTTCTGGCATTCTACAGCTTGATTTAAAAAAGAGACAAAGTCTTTATTACAGTAGGCATTGGCTAATTTATGCTCGATGATTTTGAGTTCATTAAAACGAGAATGATAGTCATTCAAAGGTGTGAAAGAGACCTGTTCACAGAGCGAGAAGAGGCCTTTCTTGGCGAGTTCTTCGAGAGAAAAACTCTGCGATGATGGTTTACGAATTGTCATACTAATCGTGTCTTTTTCGACAGCCGGCGGAATGACAATTTGAATGCGCTCATTGCCTGGTAGCGTTGCAGATAATATTGGGTTTTTGTCCGATATGTTTTGCTTGGAATAGGAGGCGACAACTTTCGCAATCCCCATAAGCTCATTAAAAGAGAGCCCCGGTGCTTCTATTGTTTTCCATCCATCAAATCCTTCAGTCATGACTTGATAGGGACGATTGATAACAATTTCAAAGAGTCTATCATCTTTCAAAAAAGCACTGATGGGTTCAAGTTTTGTGAGAACAATCGCAACGGTTTCATCGCTCATGGTATGTAAGTTTGAGTTCATTCTAAAGTTACCGCCGAATTTTTGTAAAAGTTTCTTGAAACAGCTCGATTGATAATCTGTTTTTTGTTTTCGATGACTTTCAATTTATAAACGCTGGAAAAATCTAAATCGCGGGCAACAAAGATATTCACCATTTCCCCTTGGTTTTTGGATAATGTTGGAGGAATATTGGCGTAATTTTCTACGAGAATGTTTGCGATGTTTTGTCCTGAAGAGATTGTTTCAGTTTCTTCTTTTTCCTGTTTTTTTGATAAACGTTTATTGGCATAGTGTGTTGCATCTTTTATTAGTGAGACAAGAAGCGCAGACCCAATCCTCTCGAGCCAATGGTTATCAATATCTCCATCCATACCAGAACGCCCTAAAGCATCCGTTGCCGGTGAAGCTAAAGATATAATGATACCATTGGGGGTTTTTGCTCTATTCCATAGTACAAAGAGACGTGTTTGGCCTTTTTTCAATCCGGCGCGATATTCACCAACAATTTGGGTGCCTTTATCAAGAAGCACAACACGACCATTGTCTGATAAGATATCTCTGGAGATGATACAACTGGCAAAACCTTGTTGATCACTGTTGATGGCTGTTTCTAAAATACAAGGAATAGAAGTTCCCATCGCGATGATGTAGTTTCGATTGCCAAGGGTTGAAGCACGAATACCTTCAAGCACTGTGGGTTTGAGAAGATGATTAAAACGTTGTGTCGTTTCATCAGGTTTGCTTTCAAGTTGGTGAGGCAAAGCACCATTATTTGTTTGTGAATCTATTTTGCCTTGTTGTGTACTTGCATAAGCTAATACAGGAGCACGTTGTGCTGCCTCCAGCAGTGAGTCATCAGAATTTAATTGATTGATGTTTGGTGTTGGTAGCTCGACTTTTGGTAATAGAGCGTTATTTCGTTGAGGCTGTTCAAAGGGGGGAGGGGTAGGCTTTGCAGGATGAAAAAGCTCTGTTTGTTTTATAACTTTTCCTTCTTTTGAAGATTCAATTGGTTGCTTTTTGTCTGTAACAAGTGTTGAATAGGCTAAATAAAGACAGACACTGAAAAGAATAATAAGAGCAATAGCTTTCCCCACATTGTTTTGTTGACTTTTCCCTTGAGCATTTTTTATTGTATCGCGATCATTAATGCTTTTTTCATCCACGGTGTTATTCATGGCTGCTTCCTAGGTTCACTTTACGTTGTACAGATGGTGATGTCGTACCTGTTTCAGGATTAATTCCTTTTGGTACGAACCTTTTGTTAAAGATGCACAATACTTCATTCCCACGTCGTAGCGTGAATTGTGCAGCTGTTGCATGAACAATAACCTTGTTGCCTTTAATCGATTTGGGAATAAGCGCTTCTTGCCCATCAGGCGATACAATGTAAATGGCAGGGATTTCAATGTTGCCTAAAAAGGTAAAGGTTGTTGTTTTCCCATTATCATAGACAGAAGCAGGTTCAATAAGAGATGAGCCTTGAGCTTCATAAGCCCAATTGCGTGGTCCAAAATCTTCATGGATATTTAAAATATCATTGACAAAGTTTTCTTCACGTTGTTTTTCTTTTTCTGCTTCGGCTAATTTCTTACGTAAGGCTTCATCTTCTGGATAACGAAACTTTACCAAGAAATACGTCTCATTGCCGGCTGAAACATCGCCTTCACGGACTTGTAGCTCGAATTGATAAGAGCGTTGTGTTCCATCTTGGCGGCTTGTGACAATTTGTAAATTTGTCACAGGCTGAACTTCACGTGGTTTGAGAAAAACAAAGTGTCCAGCCGGTGCAACTTGCCAAGCAACCGAATTTCCAATTCCTACATAGGTTACTTCTTCATCAACGGCAAATTCTAGTTGAACCGAAGAGCGAATGGAGCCAATGATTTGTACGACGTTGTAGGGGTCATAATTGACAAATCTGATGCGGTTATCTTTACGTGCACTGACAGGCGCTGTTTCCGCAAGTGAGAGAACTGTGTGCAAGCTGACAGTGATCGTAAAAATTAAAGAGATTGTTTGTAAAAGTCTGATCATTTTATCACCTCTGGATCAGATCTATATTCCGATACTTGAAAACCAAGAGGGTTGATAAGACGATCAGACGTTGAAATGTGTGCGTTCACGTAGGAAAAATTTAAGATTGAAATCCAATGGGAAATATTTTCTTTTTCATTCAAGTCTCTGATCGTTTTATAGTAACGAACTTGGATAAGATCTTTACTTATAAAAGAGATTGATTTGATTGTGATCGTAGCAATCATGTTATGATAAATGTTTTGCGGACTTTCTGGATTATTGCCTGCGTACCATTTTGCAAAACGGTTTTGTTCTTTTGGAGAAGATAAAAGAGAGACTAAGCGAAAATTGTTTTCTGCTTCTGATGCTTGAAAACCTTCACGAGCGCGAACGTATTGGCTGGCAAAATAACGCGTTATCGCTTCATCATAGTCGTTAGGGGATTCTTTTAGGGCGCTTATAGTATCAATAATGCCTGTTGAGTTATCAACGCGGATAACAAAAGGCTCTACTGTTTTCAAAGGCGTCAAAGCTGCGACAGCTAAAGCCAGCGCAATTGTCATCAATCCAAAAAGCACTGTTAAAGCCATGGAGATTTTCATCCGCACACGCATGCTATGCATGCGATCAATGTCAAATGAGCGCGCTTCTTTTATATATTCTTCAAGGGCATCACTTTTCACGCATAACCTCCACAGTTTTATCAGATCGTGCTTCATGAATAACCGGCTTTAATAAAGCTGAATTGGCTGTTACTTTTTCACTTTCCAAAGTATTGAGAATGATGGGAGTGGTAACAGGCTTTACGCTCTTTTCTGGGTAGACAATGTTTTTATTGTCCCAATTCCACTTATCTTTATTTAAAGCGCGTGTATGTTTGCCATTACAGCGTGGTGGTTTTTTAGGGCCACTCAAAGAGGCACAACCAGTAAGAGCGATTGTTAGGACCATAACAAAAGTTATTTTTCGTTTCATTTTTTGAACTCACAAATATCTTGGAATACAATGCATGAGAGCCTTTGTTCTGAACATTTTTACAAGTTTATGTGATGCAAGATTTTGATTGGTTTTGTTGTTAGACCCAAGATGTTAGATCTTATCTGAAACAGGATCATGGCGTGTGCGCCAAAGGGCGCACACAAGGCAAAAACAAAAATGCTTATTCTTTTAAAAAGGTGCTTTATCTTAAAATCGACCACGACCGCCTCCGGATTTACCTGCTTTTGCTGCCGCTCCTGCCGCACTTCTAACAGCGTTACCGGCAGCTCCTGAGATTTGTGAAGTGGCACTTTTTACTGCATTGCCACTCGCTCTTGCACCATTGGAAAGCATTGTAAAAATCTGTCCTCCTGAAGAGACACCAGCGTTAAAGTATGGTCCGCCAGAGGCCAGCGCTGTTGCAATACCAGGAAGCGCACGGAAGATAATAACTCCTATGATCGAAATGACGATGACAGGGGGAAAAAGAACATAAATTGATTCATATGAAACTTTGAGAACCTGTAGGATAACTTGACATATAATGGTTCCAAGCATGATTACGAGAACTTGTAAAATGGTAAAATTGATCAAAGTTGTAATCCATGCATCGGAGTATTTTCGCGTTGCATTGAACAAATACAAACTAATGAATAGAGGCCCAAGACCTATAATCATGACGAGTGCAACTTGTGCAAACATTTGCACAATAAAACCACCTATACAAAAAAGAATAACCGCGAGAAGCATGATAGAACCAAGAAGACCCACAATGATCTTTTCAAAAAACCAAGCATTGTATAAGACTTCTTGATAACGCGAACTTGCCTTTAACAAAATATAATCAAAAACATTGGAGCTTGCAGGATTACTGTTAAGCGCATTCCCAATAGCATTGGATAAATCATTGAAGAAAATATCCTTGACATAAGTATTAAATGTATCCGCATTTGTTGCCATTGTTGTAACAACAACGATTTTAACAACATTATTGAGAAGACTATGCATGGAAAGCGCAACGCGACCTGTCATAACATTATAGCCATAAAGAAAGATAAAAATGATTGCGGCGAGATTTAAGGGTGCTGAAATAGCAGAAGACAGCCCACTCACCGTCGTGTCCATCACATTATCAAGGGGTTTTAAAATATACCCAGAAACGCTTTCAAAGGGAGAAAAACTAAAGTCTGACATTTGTACTTGTACTTTCAAGTTTTTCTTTTAATTTCTTTTCTTTTTCTTTTAATTGTGCCTCAAGATATTTATGCTTTTTTTGTTCCTTTTCTTCACGTAGCTCATCTTTTGTTTTCGTATCTCTTGCTTGAATCATATCAAGAGACTGAAGTTTTAAAGAACTTACTTGAAGACCGGCTTGAAGAAGAGAAAGCTTTACTTGAAGATCTTGCCGAAGAGCTTGCAATTCTTCTGGTTTTGTTTCTGGTTTTGATTTAATATTTTCAAGTTGTTGACTTATGTCTTTGATTTTTTTTGCAGTTTCAGTTGCGCTTTTATAAATGTTTTCAGCTGTTTCTGATTTTGCAGCATCTAATTTTTGTGTGTTCTCGAGTGCTTGTTTATAATATTCATCCACATCAGGTGTTGTTTGCGCTATTGCATGAGAAATAAAAGAAAAAGATAACAGTGTAACTAAGCCATATTTTTTCATTGATTTTTTCTCCTTTGATAAAATATGGGCAGCCATTTGTCAGGGGCAGCTCCATATTCGTTGATAATTTCATTCATGAGTTCAATGTTTTTTGTTGTGCCGCTTAAAACGGCGATCTCATCATTCATTCCACGTAAGTTAAGTTCTGCAACGACGGAACTTTGTCCTTGTTTGATGAGAAAACGACGGGATTCTCTGCTTAACTCTGACTGTATCAGTTCAAATTCACGCTCAGTAAGTTTGAAAGCTTCGACATAATCATTGTAATTTGCTTTTTGATTTGGAAAAAATATTTGGGTGGGGCATTGCTCAATGATTGTGTGCGCGATTGTTGAGTTCAAAGCATCTTTAGGACTTTGTGTTGCAAAGAGCATCATGCCATTTTGTTTACGAATTGTTTTTAGCCGATCTTGCGCAAAAGCTTTAAATGAATCATCTTCTAAAGCTTTCCAGAATTCATCAACGACGATAATGATGCGCCGCCCATCAATCAGATCAAGAATGCGGTGAAAGAGATACATCATTAAGGGGCGCCGAATTTCTTCATTATCTAAGAAATCGGTCATGTCATAGCCAATGAACTGCGCATTTAAATTGAGATCATCTTGGTCATTATCAAAAACCCATCCTAAATCATTGCCTCTAATCCAGCGTTGCAGCCGTATGGCAATTCCTTCTTTGGATGTGTTGTCAAAAAACAGTTGAAGGGCACCAAGAGAGCGCTGGGTTGGGGGTAAGTTTTCTAAGGAATCGATGGCTTTGGCGATATCTTGTCGCTCTTCTTCTGTTACGATTTGCCCTTCAGCGGTCACTAGCTTTAAGATCCAATTACGAAGAAAGATTTTATTTTTTTCGGTGTATTCCATGCCCTTTAAGGGAGCAATACCCGTGGGCTGCCCATTTTTTAAAGGTTTGTATTTCCCTCCTCCAGCCCGTACAAAAATCTCTGCTCCTTGATCTTTATCAAAAAAAACCATAGTTGGATTGTGTTTTTGTAATTGTGCAAGAAGAAAATTAACAATCACTGTTTTACCAGATCCTGATGGACCACAAACAAATGTGTTTCCAAGATCGCCATAATGAAAATTAAAATAGTAAGGTGAACCAGCCTGTGTTTTTAGCAATGCGACAGCAGCTCCCCAAACATTATCGTTCAGTTTGCCAACAGGGAAAGAATGGAAGGGCGATAAAGCGGCAAAATTTCTGCTGGTAATGGCGCCTGAACGCGCACGATAGCTAAAGTTTCCAGGAAGCTGTGCCCACCATGCTGCTTCCAATCCTAAATCTTCTCTGGCAATCACGGCTCCCCCATTGGTTAAATGGGAACGTGCTTTTGATAAGTTTTCAGACAATATTTTGGGATGATCAGCAAAAACAGCTAAAGAAATGTGGTGTTCTCCCAAAACAAAACGATTTGATTCTAAATCATCTAGCGCTTCATCCAGTGCATCGATTTGTGAGCTAGCACGGTCAGCTGCATTGATCATTTGATTTTGTTTGCGGCTCATAATCGCACTGGCGGCTGCCTTACTTTTAAAGACAAAGGATTGTGTTAAGATGAATTCAAATGGCACCGTAAGCAGACCATCAGTCATACCTGGGCGTGTTTTAGAAGGATACTCTTTCCATCCAAACATGCCCACAAAGCGTTCATTGCTTTCATGGCGAATTTCGATAATTTCTTTCCCAAAAATAACACGATCCGAGTAAATTGTTGAAGCAATAGTTCCAAATGTGAGAGGAATACGCTCACGTCTTCCCCCCACTAGCTGGTGGAGAAATTCACTTTGTTCGGCAAATAAAAGTCCTTCATGTTCATAGATGGATAGCAGACGGACTTCATATTCTTCCAAACCTTGCATAAGATCTTGACTTAACTCTTCGAGTTTACGAATAGCTTCCTCATCGGGCTCAGATTGTGTTTTCTTGGCTTTGCTCAAGCGCTGAAAAAATGAAACCAGCTTTTCTGTTTTATCCGCGGCCGGATTCCAAAGCAGTGAAATAAATAGATCATTTCTATACAGTTCTTGCGAAACCATTTTCTTTTTATATTTTTCATCTAATGTTGTTGCAAAAGATGAAAGAAAATGACCTTCTGGGTATATCGTTTCACGGCGGCGGATGATGTGAGAATATAAAGCAAGCCGTTCGTCTGCGATGTTTTTTAAAAGGGTGTTTAATTGGTTGTGTAAAGAATTTAATTGATCAATATCCGCAGTGTCAAAATTTATACCCTCAACAGCCATCACAACCATTAAACATCGTGAATTTAAAGCAACGACATGTTGGTTGATGTAGCGTATATAGGGAATATATTCTTCAGGCAAAGTTTCCCGTTTCATTATTGACATCTGTTTCACCAATTTCGTTCCTTCAGCTTAGTTCCTTATAGGTGCGGATAAGGCGTAAAGGGGAGGTAGAACCTCCTCCCCATCGGTTGAGGTTTTTTTGTTTTCCTCGGGTATTGAGCCATGCAAACAATACGCGAAATTGATTGTGATCGTACTTTGTCACTTCTCGCAAAATAAAGTGCATCCCAATCCCAAGACCAAACATGGTAAAATCACTGGTCAAAATGAAAAGAATGGATGTCGCCATGACATTGAGCGCCATCGCTTCCATTGTAACACCAGCAAACATGGCTGGGCGCGTACAGGCAAGGAAAAGAGTATCTTCATTCATTTATGTTGTGCCCGCTAATTTACCGACGAGAGTGGGGGCACCAAAAACAATAGCAATCCCCAGAACACAGTAAGCTGCTTTGCGTAAATCAATAAAGCCGTACATCCAACCAATCCCCACAGCAGCAACACATATAATAGCAATGAGTCTTGCCGTTGGACCCGTCATCATTGCGACAATGTTGCCTAAAACACCATCGAGCTTCCCGAAACCACCTCCACCAGCAGTAGAAGCAGCATAAGAAGGATCTGATACAAGCAATGCGGTAAAAAGCAGCATGGTCACGATAAAAATGATGTTTTGGAATCTATTATCTGTCATTTTACCTCTCTTTAACAAATAATATTTGTTCATATGTCGACATTCCATTGCCTCTAACAAACTGGAGAGTGCTGTCATTTGATGACAGTTTAATTCTTCTCGTTTGTTTGTTTTAAAAGCCTTGATCGTGGATCTGTTCACTCTCAAGCTCTTCTTCGTAAAGAGACAGAAGTCTTTTCAAATTGAGATTGTGTTACATGAAAATGGCAATTTTAAGTTGTGTATATTGGTAAAAATAACAATATTAAAATAATGAAAGAAAGAATATCATTCTTTACAAAATGTAGTTAATCTGCAACACTTATATTTGGATTTTTTCTTTAAAAACAAGGGGATTGCTGATCAATAATCTGACATGATAGGAAAAAAACGAATTTTTTGAGCGAGCGTGTTAAGAGATGCTATTTAAATTGATTGTTATTATTTACATTATGGGGGCTACGGTGTGGGGATTAAGCCAATATAAAGATAAAATGGATTTCAGCATTCTTAAAACATTTGAGATGCAAGATATCCAAGATATTGTCGATCTCTATCGAGAAGAAAAAAAGTTGGGTAAATCTATCACCAAACAGCAATTAGAAAAAAATGAACCAGCTCTCGATTTGCAGAAGAGTGTTTCATTAAATGATGTTGCAAATAATGCTGTTGTTTTTCATGGTAAGGCTTCTGTTACAAGTGGGGTTACATTTAAATTACTGACGCCTGCTGCACAATCTTGGCGCTCACATATCTCCCGTGATATTCATCTTTATGGTGTGGACACATGTGCACCCCGTCAAAAAGCAAGATTAAATGATCAAGAATGGCCCTGTGGTGCGGTTACAACGGCTTGGCTTGTCACCAAAACACTTGGGCAGGATTTATCCTGTAAACAGGCTTTGATGCACAATGGTGTTTATTATGCGCAATGTTTTGTTCAAGGGGTTGATTTAGCTGAGGAAGGTCTTAAAGAAGGTATGTTGGTACTCTCAAAAGAGGGGAAAAATCCTATTCCAGCCCAGTATCATCATGCGGAAGAAAAAGCACGTGGCAACAAGATTGGTCTTTGGTCGAGTGATTTCACTGAACCTTTAAAATGGCGGCGAGATAATGGATCCTATAACCCCTTTGCTAGTCCATGATTGGTTTTAACGAACATATTTACTTAAATTTTTATAGAGAAAACTTTATCAATAAAATTGTACCAAATCGTAGAGCAAATTTGAATAAACGGTGAGATTATTTTCGTTTAGGAAGTAAATGGATGGTAATTCCCTTTTCAAGGCAGGGTTGCTTTCAAAATCGCTTCTCTATTTTTACTTATGTGTTTTATAAAAGCAGGAAAATGTCATTGTTGGTGGCAAAGCATTTTTGAGTATTTGTGTTTGAAGGAGAAAGTGAGGCGATAAAAAACGCTCAAGAAACGGATTTCTAGAGCGGTGTTGATAAAAGTAAAAAATAAACAGACCCAAAAATGGTGTAACGTTTGATATAATGGATAAAATCTTTCACAATGCCTTAAAAGAATTCATAGCAAAAGTTTTTTCATCAGAATTTTGTCTTCAGGATTAAATCACGTTTTTTACTTCTTTAAAAGTGATCAATCTGTTGCATTCCTTGAAAAGCTTTCATAATTATCTGCTTTTAAATTCAGACTTCCAAATGATGGATGGATTTCAAATAGACTCTACACGAAGAAATCTTCGTAAAATGATTTGCATTGCTGATTGTTTTCTATATATCACAAAACGTTTCTATTTAGGCCTCGATGGAGGAACAATAATCAACATACAAATAGGTAAAAAGAGCTCATACTTTTTTGTTATGGCTGCATAGTCCATTGATCGTGAGATTTAAGTATTATAATGCTCATAGGCTTTCTATAGGGTTAGGGGCGATGCCTATTGCAATGTAACTATTTGAAATCAGTCGGACAAAAGCATTAATGCGTCTTCTGATTTCATCATTTGTATTCAGTTTAGGCTCTTTCCCTTCTCATTGTATTTTATGACAAACTCATACGATGGCTATTGTGAGCTCTTCTTGCGTTATTTTACTCAGAGTATTCACTTTGAAAGCAAGCAAGTGATAGTGAGGCTGTATTCTCATACAGTGTGAAAATTCAACCCTCATTTGGGGGGATGATATTAACAGATAAGGTATTTAAAGAGGAGTAAAATGAAAAAAATTATTTATTATGCATGACTCTATTATTCGTCTTGGGGTGTGAAAAAACCTATAGCGTAGAAGATTTTAAAAAAGATGCAAAATTAAGAGAAGAATGGGGAACGAAGTGTTTTCTTTCAGGACAAGCTGTTAAGGAATCTAAAAATTGTCAAAATGTCTTACAAGCAGATACTGAAATGTTTTTCTCGCCAAAGCTTGATGCTCTAGACCGTGGTCATGTATTTTAATAAATACATATTACTCAACAGTAAAGTGTGATATAAAAATTCTAAAATAAAGAAGTTACGGCTCAACGAATGCTCGCTTCTTCAATTGTTATAGCGGAATTTTTTTATCATTTTTCATCTTTCAGATGAGCTCCCCAAATCATATTCGCAATCTTATTGTTTGTTTCAACTTTATCAGATTGAGGATTATAATCATGAGAGAATTGGATAGCATTGTCTTATAGAAATATCTCTCAAGGTATCCAAACCTATTTTGCGACGCTGTTCGTAAAGGGTATAAGGGTAAATCCATTGAGCACCTCCATCTTTACACTTCATAACGGAGTAAGCCTTGCACCATCACACAGTTTGTCAGCTTGTGGGTGTTGCTTACAGCTCTTGGTAATTGAGACGGTTCGTTTGAGGCATTTTTAATTCTTACTTAATAGTTTTTATCCATACGCCTCTTCCCACTTGTAACCTGCAAGAGATATAGTTTTGGTTGATTCAACATGGAACAAGTCTGAAATGAAAGAATCTTACGATATTCTGGATTCTCATTCAACATGTAAAATAATAAATTATCTTTATAAATCAATGTGTTGCCTTATGATAGAGTTGGTGTAGCATTGAGATTTTAGAGGGAAAATATGCCTTTAAGACTTTATAACAGATACTAAGTTTTTAATAGCAGGTATATTAAATGTACATCATTTAAAATAAATAGAGCGTCCATAGCGAAAAGGGGGCCACTCTTTAAATACAGATAAATACTTATTCTGTTGTACTGTAAAACGCTATTGTTTGCGGGTGTGGTGATATAAGACATAAAACTTTATACATGGGGTGTTTTGATAAGAGAGTGTGATGAATATTCAAGGGAGGGTTTGTTTATATAATTTTGTGAAAGGAACCATATGAAATGGGAAGCTGAGAAGGAGCTATTTTTGAAAAGGCGGATCGTTTATCAACCGGTTTGAGGAGGGGGGCATCCTTTTGGGGTGTGGGGAGAAAGACAAGAATAGGGTGTGTAGCACTTTATAGCTATGCTTTTAAAGCGTTTTAATTTTGATCACAAATTAAGTTTAAAATCGCTTTCTGCTTGACAGATGTGAGGACTCTAAAACTTTTTAAAAGCAAATATTCCTCTTTGCTCGAGGCGATTTCATCATAATGGTACGGGGTGTTGTCTTTTTTGATGATATCAGTGTAAAAAAAGGCAAGTGGAACATTCAAAATATCGGAAATTTCCTTTAAACGTCCTGCGCTCACGCGATTTAAGCCTTTTTCATATTTCTGGATTTGTTGGAAAGTGACACCTAAATGATGTCCTAATGTTTTTTGAGACATTTTTAGCACTTTTCGCCTAAAGCGAATTTTTTTGCCTACAAAAAGATCAATATTAAGATTTTGAGCTTGCATTTTCCCCCTCCAAGTGCGAGCGCCCTCGCATTGGTATTCCGGGAGCTTGAAAACACTGAACCCTAGTCAGCATTTTGCTTTTAGTGCTTGGAGCACCTGGACATAGCAAAATCTCCCGGAATTCCGGGATACCCACATAGTGGGTTTATTTTTACGCTAGGGTTTCGGGTTTTCAAGACCCCTTTTGATCGTTGCGTATGCGATCAAAACATTTTTCGATTCATAAAGTAATTTTAGGAGATTGGCAATAAAAATAGTTTTTCTTGAGACGGATAGATTTTTTAAAATAGGAGGTTGTTTGCCTTTCAAAGTTTTAAGGTTTGCTTACTCAACTCATGACATCAGATATGCATTTTACGAAGGTAAATCTTGGTTTTTAAGCTCAAGTCACCGCTTACGGTGCTGTCCTTAACCAATAATCAAAATGACTTGTTTTGATGCGTCTGAGATATCATGATGATAGGGGAAAGCTTTTATGAGTAAAGAGCCCTCATGCAAAATAAACTCAAAACATTATAGATCTTATTGTTGTATATTCACATGTTTGTTTTAGAAGATATTTCTCAATGTTAGCGCCTATTTTACAATGGTGCTTCGTAAAGTATATAGCGTAAAAGCCTCTATGAATGGGATAAAAGCTATATTGCTATCTTTACTGAAAAAAAGATGCTCGGACGGCACATACTCTCTGCCAGTTCAAAATATTACGACAGTTTTTGCCTTTGAAAGGGAGCCTAAGAGCTATTTTTTCTTTCTTCACGTGTTTTTATCTGTACGCTCTCCGTTTATAATGTGTAAGTCAATAGGTTTTGATTGATTCAATATAAACGGATTTGAAATGAGAAAATATATTGGGCTTTCTCATGATGCATGTTTTTAAGAGGGGGATATGTTTATTTTCTCAGTGAAGAATTTGAGTATTTTAGATAAAAAACTCTATCAACGTCGTTGTTGTTAGAATTAAAATTTTTATGAGAAAAATAGCATTGGGGAATGATAAGCTTTTGCTATCAAGCATTTTAGAATTTTGCACAACTTAATGATAACTTAGTTATTTTATCATTTCTTATGATCTCTATAGACGATAAAAAGTTGGGATATGGTTTGAGAAAGCAGATGACACAAGTATTATCTTTCGGTAAGTAGTTTTGAAGTAAAAGACAGCTTTAAATGACAAATAGAGATAGGTGCTCCATGAATGAACTTACCCATATTGAGACTATTATAGCGCATTATGATGCTGTTTTTTGTGATGTGTGGGGTGTTGTGCATAACGGTGTACATGCATTTGAACCAGCGTTGAAGGCGTTGTATAAAATCCGACAAATGGGAAAAACTGTCATTTTATTAACTAATTCTCCTCGGCTACGGGAAGATGTTGCTGCTCAATTACAAAGCATGAATGTTCATAGCGACTATTATGATGCCATTATCACTTCAGGGGATGTAACGCGCGATCTCATTCAGACTGCTCCACGTAAAGTTTTTTTCATTGGTTCACAACGTGATTTGGTGCTGTTTGAAGGGTTAGAGTGTGAATTTGTTGAAGAATGGGAGGCTTCTGTTGTCGTCTGTAGCGGTTTTCTTGAAGATTTTGACGAAGAACCCTCTGCTTATGAGGAGATGTTTCGTCGCATGCGGTCGCGGAATTTACCTTTTATTTGTGCGAACCCAGATGTGATTGTCCATTATGGAAATAAAGAATTTTGGTGCGCTGGTGCATTGGCTCGTCTTTATCAACAATTAGGGGGGGAAGTGCGCATTGCTGGAAAACCTCACGCGCCTATTTATGAATGTGCCTTTGAAAAACTTCAAAAAATACGGGGAACAGTAGAAAAAAGTCAAGTTTTAGCTATTGGTGATGGTCTTTTAACGGATATTAAGGGGGCGGCTCACTTTGGTCTTGATGCCCTTTATATTATGGGGGGGATTCATCATTATGATTATACGCAAAAGGGTGTGGTTGATAAGCAAGCTTTGCATTCTTTTCTTGAACATCATGGTTATAAACCACAAGCAATCATGTGGGCACTTCAGTAATGACTAATTTTTTGCGTCTTCAGGGAATTCATATGTTTCCCTCGGCTTGGCGGGGAGCAGTGTTGGCACTTGGAAATTTTGATGGTGTTCATTGTGGGCATCAGGTGGTGTTGCAAAAAGCACTTGATTTCGCGCGTATAAAAAAGAAACCATCTGTTGTTTTAACTTTTGAACCCCATCCAAGAAGTTTTTTTCAACATTCAGCTCCTGTCTATCGTTTGACAGAGGCAGCTGAAAAAGCTGAAATTTTTAAAACCCTTGGTTTTGACGGCGTGATTGAACAGCCCTTTGATGCACAGTTTGCCGCTCTTTCAGCGGACGAATTTATTAAGTCGTTTTTAAAGGAAGTTTTTGATGTTTCAGTTGTGGTGACAGGCGAAAATTTTCAATTTGGTCATCAGAAAAGTGGAAATGTACATCTTCTTTGCCAAAGAGGAGAGAAATATGGATTTGAGGTTGTGCAAGTTTCTTGCGTTGCTCGTCCTCAAGAGTCACAATCTTTGATCATTTCCTCGAGTTTTATTCGGCAACTTCTCTCACAAGGGGAAGTGGACAAAGCAGCCCATTTGTTAGGGTATCACTATCGGATACGCTCCAATATTATTCAAGGTGAAAAACTTGGACGTCTTTTGGGATTTCCTACCGCTAATCAAATGTTGCCTCCCCAAGTTCGTTTGGCTCATGGTGTTTATGCGGTACGTTTGCGTCGTGCGAACGGTGTTTTGTATGATGGTGTTGCAAGCTTTGGTTGTCGTCCAACGGTTGTTAAGGATGGGGCGCCCCTTTTGGAAACCTATTTGTTTGACTTTAACGACGACCTTTATGGGGAAAGCTGTACCGTTTCTTTTTTCCAGTTTTTGCGAGGACAAGAAAAATTTGATGGACTTGAACCTTTGATTGTGCAAATGCATCGTGATGAAAAAAAAGCAAAAGAAGTTTTAAAGACAGTACAACCATTATCAACGTTGGATAGGCTGCTTACTTTTAAAAATATGTCCTAAACTGATCTGAAAAAGAGAGAAGAGCTGTAAAAATAGCACTTAAAGTGATTATAATCACAAAGATATATTCCAAAACATCGTGGAATATATGTTTTTTCCGTTGTTGAGAGGGAGAATCGAATATCTGAAGATCTGATTTTGGCATCATTTTTTTCAAAGTTAACGTTATGGTTTTTGTTGTCATTCAAAACTTTACTGCTTGTTTCTTTCTGATCCGTTAAAACTCGTCATAAAAGATGCAGTAAAGAATAAGCAACCAGCCTATTTAGCAATAATAGACGTGAAGAAGGAGAAAGGCTGTTTTTAAAATTTCTTGCGATTTTAAGCTTATAGTTTGATAAAATTTAATTGATGACTTTTTTTATTTTAAAAGGTTATTGTTTCTTCTTTCTAATTTGGCTTATTATGTCATTTATGCCGTATCATCGTTTATGATGAGAGTTGGTTCGTGTAACCTTACGCATGTGATATTTTGTATTATGTAATGAATATTTTTACAAAAGTTTTGTTTGTCGAGTCTTGTGAAGAAGATCAGTGGTTAGCAGCAGTTTTCGTGCTGACCAATCACGTAAACGAGAATGAAGCTGCTGGAAAATGCTTTAAGTCTCCTTTCTCTTGTATATTGTGATGGGGAATGCATATTAAGGAGACTGCGATTGATTGCAGATAAAAAGAAATCATTGCGAGAAAGCAGGTGTATTGTTTCAAAATTTCTAATGCTTTTGATGGATAAAGGCACAATTTTGTTGTCGTAACACGTCAATCTTTCAGATTTTCAAGTTAAAAACTATCCATATATTTCCTTTGTCTTTCACAAATGTAACGCCTATAATGCAAAGGAAAGACAGTCTTGTAAGGATATGAAAACACAAAGCCAATAATGTTTTGTTGTTTTTTGATAGAAATATTGGATAAAAGTTGGGACATCTTTCCAATCTATGTTCGCTCTATTCGTGACTGTATCGTATTGTTTTTCTCATAAAACTTTTGCTTTAGTGTTCCTCAACGCGAGCAGTATGTTTGAGACGAAGATTAAAGCGCTTTAATGCTCTCTCTGCTGTTACAGCTTTTGTATACTAGATGAGGAGAGCCCTATTGCATTATCCATTTGCGTAATCTCTGAAACCGGTTTACAGCCTTATTGGGGAAAAATATGAAGTTATAAAGGAGAAAATCAGTCCAGATGACAGTCTTTTTTACATTCGGGTTTGCCACTTTCAAAAGGGTCCAGAGCAATATCTCTTAAATCATGAAAATAACAGTTTCAGGTTGTTCTTGTTCTTTGAATAGGATATCACGCCCTACAGGTAAAATAAAATGCTGGAATATCCTTGTGTTGCTAATTTATGCACTTCTTTTAAAGAAATATCTTTCAACGCTTCCCATATTCATTTTCATGATGACATTCATGAATGGTATCTTGAAAGCTTCGTTGAGGGCTATCATCTTTATGCCTAATAAAAGAGCAATCCGACACCATCCGTTATATTGACAAGCCTTTAGTGTTGTACAGTCTAGGCTATTTGAGAGCGCTTATGAGAGTTTTTTCTTAACTCGTTTTATTTCACACGAACACTTCCTGCTTGTGACATGCAAGAAACACGCTTTTGATTGCTTCACTATAAATAGGCTTGAGAGAATCTTACGGTATTAGGATTTATCATTCAACGTGCAAAATAATTAATTGTTATAAATCAATATGTTGTAGTTAACCATAGATTATGGCTTACGACTTTTTTTATAAAATACTCTGCACGCCTTTTATTCGGAATATAGGGTTTTCTTAGTGGTTTTACTGTCATTTTAGGTGTCTGTGGCGTACGAATGAGTTCGTATTGGTAAAGGAAGAGAAAAAGAAGGTGGAGCAGTGATAAAAAGTGAGGTGAAAATAATTTTCTTTGATCATCATATGAATTTTCATGCATTTTTATGGCTTCGGGTGTGCATGCTTGTTGTATATTGAGGAGCAAAGCTTGCTCATAGAGTTTTATGAAATGTGAAGCCTGAGTGGAAAGGTGCAAGACAAAGATTATTGACTGATTATTTTTTTACAGATCGATGTATATTTAAGAATCTTCGTCTTTTAAGGCGAGGCGGAAGTGTGCAACCCCTCTGTTTAAAGACGCGCTAAACGATAAAGATGCAGCGAGCGTGATCCGTGATGACAATAGGCAAGAAGAGGCAGAGAGGCTGTTTTTAAAATTGTTTGCATGGCTTCAACAGCTGACTTTTCTATAGTTGGAGGAGAAATGGGAATGTGATAGGCTTTTATGCCATATTCATTTGCGACCGTTTTAATGCTAGAAAAGTCAGGTTGATGGAGCTCTTCGTGATCGGGGCGGTTACAGATAATTGTTTTAAAACCAGCTTGTGCCAATGTTTTGATATTTTCTATGCTAAGTTGGGCGCTGATAAAAATATCAGGTTCAATTTGTTGTAAATTCATTTTTATTTATTCTCAATTGCACGATCTTCACGATACCCTCTGGTCTAATATATAGAAAGAACATAATGAAGGTAAGTTTTTCAGTGGCATCTTAACAAAAATATTCTTTTTGTCGAGAAGATCTATTTGGGAAAAATGAGCTGTAAGATGCAAAATATCTCATTCCGCAACATGTTCGTTATGCGATCTTATAAAAGACGGATGTTTGGTCTTTATGGATAATCTATAGTGTTTACTCAGCATAGACATTTCATTGTGTTGTTTGTTTACGCGCTTGCTAGAGGTACCCTTATTTCTCTTAAGCCCATTTTACTCTGTCGAGCGTCAAAGAGTATAAAATTCATGGATCACCACCCTTTTTACGCTTATGAAGAAGGAAGTCGGTACCATTGTTATATTTGCCAACCTCCAATATTGTAATAGTTCTTGGTACTTGGAGATTCTGCATAAGAAGCATTTTAAATCCTTTCTTGTACAGTTTTTACCCACACGCCAGCCCTGATTGTACGTACAAGAGATATGATTTTGATTAATTTAATATAAGAGGCATGAAATGAGAGAATCTTCCTGATTTCGGCTCTCTCATTCAACGTGCAAAACAATGAATTCTCCTTATAGTTTGTTGTATATTCAGAGTGGAGCTTGTTTGTAGAGTTGCATTAAGTGGATTGCATGAAGGGAGAATCCCAAAAGGCCGGTGCAAAATAAGAAGCTGGATCATTTACAGCGCATTGTTTACAGATCGACATGGAATTAAGAAACTTCGTTTTAGGGTGGGGGGGAAGAAGAGCATGCCTCTTTTAAATTTATTTTGTTATTTTCAAGAATATCATCTTCATAATGTTTTGCTCATGTTAAAGAATATTATAAAAAATTGCGGGCTATTGTTATTTATCCTGAAAATGGGAGAAATGGTTATTTTGCACGTATTGGATGCTTGTTTCTTTTATTACTTTCAGTATAATCGTAAAAACGATAATACTGAAAGGCGTAATGGATGATCATTGGACTTTTGAATCAAAAGGGAGGTGTCGGAAAAACGACGTTGAGTGTTAATCTTGCTGCCAGTTTTGCACGTACTGGTACACGGGTATTGCTTATTGATGTTGACCCACAGGGAAGCGCATTGGATTGGGCTGCTGTACGTGAAGATGCTCCTTTGTTTTCAGTTATTGGTTTACCGCGTGCAACGGTTCACAAAGAGATTACACAGATTGGTCATGGTTATGATCATATTATTATCGATGGTCCTCCGCGTGTGACGGATCTTGCTCGTAGTGCTCTTATGGCTTCGGATTTGGTGCTTATCCCTGTTTTGCCTAGTCCCTATGATATTTGGGCAGCGGATGGAATTGTAAAGCTGATTGATGAAGCACGCGTTTATAAAGAGAATCTCAAATCTGCTTTTGTTATTAATCGTAAAATCGTCAATACAGCGATAGGGCGCGATGTGAACGAAGCTCTTGGCATATACCCTGTGCATGTTCTTTCTTCTAGTGTTGCGCAGCGCGTGATTTTTGCAGAAGCAGCAGCACAGGGGAAGGCCGTTTATGAAGTTGATAAGCAAGGACCCGCAGCGGCAGAGATTGAAGCGGTTGCAGCGGAAATCAAGGAGTTAGCACGATGAGTAAAAAAATTAAAATTGGCACAAAACCAACCAATAAATCAATTCCTTTAACAGCGGATGCATGGATAGGAAGCCACAAAGGGAGCATGAGTGGAGGTATGAAGCGCCTCACGATTGATATACCAGAAAGTTTGCATCGGTTGATTAAGGTCAGTTGTGCAAGTCGTGGAACTAAAATAGCTGATGAGGTCCGCGAATTGCTTTCACAAAAATACGGAAAAGTGTAAAAAATGATACGATAATTTCATTGGTTTGAGTTCTTTTTCTAGAGATGATATCGATTGTTTTTATACGAAGTTAATAATAAAAGTGCTCTTCTTTTTTCACGATGGTTGCTTCATTCAAGTTGTTTTTCATAAGGTTCTGTATCATCGCATGAAAGAGCTATGAGTTTGCGAAAAATTCTCCGTTTCAAACTTTTCCCTATAAATGTGATAATCATCATACTACTTGTGATCTTATCCGCTAGATGAGTAGATAAGTTTATTCTTCCATAAAAATTATCTTGATAATGATTTTAAACATCAGGTTATTTTTGTTTATTGTACTTAATACATGCGTCAATAATGTAATTAAGAGTAGCGTTGATTATTTTTTTCTGTTATGCAGTAATCCGTTTTATTAAATTATATTCATGTTTATAAAGGGGGGGATAAAAATAAGTAAAATTTACTGATATTGACGCGCTATAATTTTTCCTAATAAACAAAAGAATTCATTGAGCATATTATAGACAATATTTCTTACATTTATATGATTTTATAGTCTTAAATAGTTAATGCCAGCTGTAATGGTACGCAAGGCAATAGGCTTTTTTCTTCAATTGGAATGTATAAGATTGCTTTTTTAGCATTTCTATTGGCTTTTAAAAAGTGCAGGGGACTTAAAGCTTTCTTTCTTTTCCGGTGGTTTAGAAATGATAAGAGCGCAATTAGTTGACTAAAAGCTGTATTCTTTCGTTTGCAGGGAATTTGCAATGGGTATAGGCATGACGAATTTGGGGTAAGAAATCGTGCTGCTTCTCGTTACCAAGAGGTTCTTGAAGGAAAAAAAATGATTAAAAAGCTTTTTGAGAATGTCAAGATATCAGAATTTTTGCTGAAGTTTTAACACTTCAAATACAAAGAGCTGCCGTGCAGATAATGTTACAAATGCAAGTCTGATAAATGAAAGCGGCTCTCATGATTTAACATGTTTGCGTTGAAAATGTGCGTATTTGCAAAGGAAAATTAGACGCAAGGTCACAATATAGGAGGGGATGTGAACCCAAAGATATTGTTAATAAAATATAAAACAAAGAGAGGGGTTAAATCATGAACAAGATCATTATAACAGCGCTGCTGCTTTGCGTGGGACTTGTCGTTTCTGGTTGTGAAAAAACTTATAGCGTAGCAGAGTTTAAGAAAGATAAAAAATTGATGCAAGAATGGGGAAAGAAATGCGATAAAATGGGCCCCTCTGCTTTTGAAACCAAGAATTGTCAAAATGTCATGCAAGCCGATATGGAACTTTTTCAAGAGCATTATAGAAATCTTGCAAAGGAACTTCGTGAAAGTAGCAAAAAGGGGAATGAAACTGAAAAAAAGCAGGATAACAATTAAATCATAAAAAATATATTGATAGCGGTATTTTTCTTTGTACGCGATTTATCATCATAGGTTGGGAAAAATCGCGTACAGAAGTAGATTTTTAAATTTTTGAAAATGCACAATGAACCGAATGTACAATTTTAATCGGGTGCTAAATTGTGTCCTAAACTTTGTAAATTTGAAAAAAGGGGAATTTTATTGATGAATAAAGCCATTATAACAGCGCTGCTGCTTTGCGTGGGACTTGTCGTTTCTGGTTGTGAAAAAACTTATAGCGTAGCGGAATTTAAGAAAGATCCCAAATTACTCAATCAGTGGTTAGAGAAATGTTTTATTGCAGGAAGTTTTGATTCAAAAAATTGTAAAAACGCAGAACAAGCTGAATTAGAGACACGTAAAAAATGGGGAATTTTTGGCTCTGGAAAGGACGACCAAGAAAAAACTGAAGATAAAAAGGAAGGGAATTAAATTATGAATAAAGTCATTATTACAGCATTGCTGCTTTGTACTGGACTTGCTGTTACTGGTTGTGAAAAAACTTATAGTGTAAAAGAATTTAAAACAAATGAAAAATTATACGAGGAATGGGCAAAGAAATGTGAGAACGATGATTCACCGCTCAAATCCTCTCAAAATTGTAAAAACCTTCGACAAGCATATGTAGAACTTTTTTTAAGGCCCTAAATTGTGTCCTAAACTTTGTAAATTTGAAAAAAGGGGAATTTTATTGATGAATAAAGCCATTATTACAGCATTGCTGGTTTGTACTGGACTTGTCGTTGCTGGTTGTGAAAAAACTTATAGCGTAGCGGAATTTAAGAAGGATCCCAAATTACTCGAGCAATGGGCAATGAAATGCATGATATCAGAGGATTTAGATTCTCAAAATTGTAAAAATGCAGATAAAGCGTATCGTGAAGTTCATGCCCGAGATTGGCCTGGTTCAAGCTTTGTACATGATGACGAGAAAAAAACTGAAGAGAAAAAGGAAGGGAATTAAATCATGAATAAAGTTATTATTACAGCATTGCTGCTTTGTACTGGACTTGTCGTTGCTGGTTGCGAAAAAAACTACAGCGTAGCGGAATTTAAGAAAGATAAAATATTACTTGAAGAGTGGGCAAAAAAATGTGAAAAGCTGGATCAATCTTCTATGGAGAAATCTAAAAATTGCCAACATGCCAGACAAGCATATATGGAACTTATGTTTGGCATTAATTAAAAACATACAGTTCAATAAATAAGGAATTGTTTAGTTCTTGATTCTATTGCGTTTTTAGGCTCTCTCTAACTTTTAGAGAGTCTTTTTATGGCTTCAAGAATTAGTTGTTTACGATCAGTACTCTTTGTGTAAACGTATGCTATACTGTCATTTGTTCAGCCCAAAAGTGCTTTCAATTGTAGATAGTATTGCCTCCCAATGAGTTGTTACGTGTTACTGCTAATTTTTTAATGTTTTGGTTATATGTATTTAAAATATGAGATTAAATCTATCTTTGGGGTGTTTTTTTGCCTTTATCACAAATAAATGTTTCATCACACTAAGATCGTCTTTAAGTGTTGCGGCTAATTTCGGAAAAATTAGGAGGAAACATTTGTTTGGAAATTACTTTCTCTGTTTTAATAAAGAGAAAAACATTCAGAATAGAATTATTATCGTTTCATACTCAAATGTTTTTCTCAAACTATTTTTAAAAAATTTCTTTTGATTTGAGAATATTATAACATTAGTTAAGTTGTGAGACAGTTTTGCTAGGACGGTTTTGCTGGATGTGTGAGGAATTGAGCGCTCTCCACATCTTTTCATTTTTCTCCTCTCTTTTCTGAGTTTACAAGGGTTTTCCTTGTTATTTTTTTATCTTAATTGTGTTGTGATATTATCATGTTGAGCGGTGGAGCGCATATAAAACTTTACGTATGAGGTGTTTTTTGTTCTCGAGTGTGTGATGAATGTTTTTCTGAATAACACTTTGATTTATAAAAATAATTTAATTATTTTATGTTGAATAAGGATCTCGAATAACGTAAGCTTCTCTTATTCCAAATCTGTTCTCGGTTGAATTAATTAAAACCATCTTCTTGCATGGTACAAGCGGGGAGAGCCGTGTGGATAAAAACTGTTGAAGAAAGACGTAAAAATGCCTCTTATGAATTATCTCAAGTGCTAAAGGTTTGTTGGCAACATTTGGGGCTGAAAAAGTGTGTGATGCTGCTGGTTTATTCTTTCATAAGGGTAAAGATGGTGTTCAATAGATTTATCATAAGCTTCATGAAATATTATTCTTTAGAGTTGTGATATGCCCTGAAGGGGGGAACTTACTCAATAAGGAGACAAATTATTTACAGATCGGATCTGATAGAAAATTTCGTTTTTTAAGCTGGGAGTGAAGTTGAGATTCAAGATAGCGTGAAAAGACGGACACTGATGGTTAAAAATGCATATAAAAAGCAGAGTTTATACTCAAATAGTTGCAAGCCATGTTTGAAATTAGGTGTGTGGTTTATCTGTAGAATTAAAATTCTGCTTTGCTCTTATGTGAAATTAAGATGCTCATTTGCACAGATTATAAAAAGCCAAGAGAGTATGCTTAGTATATTTCTATTACGAGAACTAAAATAACAACAAAAGTATTGATGGTGATAATCAAGGTTGAATAAAGCATAGCGGCTTTTACGAGATCAGCCATAAAAACCTCTTTCTGTTCTTTTTGAGGTGATTTTATGAATAACAATATGTTACAATCTGTAATATATGCTGATACAACATATTCGGCAAGCTTAAAATCGTTCCTTTTTTTATAAAAGCTTAAGGAGTTGGAGTATTGTGAATCCTAAAAAAGAAAGCTTTAAAAAGACTATTGATTGATTTTGTAAGTTTTGTGTTGCTGGAAACTTTTTTATCCTGTTATGCTATAAAGCACTGTCATTTATAACGGTAATATAAGACATATAAGTTTTCTTGGAACGTTTAAGTATTTTTTAGTGTACGATGAATATTCGTAGGTTTATTTGTTGAGCTTTTCGTTTAAGTGAATCAGATGAGGGGAAAGTTAGGAGAAGATCGTTTGACAAAAATTCGGACTGCGTACAGAGCCGATTGAGTTAAGATCTTAGTCCTTTAAGGTGAGCGGCGGAAGATAAAAATGTTTTCTGATCGTTTATCTCATAGCAAGATTGGTTAATGCTGCTCTAATGGGGCATGTTTTGCACAAAAGTAAAGAACGCTCCAAACGAAATATACTTATGTTGTATATTAGTATATTTGTATTGCATATTTATGTACTTGTTTTAAAGAAATATCTCTTAACGCACACGAAAGACATTTTACGATGACATTCGTAAATGTTATAACGGTAAATGTGAATAGTATAACAGTAAAGCTCTCGTGAAATAATATAAACTTTGAATAATATAAAAATCTATAAAATGCTATCATCTTTATACTTATGAAAGAGCAAGTCACAATCATCGTAGGCTTGCTTCCAATGTTTATTATAGTTCTTGGCATTTGCTAAGGTTCATGAGAAGTCTTTTTCTTTCAGCGTATTTTATCAACATATCAGAGCGTTGTTTGTGATGTGCAAGCAAGTGATTTTAATTTATTCAACATGGAATATATTTGAAATGTGATGATTATGAAAGAGAAGAGCTGCATTTAAAAGGTTGAAAACGAGAGAAAGATCGTAAACAAAAATTGTACCTTGATTATAAAATGATTGTTTCTCTGTTTTTATACCAGTAGCGCATGTAAAGTCGCGATATTAAGAGCAAACTGTGTTATGGAATGAAATAATCTGTAAGAAGATGCTGTGAAAATTCTGAAAATATCAATGGGGGGAGCGTTAAGCATTATGCATTGGATAATATTTTGATTTATAGATGATAATCTATCGTTATTCAACTTGAATTAGATCCCTTAATACTGGAAAATTTTTCATTCCAAATCTGTTTCGTGGTGAATTAACCAAAACAATGTCTTTTGCAGTTACAAGCAGGGAGCTCCCATGCGCAGAGAAATTGTACAAGAAAGGCCATGCTTTATGAACCGTCTCAAGTGCCAAGGGTATCAGAACATAGGGGGTTAGAAAAATATGTGATGGTGCTGGCTTGCTTCTTTTATTAAGCGTAAAGATGGAAAGTGCTCAATGGATTTTATACATGTCATGGAAGATTTATCATTATACCATTGATGGGCCGCGGTGCGAAATAGGCTTGGGTGTACTTAAGAGATATTTCTTTAAAACAAGCGCGTGAATATGCGATTGAAGACGTATCGAACTGATTGGCTAAGAAACTCTTGAAAAGGTTCAAAAAATCTTATATAGTCATTCATTGCAAAGAAAAGCGAATGATAATTTAAAAAAGGAAGATTGATGGCTGTTTAGCTATTTGAAGGTGTCTTTTTTTATATTGCTGTATGGCTGATCTGTTCAAAAGAACATTCTTTTTGTGTTTTATGCGAAATACTGCATGTGTGCAGAAAGAGCATGGGAGAGGGGGTGTCCTTTTGATTGGGTGCAAACTGATCTTGTCGGGCGCCATCTTATGGGGTGCTGGAAGGTATACAAGTTTAAGTGCAGAGAGAGCCATAAGGTTATGGAGGGTAAAGTGCTTCTATCAGTAAAATGCTGAAATTTTTAATGGGCTTACGTCTTTATATGCTGCAAGATAGGCTGCGGTTTTTTGTCGGCAGATATTTTTTGTGGCTGAAGTTGTCGTGAAAGCATTGTTATTTTCTGTTGAAGATGAGCTCGTGATAAAATCGGCAAAGATAAAATCGGCAAGGCGAAATAGACAGAGCAAATATGGAAATTTCGATATTGCTGTAAGGTTTAAGTCTATAGCGTTTTTATGGATTAGTATAGCCGCAATGATGGTTTTGGAGCAAAGCAAGAAAAATATTTGAGAGAACGCGTTGAAAGTTGAAGTGGTATACGCTTTGAAGGATTGTCGTGCTGTTGTTTGAGCAATGTTTGCACCACGAGCTTGGTTGAGTGTATCAGCATTGAAGAGAACCTGTTTAGTCTCCCTCATTTGTAAAGTAAGATTGAACAATAGTGTTGAAGGGGAAGTAAAAATGTCTGTAGTGCAATATGGTGATGATAGTTTTGCGGCAAAAGCAAAAGTTCTTGATAACAACCTTATTGATCGTGATTGGGCGATGACAAAATTTGTTGCTGCTGTTAAAGGATTAGCTCAAGTTGTTGATTATGAAAGCAATATGCTAGAGAGCAGTGGTGTTCCAGATTACGAAGAAATAAATTTGCGTAAAATACGTGGTTTGCGTGATCTTAATAAATCCATGAGTGATGTGAAGCGCTATATGAATCAAGATATTGAGCATGAGGTTGAAAGTTTGTTGTCTGATTTACAAGAAAAATTACAGCGTAATAGTGAATTACTTCAAACACATTTAAATGCAGTTAATGATCTTTCTAGAGCTATACAGCTATCTGGACGTGCAAAAGAAATAGAGGAATAAATTCAAATCTGATTAATACGGGCTGTTCTAAGTCATGACAATGATTAGGTAGGGCAGTTGATTTGGATAAATAGTGCGTTTAGTGAGTAGACTTGTTTTAAGCGCATTTTGGTATTTAAATTATTATCCTGATGTACTGTAAAACGCTGTTCTTAAAACAATGTCTTTTAAGGTGTCGTGATGTGAACCGCATGCGGTGAGAAGCTGGCTAGAAGAGAATTCAGAGAAGGCGGATTATTTACAGAGAATTGTTTGCAGACTGAGTTAATAGGGAGCTTCATTTTTTAGTTTAGGGAGAGGCGCGATCAAGAGAATATTTAGACCAGCCTGTGATGCCTTAAAAACAGCTTCCTTGGGGGTGTGGTAATGTAAGGTTTATACATTGAGTCTTTTGCTTGCATTTAGCAGATCTGGCGGCGACTTACTCTTCCGTGCCTTAAGGCAAAGTACTATCAGCGCTGGAGTGTTTCACGGCCGAGTTCGGGATGGGATCTGGTGCGTTCACTCCGCCATAACCACCAAGTCAGCAAAAAGCATGAATGATGAAGAGTATGTGATGAATATTGCCTATAAGCTTCATGGAATATTGTCCTTTAAAGTGTGGTGATATGACGCGGTTCGTTGTTTAAATCTATAGGCTTGAGATAAAAATTAAAGCGGTTTATTATTTCCTTCTGCTGTTTTTAGTTTTTGTATGTCAGATTGGAGAGAGCATCCAGATCTGAGTGGATATAGTGCGTATATCTTTGTTGGCGTAATATTTGAAATGGGGAGGCAATCTCATTGGGAAAGAATAAAGAGGTAGAAATCAGCTTCCCTCTGTTCCGCCGTTCTTTAATTTAGCTTTATGTCTTTCAAAAGTATCTAAAGCACTATCTGTTAAATAATGAAGATTCCGCATTGTTTCACGCTTTTTTTTATTGTGTTTTTTACTGCGGGCATGTCCTTCATGCACGACAAAATACTCAAAATAGAATGGATTTGTTATTCCTAATTCACGGCCTTGTTTTAAAGAGATATCTAAGCTCTCAAGTCTATTTCGTGATGGTGTTTGTGGGGCGGCGCAACGACATCTTTGATGCAACGGTGCTTGTGAATGGTATAATAAGAAAGTTCCCGTGGAAATAATATAAAATCTATAGGGCGCGACCATCTTTATGCTTAATAAAAGAGCAAGTTGATATTGTTATATTTTTCAACACTGTCATATTCTTTGTTTGATCCCAATGTTGCTACAGCCCTTGGCACTTGAGATAGTTCATTAGAGGCATTTTTAATCCTTTCTTAATAGTTTTTTATCCCTATGGCTCTTCTCCCTTGTCACTTGTAAGAGATATGGTTTTTGTTGATTCAACATGGAACAGGTCTAAAATGAAAGAATCTGACGATATTCTGGATTCTCATTTAACATGGAAAACAATTAATTGTCTTTATAAATCAATATCTTGTCTTATAATGGAGCTGCTGTAGCATTGAGATTTTAGAGGAAAAACATGCCTTTAAGAATTTATACCAGATACTAAGTCTTTATAGCAGGTATATAAAATGCACATCATCTAAAATAAATAAGAGTGTCCACAGCGAAGAAGGGGCTGACTTTTTTAAATCGGCATGAATGCTTATTCTGTTGTGCTGTAAAAACATCATCGCTTGAGGTGTGGTGATAATATAAGACATAAAATTTTATGCATGGGGTATTTTGATGAGAGAATGTTATGGTGTTTAGTTTTTTATTCAATATGCAAAAGAAATATTATAAGTCAAAATCTTCTTTGATGTGATAATGATTTTTGAGAATTTAAAAAAATATATAAATTTAAATAAAAAAGGCAGCACTTTGTGCTGCCTTTTTTATTTAAGTTAAAATTAACTTCTGCTTTAGAAACGATAACGTATCCCGCCAGACAAATTGGTGCCAGATACACCGGCTTTTTGCAGTTTTTGCCGATAGCTGATATCGGCGTTTAGTACGATATTTTGAGAAAGATATGCATTCACCCCCATGCCTCCCTCAACTGAAGAGCCGGTAGGATCAACATGAAAGGTATCAGCAATTTTTATTGTTTTACCATCGCCAAAAGTTCTGATAACATTCATTTTACCATAGAAGGAAACAGCCTTGTTTTCTTCAACAGCCATTATCGTTTTTGTTAAACGTCCACCAAAACGGATCAACCATTGATGTGGATTGCCCATGTCTACTTTTAAGCCATTGGTATCTGAGAAAATATCAAACATGAGATTTTGATAAATGAATTGAGCTTGTGGTTCAAAGACAAGCCCTTTTGTATCGGTTGCTAATTTCTGACCAATGGTTGCAGATATATTAAGCATCTCGGTACCATCCAATTTTGCGGCATTCCCAACAAGAGCTGTGGTAATATTTCCTTTTAAGGTTCCGTAAGAAAGAAGAGCGTTGACATATATACCATTGCTATGCTGGATGCCGCTATAAGCGGTAAGTGACCATTTATCAAGCGTTGTCTTTTCAGAATCTTGCATCTCTTTTGGCGTAAAGGCAAGCTTTCCGTACGTTCCTAAAAGACCAAAATATGCGCTTATGTCTTTGCTTTCTAAGGCGGCTAATATGCCCCCTAATTGTAAGGCAGTATAGTTTACATCAGCACCATAACCATAGTGCAGTGGATCGCGGTTGGAAGATAGGGTGACCTTCTCGCCGTAGGAAGAGAAAAAGATACCATTCTTTATATTGTCTTTTGCCCCAAATACTGTTGTTCGCATATTGTCTAACAACGTGTTTTGATTGTTTACATCAGTAAATCCAGCAGAAAATAAAGTATTAGATATGGTTAAATAGTTTGCTACCTGTGGTAAAAGGGCTCGAACTTTTTTGTCTTTATCAATGTAGGCATTCTGTAAGCGGAAATCCCAGAAATCACTATTCTTCTTGCCAAAAAGATTTTGGCTCTCATGAGATGTTCCAGGCTTATAGCCTGTGAGTATATATTTATAAGGTTGTTTCCCTATTGTCATATAGTTTCCTGCTAACGTGAAGGAATTTTCGTTTGCTTGTCCGGAAACTTGAATGATTGAAATCCCATGTGTCCCTAAAGGAAGTGAAGCCATCGTCTCTTCCCAAACAGCAGAGCTATCGGTTTGGAGATTGATGTGAACAACAGTACTTCCTGAGACATCACCATTAATCACAATGCGATCAGTTTGTTGTTCCGTGATAGGAGAATGTTTATCCCATTGAGTGTTTACATAAATCTCTGCAAGACCCGCTGTACTATAAATCGCTGCTGTGTGAGTTGTTTCGTCTTCTTGCGAAAGATTAGGTCCTATAAACAGAGTTTGATAATGTCCCTCAATGGGCTTGTCAAACATAATGGCACTGTTTGTAAGGTGCAATTCAGAAAGATTAGAGTATGATTTTTCATCAACACCAAACTGTCTATAGTCATTTAAAATATTATCATTATTTGTGGCATTTTTATTAGCCTTTACAAGCCATTTAGTCCTCTCTTTTAGATCAAAAACTGTTCTATTATCTTTAGAAGTTCTTACCCGACCTTCTAAAGAAGAGTGGTCTGCAACTAATGTAATGGTGTTTGTGGAGGCACTTTCGTTCTTGATATTTTTTAATAAAATATCGGCATGAACTTCTGAATTTTTAAGGTTGACTTCCCCGTTTACGCCTGTTCCATAAAGGTTGATACCGCTACCATGTTCAACGAAAAGCTTTGTATTCTCTAGGGTTACTTTATCAGCAATATTGGCTACATCTTGTTCTTGAACGGCATTGGTGTTCCTTTCAGCATTGCGTGTATATCGTTTTCTAGGGGTATTATACGGATTGTTGCGGAAAATAATACCGTCTGCTTCATAATTTCCCGTGACATGGACGCTTGAATCCTTAAGTTTGATTGTGCCCTCCATGTTTACCAAACCAGCTGTTTCTGCTGTTACAGTAATGCCTGTAGCATCAATTTCTCCAGCATCTGATACGCTTAGTGCAACAAAACGCGCATCAACTGTTCCCCCTATCATGTTGACTTTTGAATTATTTCCCTCTGCATGTACAGCAAAACCATTGTCTTGAATTTTTTTGTTATGTAGCGTTATGGTCTTACCGTTTTTAGCTTCAACTCCAGCGCTTATATCCTCAATTTGTGTAGACTTTTCAGGTTGTTTTATTGGTGATATTGGTTTTTCAATCTCTGATTTTTCAGATATTTTTTGTGCAGATGAAGATTGCACTGGCGCTGGTTTTGCAGATTTTGGTGGTACCAGTAATGTTGTTTTTTCAGTTTCTACTCTTAAAGATATTGGCTGTGCGAGTTCTGGTTCATTAGATGTTGGTATTTGCTCTGTTGTTGGTTTTGTAGGTTCCGTTCTTGTAAGTTCAGACTTTGTAAGTGCTGGTTGTAAATTCGGTGAAGGTTGTGTAGGTTCTGGCTGTGAAGACACAGCAGAATTCGATAGTGTTTTTTCGCTGGAAGAGTCTGCAGAAGAGGAGGGCGCCCCTGAACGTCTTCTAGATTTTGCTTCCATTCCTGTTGTTGAAGATTGTATAATAGGAGTGTTTTGTGTTGTAGGGTTAGATTGTACACCTTCTGTAACTTTAGTCTTTGGTGTTTGTGTACTTCCTTGACTAAGATCAGAGTTTTGTTTTGAAGAAGAAATTATATTTCCAGCTGAATTTCCTTCAAGTTGTGTTTTGGGAGGTAGAGTGCTTGTAGAAGTAGGCGTTGTAAGTTTACTTCCTGTAGAAATAGGGCTTACGCTCGTTCTTGTGGAGCTAGGTGCTGTAGGGGGAAGGAGGCCATTAGGGGTTGAAGATGGATATGATGGCATAATTCGCCCGATTCCATCATATAGATCTTTATACGGATCAAAAACTCCGGATAGATTTATTTGTGACTTGACACGAGCAGGTTGTAGAGAAGAAGAATCTATCGTTGTTGATGGATTTGTACTATGAATAGCATAAGACATACTGGTGGAAGAACAAAACAGAACTCCGGAAACTGTGTATAGTAAGAAGCTTTTTTTCATATGGATGTATTCCTAAAATATTTCCCCCTCTCTCATAAAAAGTAAAACTTTGACCTCATTATGTCTCTTTTGTAAGAGACAAAACGAAACATAATGAGATCTCTTCATATTTCAAGATAAGGAATACAAGTATTTTTAAAAGTGATAGCGCATTCCAGCGGAAATATTTATTGCAGAGATGCCAGCTTTTTTGAATTTATGTTGATAGCTGAGATCACTATGAAGCTGAATATTTTGTGATAAGTGTGTGTGAATACCAAAACCACCTTCGATTAAAGATCCCATAGCTGCAAGCTGAAAATTTTTACTAAAAGTTTTGATCATGTTCAGTTTGCCGTAGAAAGAAACAGCATGTCCTTTGTTTTGCGTTAAACGTCCGCCAATACGGAGCAGCCATTGATAAGGATTACTTATGTCTATTTTAGAGTTATCGTCATCTGAGAAAGAGCTCCTATCTGATAAAGAACCAAGCATGAGACGTTGATAAACAAGTTGTGCTTGCGGTTCTAGGATTACACCTTCCAAACTGGTTGACAGTTTTTGACCAACAGTTGCAGCGGCTCCTAATGTTTTACTATTCTTCACTTTTGAGGTATGTTTGATGAGAGCTGTAGCGTGATTTTCTTTGAAAACTCCATAAGAGAGAAATGCACTTGCATAGATGCCACTGTCATGCTGAATATTTCCATATGCGGTGAGTGACCATTTATCAAACATATTTTTTTGAAAGCTCTCCTTGTTTTTAGGAGTAAAAGATAATTTCCCATATGTTCCGAAAAGACCAAAGTTGCTGCTGATATTTTGATCTTTTAGCGCTATTAGTGTTGCTCCTGCTTGCAATGCAGCATAGTGAATATCTGCTTGAACACCATCTTGTTCTGCTTGAACCTTAGAAGAAAAGGTGCTTTTATTGCCATAAGAGGATAAGAAAACGCCTCTCTCTGGATGATCTTTGGGTTCAAACATTGTTATTTGCATATTGTCTAACAAGATATTTTGATTGTTGACATCACTAAACCCAACAGCAAACATCGCAATAGGCATGGTTAAAGAGCTTTCTCCTTGTGGTGTAAGAGTTGTACTTTTTTCTGTTCCATCAAGAGAAGTAGAAGCTGCGGTTGCTTTATCATCATCTGTAAGTTTAGAGGTGCTCTCTGTCGCAGCGCTAGCAGTATTCTCAACCTTTGGGAGCAAATTCATATGCGCTTTTGCTGATGTATTAAGAGTTGTTTTTGATTCCGAGGAAGTGGTGTTTGTTTGGGGATCAATATCAGATTGCGAATTTTCATTTATTTTAGGCTGTCTCATTCCATGATCTGTTCTTGTGAATGAATTGTCCTTGTGTTGGGCAACAACATGAGCGGGTGGTAATTTATCACTAGCGCGTCTTTGTTTTGTACTGGAGTCAATAAGAGGTTGTTTATTCTTTTCAGATGCAGGAGGGGATGTTTTTTCTTTTCTCTCCACGTTGGTTATTCCATTATTGTTCAAAGTCTCTAATACTGCTTTGCGTAAAGTATTGGAAAGTTCCTTGTTTTGTCCTTGTAAAGCACTATCCACTTGTGCTGCTTTATGTAATATTTCTGCTTTATTTTGCAGTTCAGACCAATTACGATTGTCTTGGCTCACCCATTCTTGGCGTGCAGCATTAACACGCTGTTGGTTATCGGCATCAAGTGCTTGGTTGAAGTGCGAATGATCTTCCATCATGGCGCCAGAGGCTATCTTTTCAAGATTTTTTTCTGCTTGTGTTGGTGTGTTTATTAAATCAATAGCACGGTGATATTGTTCAGGTAATTTCATAATCCCTTCAATGGCATGGCGTTCCTGGGGGCTTAGAGCAGAGGCGGTGCTGGTAGATGTGAAGTTAAAAGAAGAAAAAAATAAAGCACAAGCGGCTGTACATAACAAAAGATTCTTATGCATAAAGATGTTCCTTAAGATATTTTCTTTGTTTTGCTAAAAATGAACCACTTTTTGACACATTACGGTTTTTTGTAATGTAGTTAAGCAGCACTGTTTTCATCTCAGCGCTGCTTATGCGTCAAAATAGAGAGCTAAGATTTCTAAAAGCGATAACGCATTCCTCCGGAAAAATTAATTCCAGAGAACCCAGCTTTTTGAAGTTTATGTTGGTAATTAACGTCAGCATGAAGTGCGATATTTTTAGAAAGCTGCGCGTTAATGCCAAGCCCACCTTCAAGGGAAGAACCCATAGAATCGAGATGGAAAGATTCCATAACATGGATAGCACGCTTCTCACCAAAAGCTTTGATGACATTCAATTTACCATAAAAAGAAAGAACACGATCTTTTTCAATAGGAAGTATTGTTTTTGTTAAACGCCCTCCAATACGGACCAACCATTGATGAGGGGTCTTTATATTAACTTGGAAGCCATCAATATCTGAAAGAGTGCCAAAGGCAATATGTTGATAAATAAGTTGTGCTTGTGGTTCAAAGGACACCCCTTCAACACCAGTTGCTAGTTTTTGTCCAACGGTAGCTGATATATTTAATGTATCCGTATTGTTTAATTCTGTGGTGTTGCCGATAAGGGCTGTTGTAATATGTCCGTTTAAAATGCCGTAGGAGAAAAGTGCATTAATATAGAGACCATTGTCATGGTGGAGATTCCCATATGCCGTAAAGGACCATTTATCTAGTATGCTTTTGTCAGAACCTTCCATATCCTTTGGCGTAAAAGCGAGCTTTCCATATGTGCCTAAAAGACCAAGATTCGCGGTTATATTTTGATTTTCTAACGTTGTTAATGTCATGCCTGTTTGTATAGCAGCATAGTGAACATTAGCACCATAACCATATTCCAATGGACTACGGCTGGAAGATAACGTCATCTTGTTGCCATAAGTCGATAAAAATATCCCTTTTTGTTTATGACCTTCTAATCCAAAAACTGTTGAGTGCATATTATCTAACAGTGTATTTTGATTGTTTATATCAGCCAAGCCAGAGGAGAATACTGCATTATGCATAACCAAATAGCTTGCCATTTGAGGAACAAGAGCTTTGATTTTTCCTTCATCATCAAGAGTCGCATTTTGTAGACGGAAATCCCAAAACTCTTCACTTTCTTGCAAGAGACTTTGCTGTTTGTCAGCTCTCCCACGGTTGGATGTTGGTCCATAGCCATTTAATACATATTTATAGGGCAATCCATCCATTGTAGTGTAGCCATTTGCCAGCATGAAGGCGGCTTCCTCTGCTTTTCCAGACACCTGAACAAGTGAGAGACCACGCGCATTCAAAGGAATTGAAACTTCATCATCATCGAATGGTTCTGCACGCTTTGAAAGATTGTTGAAATAGATCGTTGTGGTGCCTGAGACATTACCATGAACGAGAACACGGTCAGTTTTTTGTTGTTCTTTTATAAGACCATTACTCCATTCGGTATTAAAGTAAATCCTTGCGTTGCCCAATGCATTGTAAACCGTTGTTGCATCGAAGCTTCTGTTTTGCTCTGCTTTTGCAGCTTCAGCTGTTGGCTGTTTTCCCACATGCAAGGTTTGATACTGATTGTCTGCTAGTTTATGCGGCGCATTAAATATAATAGAGCTATTATTAAGGTTCAATACTGAGACAATAGACTGTGCACGTTGTTTAATATCAGTGAGCAAGTATCCTTTAGAGCTGTCAAATTCTTTGTCTACTTCAAATTGACTAATCTTTAGGGACCACTTGCTGTTATTGTTGAGAGTAAAAATCGTTGTATTTTGAGGTAAAGTCTTTGCTCGTCCTTCTATAATCGAATTGTCAGCGCTTAATATAAAAGTGCGAGGATCGATATCTTTTGAGTTTTCTGGGATTTTATTTTTTAATAATATATCAGAACGAATTTCTGAACTTTTAAGTTCTACCTCAGCAACAGATTTTGCATAATCTGGTCCTAGAATACCAATACCATTTTCAACAAGAAGTTTTGTGTTGGTAAGAATTGCTTTATTGATAACTTTTTCGCCCTCTTTTACTTGGGAACTTGGGATGTAATCAAAAAGGATACCACGACTTTTGTGATGTCCGGAAACATTTATGATTGAATCTTCAATATGGATGATGCCGTTTGAAATTTCTAAACCACGAGAATTTGATTTTCCTACAGTTTTTTTAGCATGAATACGTCCACCTGTTGTTGCGGTAAATAAATTTGAGTCTGAACGCATTGTTGAATTTGTAATGGTGATAAAGGCTTTGTCATCAGCAACCACTGTTGTATATGCGCTGCGGATAAAAACGTTATTAAAGGTTTTTTCTTCTCCTGCTTTATCCGCACGAGCCATAACCATTGTAGGAGCTGATGTATTTGCATAAGTTGAACCGAAATGAGAAAAAATCAAAGTTCCAGCAATTGTACATAACAAAAAATTTTTCTTATAAATATATTTCTTACACATAGATATGCCTTTAGTATTTGGTATGCTTTGATGCTTACTTCATTCCCCTGATGGCGCAAGTACCCAGACAGTTTCTATATCATTATGTTTTTATTGTAAACAACAAAACGAAATATTGCGTTTTGTTCTTTATCGTTTAAAAAATGATTTTAGAAGAGTTTTTAAAATAGAAATTGCAGTGAGCAACTATGAATTGCAGAAAAGCTAGATTGATCAGTATTCCGTTTAAAAGTGTTAAGAAACAAAATATTTTGCAAGGATGTTTGTTGCTTAAGGCTGTTGTTATGAAAACTCTACAAAGTTTTTGGAGAAGCTGTTGTTGTGCGCTTACAAAAAGCTTTTAATTGATTTTCTTACACAGAGAATTATTTATTACGTGTTTTAAAATACAAAAATTTTATTAAAAGCATTTGATTTTTATAAATCAAAAAGGCAGCTCTCTTGAGAATTCAGTATTCATTTAGAGATAACAGATTTTGTTACATTTGGTTTGAGTGAGATTAATTGGCTCAAGAAAGGTGGTAGAAAGAATAGTTGTTAACGGTTCTTTCCGATAGATTGTAAAAAGGCAGTACATTTGCACTGCCTTTTATTAAAATGAATAGAATATAAATTGTTTTTTGCGTTTTCTTAAAACTGATAGCGTATTCCGCCTGAAAAGCTTGCTCCGGATATACCAGTTTTTTGAAGCTTATATTGATAGTTAACATCAGCATAAAGTGCGATATTTTGTGATAATTGTGCATTTACACCAAGTCCACCTTCAACAGACGCTCCTATAGAATCAAGGTGGAATGGTTCACCAATCTGTATCGTACCATTGTTAGAAAAAGCTTTAACAACGTTTAGTTTACCATAGAAAGAAAGAATACCGCCGTTTTCAATAGAAGGCTTCGTTTGCGTTAAGCGTCCACCGACACGCACTAAGTATTGATAAGGATTTCCCATATCCACATCAAAGCCATCGACATCTGAGAGTGTGCCAAGCATGAGGCGTTGATAAACAAGTTGTGCTTGTGGTTCAAAGACCAATCCTTTCCTACTGGTTTCGAACTTTTGTCCAATGGTTGCTGATGCACTGAATGTATCAGCATTTTTCAACTCTGCAGTCTTTCCTATGAGAGCTGTGGTGATATCTCCCTTGAGCATTCCATAGGAGAAGAGTGCATGGATGTATATCCCATTATTATGGCGCAGCCCACTATATGCAGTAATTGACCATTTATTGAGTGTACTCTTGTCAGCACCTTCCATGTCTTTAGGGGTGAAAGCTAATTTCCCATATGTTCCTAAAAGACCAAAATTAGTGGTCATGTTTTGGTCTTCTAGAGTTGCTAATGTAATGCCTGCCTGTAAAGCTGCATAGTGAATATCGGCACCATAGCCATATTGTAATGGCGTACGGTGAGAGGATAATGTCATCTTATTTCCATAAGTCGAGAAGAAGACTCCTTTGTTTTTATGATCTTTTGTCTCAAAGGTGTTTTCCTGCATCGAGTTGAGTAAAGTGTTTTGATTGTTTATATCAGCCAGTCCAGCTGAGAATAGTGCGTTAGGCATGGACAAATAGCTTGCCACTTGAGGAACGAGAGCTCTGATCTTTCCTTCATTATCGAGAGTCGCATTTTGCAAGCGAAAATCCCAGAAATTCTGATTTTTTTCCAAGATGTTTTGTGCGTTGTTTGCTTGTCCAAGGGATGATGAACCGGTATTTTGCGCTTCTTTCTCTTTTGGTGAAACACCTTCAATCATTGTTCCTGATGCTGATATCGTGTAGATTGTGTAGTCTTTGAGGGTATTTTCTTTTGATTCTTGTGATATTCCGCTAAAATGACTTTGTGTGCTATCGGCTGTCCCATTGCTGGATGTTGGACCATAGGCTTTGAGTATATATTTATAGGGCAATCCCCCCATTGTGGTGTAGCCGTGTGCAAGTTTGAAGGAACCTTCATTTGCATTTCCAGAAACTTGAATGAGTGAAAGACCACGCATATTTGAGGAAACAGAATCTTCAGCTTTTAATATCTCACCTTTCGCAAGGTTCTTGATATGGACTGTTGTGCTGCCTGATACATCACCATGTATAAGGAGGCGGTCAGCTTTTTGCTGTTCTTTTACTAGACCATCACTCCATTCAATATTAAAATAAATTTTTGCATCGCCTGTGGCATTGTAAACTGTATTATAAGTGCTTTCTATATCGGGGATTGTACTTCCCTCAGGTCTACGAACCTCAGCTGTTCGCCCTACATACAAGGTATGATAATGATCTTTTTCCCGCCCTTGTGGTGTCTTAAATATGATAGAACTATTATTAAGATTCAGTACTGAAACGGTAGAAAGGGCTCGTTGTTTAATATCACTGAGCTCATAGTTAAACACATTAAAGTCAGTATCGACTTCCTCTTGAGAGGTCTTTAAGTACCATTTGCTCTTGTTATTCAGAGTCAAAACCGTTGTATTGACTTTTAAAGTTCTTGCTCGTCCCTCTATTGTTGAATTATCAGCGGTTAATGCTAAAGTTACAGGAAGAGTATCGTTGTCATAATATTTACGTTTCGTTTTATTTCTCAATAATACGTCAGATCGAATTTCTGAGTCTTTAAGTTGAACTTCAGCAACGGCTCTTGAGCAGTAGGGACCAAGAATACCGGTACCGTTTTTCACAAGAAGTTTTGTATTGCTAAGAACAACCTTATTGACAACTTTTTCTCCACTTTTCAGTGAAGAATCTTTTGTTTCATAAAAAACGATACCACCGGCACCTCCTCGTTGGACGGTTATGGTTGAATCTTCAACGTTGATTATACCATTCTTTGTTTCTAAACCTTTGTACACTGTATTTGCTTTAATTTCTTTAGCATGAATGCGTCCACCTGCTGATACAGAAAGTGCAGACATTTCCGTGTGTATTGTTGATTTTACAATTGTGATAGCTGCTTTATCATGCGCTAATATTCCAGGTCCTTTATCGCGGACAAGAACATTATTTAAAGTCTTTTCTTCTCCCTTATTTAATTCAATCTTTCCCAAAATTCCAGGAGTTTCAGGAGCTGATGTATTTGCATAAGTTGAACCGAAATGAGAAAAAATCAAAGTTCCAGCAATTGTACATAACAAAAAATTTTTCTTATAAATATATTTCTTACACATAGATATGCCTTTAGTATTTGGTATGCTTTGATGCTTACTTCATTCCCCTGATGGCGCAAGTACCCAGACAGTTTCTATATCATTATGTTTTTATTGTAAATAACAAAACGAATTATATTGATGGTGTTCTCTATGATTTGAAGTTTTGCTTCAGAAAAACTTTTTTCATGATCATAAAAAGTCGAGAAAAGTGGATTTCATAAAACCTAGCTTGGTTAAGCTTATGCTAAAAGCACTATGAAGTATGATATTTAAAAATTGTCTATTAAAGATAATCGCTATAAAAGCTCTATAGCGTTGAGATGTATTATTTGATGCATTCACCAAAACGATCAGCAAATTTTTTCTGCTATAAGAAGAAGAGATGAGGGGGCTATTCACAGGTTTTCTTTAAAGATAAGGGTACCAAAGTCCATTTTTCTAAGGAAGCACAGCCCATTTCGCGACGGTGTTCATGAATGCTATAACGCTAAAGCCATAGAATCCCATCATATTTACGCTTACGAAGGAGCAAGCCGATACCTTTACGCTTAATAAAAGAGCAAGCCCGTCACACATTTTGCTAGCCCAATATTTGTGATAAGCCCTTGGCACTTGAGACAGTTCATGAGAGGAATTCTCAGGCTTTTCTTATATAACTTTTCTCCACACGCCAGCCCTGCTTGTAATGTGTAAGTGAATGATTTTGATTAGTTCAACATGGAACAGATTTTAAATGAGAGAAATTTACGATATTCAAGATTTTAATTCAATAAGAATAACGCTAAATTATCATTATAAATCAATATTTTGAATATTTCATTTAAAACATCTTTTATTGATACAAAAAGAACTTTATTGAGTTATTTCATTTTATAAATGAAAAAACTAGCTTTCTTGAGCGTTTTGTATGTGAAAGATAAAGCGCTTGTTGTTAGATTTTCTTTTCATGCATTAATTTTCTCAAAACTGTTTGTTTAGAAGAACCAGCAATGGAAGTGTAAAGAAATCTTTATAGATAGCGACAACACATCGTAAAGAAAGAAATTATTTTATTGCTATAATAGATTGTAAATAACAAAAAAATACAGTCCGTTTTTTTGTTAATAGTAAACGGATTAATATGCTTATTTTTTATAATTTTATATTAAAATTGGTAGCGTATTCTATCAGAAAAACTTGTCTCGGCTACACGTCTTTTAAAAAATTTTTGATAGTTTACATCAATATAGAGAGTTAAATTGTGAGATAATTGTGTATTGTGCTAAACGCACCTTTAACGGCAGAATCTATCGGATTAAGGTGAAAATGAATACCAATCTGTTTAGTATCATTAATATCAAAGTTTTTTAAGGAAGTTCACTTTCTCATACAAGGATGGGGTACGGTCTTCTACGGTCCTAACAATAGTTTTTGTTAGATACCTACTTATCCGGACTAACTGGGGAGGCTGTCTGATTTAATTTTAAGATTATCAATATGTTAAAAGTCGTTAAAAATCAAATCATTAGCATACAAATCATGTTTGTGGTTCAAACGGTTAGTTCTCTGACTATTTTTTGCAAATTTTTGACAAATGATTGTTGAGGCAATTAACATTTTTACAGCATAACTTTAATAGTATTTTTATAGAAGTTTTAGAGATATTTGCTGTCCAGATATCATAAGGGAAGAGTGTAGCCATATGAAAACACTGTTATGCTCTTATATTATAAGCTATGATTGATTATTTATCCGATATGTTTTTTTTCATTTTCTATATCCTTTGGAATGAATGAGAGTGGCTGTAGGTTTCCTATCTGTTTTAAATGTGCAGTGGTTAACTTTTCATTTTTCTAATATCATCTTTGCTTGGATAGCTCCATGGTGCATATTAGCACCATATCTACCTTCAAAGAGGAGCATAATTGAACGGTAAAGTTGTTGTACTTCCATAAGTGAAAAAGCAAGAAATCTTCTATTTTTTAAGATTTATTCTTAATGCTATTATCTTTATATTATCTAAAAATACACTTTGCTTAGCTTTATGGGCAAATTCGATGATGAATAGCTGCGCAATCCGTGTGAAGAGGAGGAAAAGTGTATTTAAGTAGAAAAGAAAACACTTCAGGAAAAAATCGATTTCATGTACGAAAAGGCAGCATACTTTGTGACATATTCTAGATAAAAATACCTTATCTTTTATCTTGATAAAATGGTATAATATGCTGATTTATAATGATAATTTAGCGTTGATTTCATTGAGTTAGAGTTCTGAATAACGTAAGATTCTCTCATTTGAAACCTGTTTGTCTTAAATCAAGAAAAACCATTCTCTTGCACACCACAAGCGGGGCTGGCGTGTGGGTAAAAAATGTATAAGAAAGGACTAAAAATGGCTCTTATGAATCGTCTCAAGAGCCAAGGGCTTTAGCAACACCCACGAGCTGGAAAATATAATGATGGTGCCGGCTTGCTCCTTCACAAACGTAAAGATGGGGGTGCTCAATGGCTTTATCGTTATACCATTCATGGGCGCTGTCGCTAAATGGACTTGGGTGCTTTGAGAGATGTCTCTTTAAAACAAGCTCGTGAATTGGCACCCCTCCCAATAGCACTCTGTTCTTCGTGATGGTCATGATCCCATTAAAGAACGTGAGAAACGAAAACGTGAGGCAATGCGTAATTTCCATTATTTAAAAGACATTGCCTTAGATGCTTTTGAAAGTTGTAAAGCTGAATTAAAAAATGATGGTAAAGATGGAAACTGTTTTCACCTTTAAAACTCCATATTCTCCCTAAATTAGGCTGTTTGCCTATTTCAGAGATTACACAAACAGAAATAGGCAATACCCTCGCTCCCATCTGTCATACAAAAGCTGGAGCTGCTAATACAGCACTGATGCGTCTCAAACTTTGTTTTAAACAGCTGCGGCGTTGGGCGTGGATGTTGATTTTACAGGCAGTAGAAAAAGCAAGGGCTCTCTTAAGGAGGGATAGTGTAGTGTTATTAGAACTTATAAAGCGAAAAGGCAGCATATTGTTGCTGCCTTTTTTGTTGATGCATAGAAAAGAAATACGCTGTTTTGACAGTTTTGTTTTAAAACTGATAGCGTATGCCACCTGAAAAACTTGCACCACTTATACCAGTTTTCTGAAGCTTTTGTTGATAACTTACATCACCATGAAGGGAGAAATTGTGAGACAG